>NZ_JBICVM010000020.1:0-120081 GCF_043199095.1 Streptomyces sp. NPDC048650 | reverse complement strand
CGATTTTCGCCGGTGCGTTTCCGCCTTTCGGCTTCTTCGCGTTTCCAACCTTACCAGATCCGTTTCCGTCTCCGGCCCCCGTTGGAGCGGGGTCGGCCTTCCGGCTTTCGCTTTCCGGCCTTTCCGACTTTACCAGATCCGAGCCTCGCCGTTTCCGGTCGAATTTCGGTTCCGAATTCCCGTCGGAGGGGATTGTTCACGCCTTTCGGCGCGTCAACTACTTTACCGACTTTCCGGGGCGACTCATAATCGGGCCGCCGGGGTCGAATTTTGGCAACGCCAAAAGAGACCCGTCAGGGAAGCTTGCGTAGTGGTTGGTTGTGCCGCCTGGCGGTCTGCGCAAATAGCGCTGCCCGTCTCCAGCGGCTCGGGCCACGTTAGGCGTTCGGTCAACGAGAGTCAAGCGGCCCTGGTCGGTCCGGTGGCCCTGGTCGGTCAGGAGGCCGACGTGGCGCGGCGGCGCGGCTTGTGCGGGCGGTACTGGCTGACGGTCGGTTCGTCCGCGATCCAGAAACGCCAGGGGTGGTCGGCTCCGTCGCCGCCGACGCCGACCCGCGGGCCGCTGCGGACCCGGCCCGGCGGCGCGGGGTCGCCGTGCAGGACGGAGAGGAGGGCGGCGGGGTCGCCACCGTGGCAGACGTCGGCGGTGTTCAGGGTGCGGTCGATGTCGAGGGCGGTGGCCAGGCGGGCCGGGCCCTTGGCCAGCTCGGCGGTGGTGCGGGCCTTGGGGCGGCGGTCGGCGGCCAGCTCGGTGCCGGTGAGGATTTCGCCGCCGCGCAGGAGGACACCGCTCGCCCTGCCCTCGGGGCCGCAGACCAGGTTGGCGCTGAACCACATGCCGTAGATGAAGTAGACGTACGCGTGGCCGGGCGGGCCGAACATCGCGGCGTTTCGGGCGGTGCGGCCGCGGTAGGCGTGGGAGCCGGGGTCCGTCTCGCCGTCGTATGCCTCCACCTCTGTGAGGCGGAGTTCGATCGGGCCGGCGGGGGTGTGCCGGACGAGGGTGCGGCCGAGGAGGTCGGGTGCGACCTCGATCACCGGGCGGTCGAAGAAGTCGCGGGAGAGCGGCATACGTTCCGGTACGTCGGTCATGCGCCCCGAGGGTAGTGCAGGCGATCGGGTGGACGACTGGCCATGGGGGCGTCGGGGTTGGGAAGGTGTGGCTCGCGGAACCGGCCTGTGCCGTTTCGCGTTGGTAGGAGTTCGAGGGTTCGCAGGAGCCCGGCCGGGACGGACACCGCGTCGGGATCCCGGTGAGTTGCACTGAGCACAGGCGTGGTGCCTGGGGAGGACAAGAGCATGGGGTTCAAGAAGCTGCTGGCGAGTATGGGGGCCGGGGGCGCGTCGGTGGAGACGGTGCTCTTCGAGGAGAACGTCGTTCCCGGTGGAGTCGTGCAGGGTGAGGTCCGGATCCAGGGCGGGTCCGTGGCGCAGGAGATCCAGGGGGTGTCGGTCGGGCTGCAGGCGCGCGTCGAGGTCGAGAGCGGCGACGAGGAGTTCAAGCGGGACATCCAGTTCACCAAGATGCAGCTGGGCGGGGCCTTCCAGGTGCAGGCGGGTGCCGCGCACACGGTGCCGTTCGGGCTGGAGATTCCGTGGGAGACGCCGATCACCACGTTTCTGGGGACGCATCTGCGCGGGATGAGCGTCGGGGTGACGACCGAGCTGGCGATCGCGCGCGCGGTGGACTCCGGTGACCTGGACCCGGTGAATGTGCACCCGATGCCGGCGCAGCAGGCGATTCTGGACGCTTTCGGGCGGCTCGGGTTCCGGTTCAAGGCCGCCGACCTGGAGCAGGGGCACATCCGGGGGACGCGGCAGCAGCTGCCGTTCTACCAGGAGGTCGAGTTCTACGCGCCGCAGCAGTACCGCGGGCTGAACCAGGTGGAGCTCTCCTTCGTGTCGGACGACCGTGAGATGGACGTCGTCCTGGAGATGGACAAGAAGCCGGGGCTGTTCACCGGAGGATCCGACTCGTACCGGTCGTTCACGGTGGGACTGAACGACTACGAGGGGACCGACTGGGCGGGATACCTCAACCAGTGGCTGGCCGAGGTCGGCGGTAAGCGGAACTGGCTCTAACCTGGCCGGACAGGTATCAGCAAGCGATCAGGAGGTGTCGAGGTGTCCGAGCTGAAGCGGCGGCCGCTCCCGCACGATTTCCATCCGCCGGTGCCGGAGTTCACGGTGCTCAGCGACGAGGTGGAGCCGGGCGGAACACTGCGGCCGGAGCAGGTCTTCGCCGAGGGGAACCGTTCGCCGCAGCTGCGCTGGGAGGGTGCGCCCGCCGACACGAAGAGCTACGCGGTCACGTGCTACGACCCGGATGCCCCGACGGGCAGTGGTTTCTGGCACTGGTCGCTGTTCGACATTCCGGCGTCGGTGACGGAGCTGCCGGCGGGTGCCGGGAGCGGTGACATGAAGGGGCTTCCGGAAGGGGCCGTTCATGTGCGCAACGACTACGGGACGCGGGACTTCGGGGGCGCGGCGCCGCCTCCCGGGGACGGCTCGCACCGCTATGTGTTCACCGTCTACGCGGTGGACCAGGAGAAGCTCGGCCCGGACGAGGACGCCTCGCCCGCGGTGGTGGGCTTCAACCTGCGGTTCCACACCGTCGGGCGGGCTCAGCTGATCGCCGAGTACGAGATTCCCGCGGCGGGCTGAGGCCCGTAATCCCGTTGCGCCCCGGCGCTTCCCGCACACAGAGTGGTACCCGGCCGACGCCCCGCACAGGTCGTCGGCCGGCCGGTACCGCAGATGCGGGAGCGGCGGGGCGCAGGTGTGTCGCCTCCCGTTCGCCGGAGTCCGGGTGTTCGCCGGATGTCCTCGCCGGCAGTCGTGCGCTCCGGGTCCCGTGTGTCACGGGGGCGGGATCCGGAGCGTCCCGACCCCCGGTGCGCGGTCCGTGACGGGCGCCGCCGGAACACCTCTTCTTCATCTTCCCCTTGCCTGCCATTTCCCTTGTGGGGCACGGAAATTGCGTTGTTCGGGGAATACCTGCCACTGCACAGTGGAGCAACTTCGCCGCGGGGGCGGAGCGGGTCCGGGAGGTGGGCGGGATGCGCGAGACGCTGGTCCTCAATGCGAGCTTCGAGCCGCTGTCGACGGTGTCGCTGCGGCGTGCGGTGGTGCTGGTGATGCAGGACAAGGCCGTGGTGGAGAACTCGCACCCGGGCCTGCGGATCCGGGCTGCTTCGGTGGATGTGCCGGTGCCACGGGTCATCAGGCTCAGCAGATTCGTACGGGTGCCGTTCCGAAGACGGGCGCCGTGGTCGCGGCGGGGGGTGCTGGTGCGGGACCAGCACCGGTGCGCGTACTGCGGTCGGCGGGCGACGACGGTTGATCACGTGGTGCCGCGGGCGCAGGGTGGCGCGGACACCTGGCTGAATACCGTCGCCTCGTGTGCGGAGGACAATCACCGCAAGGCGGACCGTACGCCGGAGCAGGCGGGTATGCGGCTGCTGCGGCGTCCGTTCGAGCCGACGCCGGCGGATGCGATGATCTCGGCGCTCGGGGTGTCCGTGCGGGAGGAGCTGCCGGACTGGCTGGCGCTGCCGGCGTAGTGCGGTCACCCGGCCCCGGTCGCCCGGCTCCGACTCCGGTTATTTGAGCAGGAGTTGGGCGATGGCCGCCAGGCCCACCAGGACGATGACGGCGCGCAGGACGGTGGGTGGCAGGCGCCGGCCCACCGTGGCGCCGATCTGGCCGCCGAGGGACGAGCCGACGGCGATCAGCAGGACGGCGGTCCAGTCGAAGCGGGCGACGAAGAGGAAGAAGATCGCCGCGACGCCGTTGACGATCAGTGCGAGGACGTTCTTGAGCGCGTTGATGCGCTGCAGGTCCTCCTGGAGCAGCAGGCCCATCAGGGAGAGGTAGAGGACGCCCTGGGCGGCGCCGAAGTAGCCGCCGTAGGTGCTGGCGAGCAGCAGGCCGAGCAGGAGGGCGATGCCGCCGTCGCGGTGGGCGGTGGTGTTGTTGCGGGCCCGTCGGGCGCGGAGCGCCGCGGCGAGCCGGGGCTGCGCGACGACGAGGACGAGTGCGACGGCGATGAGTAGGGGAACGATCGCGTCGAAGGCCTTGGAGGGCAGCGCGAGCAGCAGCATTGCGCCTGCCAGCCCGCCGACGAGTGCGACGGCGCCGAAGCGGAGGATGCGACGCTGCTGGCCGGCGAGTTCGCGGCGGTAGCCGATGGCTCCGCTGAACGAACCGGGCACCAGGCCGAGGGTGTTGGAGACGTTCGCCGTGATCGGCGGCAGGCCGACCGCGAGGAGTACGGGGAAGGTGATGAGAGTGCCGGACCCGACGACGGTGTTGATGGTGCCGGCGCCGAGCCCCGCGGCGAAGACGGCTACGGCTTCCCAGATGCTCACGCGAGTTCCCCCCTGCATGATCGGTACGGTCCCGCCCGATCATGCACCAGGTACCGCGGGGTGTCAGTCGATGGGGGGTACTTCACGGTTCGGCGAGCTGGGCTTGGGGATGGAGCCGCCGCCGGAGGGCGGGGCGAAGTTGCCGAGGGCACCGCCGAGGCCCTTCAGGGCGTCCCCGATCTCGCTGGGCACGATCCAGAGCTTGTTGGCGTCGCCCTCGGCGATCTTCGGGAGCATCTGGAGGTACTGGTAGGAGAGCAGCTTCTGGTCCGGGTCGCCGGCGTGGATGGACTCGAAGACCACCCGGATCGCCTGGGCCTCACCCTCGGCGCGCAGCGCGGCGGCCTTGGCCTCACCTTCGGCGCGCAGGATGGAGGACTGCTTCTCGCCCTCGGCGGTGAGGATCTGGGACTGCCGCACACCCTCGGCCTGGAGGATGGCCGCGCGCTTGTCACGGTCGGCGCGCATCTGCTTCTCCATCGAGTCCTGGATGGAGGTGGGCGGTTCGATGGCCTTGAGCTCGACGCGGTTGACGCGGATGCCCCACTTGCCGGTGGCCTCGTCGAGGACGCCGCGCAGTGCCGCGTTGATCTCCTCGCGGGAGGTCAGGGTCCGCTCGAGGTCCATACCGCCGATGATGTTGCGCAGGGTGGTGACCGTGAGCTGCTCGATCGCCTGGATGTAGCTGGCGACTTCGTACGTCGCGGCGCGGGCGTCCGTCACCTGGTAGTAGATGACGGTGTCGATGTTCACGACCAGGTTGTCCTGGGTGATCACCGGCTGCGGCGGGAAGGGCACGACCTGCTCGCGGAGGTCGATGCGGTTGCGGATGGAGTCGATGAACGGCACGACGATGTTCAGGCCCGCGTTGAGCGTGCGGGTGTAGCGGCCGAACCGCTCGACGATGGCGGCGCTGGCCTGGGGGATGACCTGGATCGTCTTGATGAGTGCGACGAACACGAGCACCACCAGGATGATCAGGACGATGATGATCGGTTCCACAGCGGCTCCCGTGCCCTTCGTTGCTGGTCCCTGCCGGCCGGTGTCCGGCTTGGCTGTTGATCAGTCTTTCAGAGACGTGGTGCGTCGTGCAGTGGGTTCAGGTCAGATGACGACCGCGGTGGCGCCCTCGATCTCGACGACGTCGACCCGCTGGCCGGGCTCGTAGACCTGATCGCCGTCCAGGGCACGGGCGGACCAGACCTCACCGGCGAGTTTGATGCGTCCGCCGCCCTCGCCGTCGACGCGTTCGAGGACCGTGGCGGTCTTGCCTCTCAGCGCGTCGACGCCGGAGGCGAGTTGGGGGCTCTGGCCGCGATGGCGGTTGGCGATCGGGCGTACGACGGCGATCAGCGCGACCGACACCGCGGCGAAGACGACGAATTGCGGGACGGCGCCGCCACCGAGCGCGGCGGTGACCGCGCCGGAGACGGCGCCGACCGCGAGCATCCCGAATTCGGGCATCGCGGTCACAACGAGAGGAATGCCCAGTCCTACGGCGGCGATCAGCCACCACACCCATGGATCCACGGCTTCATGGTAGGTCCGCGGAGCGGCCCGGGACAGGGCGCGATCGGTCAGTGCCGGTCTCAGGTGAGGGGCAGGCCCTGGGCGGTCCAGCGGTCGCCGTTGCGCTCGACGATGAGCGGGAGGCCGAAGCAGTGGGAGAGGTTGCCGGAGGTCAGTTCGAGGTCGAGCGGACCGGCCGCCAGCACCTTGCCCTGACGGATCATCAGGACGTGGGTGAAGCCCGGGGGGATCTCCTCGACATGGTGGGTGACCATGATCATCGAGGGGGCGTACGGGTCGCGGGCGAGGCGGCCGAGGCGGCGGACCAGGTCCTCGCGACCACCGAGGTCGAGACCGGCGGCGGGCTCGTCCAGGAGGAGGAGCTCGGGGTCGGTCATCATCGCGCGGGCGATCAGCGTGCGCTTGCGCTCGCCCTCGGAGAGGGTGCCGAACTTGCGGTCGAGGTACTCGGTCATGCCGAGGCGGTCGAGGAAGGCGCGGGCGCGCACCTCGTCGACCTCTTCGTAGTTCTCCTGCCAGGTGGCGGTCATGCCGTACGCGGCGGTGAGCACGGTCTCCAGGACCGTCTGGCTGCGCGGCAGCTTGTCGGCGAGCGCGATACCGGCGATGCCGATGCGCGGGCGCAGATCGAAGACGTCGACCCGACCGAGCTTCTCGCCGAGGACCGCGGCGCTGCCGGCGCTCGGGAAGAGGTAGCTGGAGGCGACGTTCAGCAGGGTGGTCTTGCCGGCACCGTTGGGCCCGAGGATGACCCAGCGCTCGCCCTCCTTCACCGACCAGGAGACCTGCTCCACCAGAGCCCGTCCTTCGCGGACCACGGATACGTCCACCAGCTCCAGCACATCGCTCATGAGCGCGTTGTCTCCCATTGCTTCTCGGTCGTCTCGTGCGCCTGTAGGCGCATCCCCCCAGCAAACCTACGCCACTCGATGTCGGTGCCGTTCCCTAGGCTGGGGAGCATGCTCGATGAACCTCGTTCGGGACGGTTGGCGTCATGGGGAAATGCCCTTTTGGCCGGACTTGTCTCACCTGATGAAGCCGCGCACCGGATCGCGGACGACGATGCGGTACACCGCGTGACGGGCCTGCCCGGGGAAGCCGCACCGGTCGGGCTGACGCTGGCGCTGGGCCGGCTGCGGCGGCTGGGCGCGGTCGGCCTCCGGGTGGCGCTGCCGGTGCCGGGGCATCCGCTGGGGCTGAGCGGACCGCCGGAGTTCAATGCGCGGGCGCTGGAGGCCGAGGAGGCGGTGCTCGCCTGCGGGGCCGGGCTGGGGCTGGTGCCTCAGGTGCACGAGGCCGGGCCGGAGGGCGGCTCGGGTGACGATGTGCACGTCGAGGTGGTCTGGCACTGCCTGCCGATACGGGAGGCGCCGCCGGCCGATGTGCCGTCGCTGGGTGAGGCGGAGCGGGAGCTGGCGGAGGCGCTGCAGGAGGCGACCGCGGTGCTCGCGAAGCTGGATGTGGCGGGGTCAGGCCCGGTCGCCCAGGCCGCGCTGGACGCCTACCGGGCAAGGGCGGAGGCCGGGCGGCGGATGCTGGCGCCGGGCTATCCGCCGCGTGCGGTGCGGGTGTTGGAGCTGGCCCAGCGGGTGGCTGCGCTGATCGGGATCGCGCAGTTGGCGGGCGGGGACGGCCGCGAGCACGGCGGGGCGGTGAGCTCGTCGGAGATCGCGGCGCGCGCGGAGGCGCTGCGGCCGGTGGAGCGTACGGCCCGCCGGGCGCAGGTCGCGGCCTACAACTCCGCGATGGAGGAGCAGGAGCGGCGCCGAGGGTGAACGGCGAAGGCCCCGCCGGACCGAGGCGCGGTCGGCGGGGCCGTAGCACTGCGGGCGTCAACGGCCCGGGGGCCCGGGGCGTGGTGCCCCGGGGGCGTCCTCAGTAGTTCACAGTGCCGTTGCCGAAGGCGGAGTTCAGCACGCCGATGACGTTGACGCTGTTGCCGGTGGCGTTCACGGGGACGTGCACCGGGGCCTGGACGAGGTTGCCCGAGCCGATGCCGGGGGACTTGACGGCCTGGCCCTGGGCCTGCGCGCCGTCGGCGGCGAACGCGCTGCCGGTGGCGGCGCCGGCGGCGAGACCGGCGGTGGCGAGGACGAGGGCGGCCTTCTTGGCAGTGTTCATGAGAGAGAGTTCCTCACTTGGCGGCGCGAGGCCGCGAAGACGGGGCTGTGTGGAGGGGACCGGCCGCCGGTCCAGGAGCTGGCGGGGCCGGACCGGCACGGCCCGCACGGACCATGGCGTCACGCGGGACGTACGAGTGGTGCGAAGGGGACGGGCGGCCCTGGGGTCAGCGGTTGACGCAGTGGTTGCCGAAGACCGGGTTGAGGCCACCGATGACGGTGACGGTGTTGCCGCAGGCGTTCACGGGGATCTCGATCGGGGCCTGGACGAGGTTGCCGGAGAGGACACCGGGGGACTTCACCGCGAGGCCCTGGGCCTGCGGGCCGGAGTGAGCCGAGGCGACTCCGGCGCCCGCCACGGCGAGGCCGCCCGCCACCATCGTGATGGCCGCTACTCGCTTGATGTTCTTCACTTCTCTTGCTCCTCGTTGCCGATGCCGCGGCCAGCCGCCGCGGCTGCACTGGACAACGCCGCGGCACGGGGAGGGATACGCCGAATGGGCTACGTCTACACGACAGTATGAATCTCGGATCGGAAGACGACGCTCCGCTTCCGTCCCGCGATAGAGGGGCGGCCGTCAGGCGCCGATACCGTGCCGGACCGCCCACAGCGCGGCCTGGGTCCGGTCGGCGAGGTCGAGCTTCATCAGGATGTTGGAGACATGCGTCTTGACGGTCTTCTCCGACAGCACCAGCGCGCGGGCGATCTCGCGGTTGGAGCGCCCGTCCGCGATCAGACCCAGCACCTCGCGCTCCCTCTCGGTCAGCGACGTGCCGCGCCCCTGGCCACTGCCGCCCTCCTCCTGGGAGAGCAGGGCGCCGGCGACCTCGGGCTGGAGCAGGACGTGCCCCGCGTGGACGGACCGGATGGCGCCGGCCAGGGCCTCGGGATCGATGTCCTTGTAGACGTAGCCCGCCGCACCGGCGCGCAGTGCGGGCACGACGGTGCGCTGCTCGGTGAAGCTCGTGACGATCAGCACCCGTGCGGGGTTGGTCAGTTCGCGCAGCTTCCGGAGCGCCTCGATGCCGTCCATGCCGGGCATCTTCACGTCCATCAGGACCACGTCCGGGCGCAGCTGCTCGGCGGCCGCGACGCCCTCGGCGCCGTCGGACGCCTCGCCCACCACCTCGATGTCGTCCTGAACCTCCAGGAACGTACGCAGTCCCCGGCGGACGACCTGGTGATCGTCCACCAGCAGTACGCGAATCGCGCCGGTGTCAGCCACCGGGTACCTCCATCTCGACGGCGGTGCCCTTGCCGGGCTCCGACTCCACCCTGAGCGTGCCACCGACGCCGCCGGCACGGTCGCGCATCGAGACCAGACCCAGATGCCGACCGGCCCGGCGTACCAGGCCGGTGTCGAAGCCGCGGCCGTTGTCGGCGATGCGCAGCAGCGCTCCCTGGTGGTGGCGGCTGAGGGTCACCTCGACATGGCCCGCGCCCGAGTGGCGCAGGGCGTTGTGCAGTGCCTCCTGGGCGACCCGCAGCAACGCCTCCTCCTGGGCGGCCGGGAGCGCGCGGACGCCCTCGGCGGCGAAGGAGACACGCGCGGTGTGGGCGCGGTCGAGGACCTGCGCCTGGGAGCGCAGGGTGGCGATGAGGCCGTCCTCGTCCAGGGCGGCGGGCCGCAACTCGACCACTGCGGCGCGCAGTTCGTCGGCCGCCTCCGCGGCCAGCGCGGCGACCTGGTGGAGCTCGTCCTTGGCGCGGGCCGGGTCGCGGTCGACCAGGGCGGTGGCGGCCTGGGCCGTCAGCCGCAGGGAGAAGAGCTTCTGGGCGACCGCGTCGTGCAGTTCGTGGGCGAGCCGGGCGCGCTCCCCCGCGATGGTCAGCTCCCGGCTGCGCTCGTAGAGGCGGGCGTTGGTCAGGGCGATGGCGGCGTGCTGGGCGAGTATGCCGAGCAGGCGCTCGTCGTCCTCGGTGAAGCCGCAGCCGTCCCCGCGCGCGAGAGGGGACTCGGGGCAGCGCTTGTTGGCGAGGAAGAGGGCACCGAGGATCTCGTCGCCGTCGGCGACCGGGAGGCCGAGGAAGTCGGACATGTCCGGGTGGGCCGCGGGCCAGCCGCCGAAGCGGGGGTCCTCGCGTACGTCGGCGAGCCGCTCGGGGGTGGCGTTGTGCAGCATCGCGGCGAGGATGCCGTGCTGACGGGGCAGCGGGCCGATGGCCTTCCACTGCTCAGCGCTGACGCCGTCCACCACGAACTGGGCGAAGCCACCATGATCGTCCGGCACTCCCAGGGCGGCGTATTCGGCGTCCAACAGCTCGCGGGCCGAGGCGACGATCGTCTTGAGGACGTCGCGCACCTCGAGGTGTCTGCTCATCGCCAGGATCGCCGTACTCACCGCGGGGATCCCGGCCCCCGGACCGTTGCTCATGGCTTCACCGTACCGGCGGGCCGACCGGCCCGTATCGGTCCGGCGGCGCCCTGGGCTCCGCCTGTGGGACTAGGCCCAACGCCCCGACCGTGGCCCGCCGGAGGCCCGACGGTCTCCCGGCCGCCGCGTTCCCGCCGTGAGGCCGAGGGACGGGACCGTCTTCCGGCCCGGAAACAGAGGGGACGCGATGATGCCGGTGGCGATCATGCCGGTGGCGACATTACGGGAGCGGCAATGCCCGGGGGTGTGGCGGACGGCGGGCACCGGGCGGAGCGCGGCTGACCCTGCGGGCGCCGTGGATCCCGGGAGCGCGCGGCCGTGGTGGGGCCGGAGGGCGGGCGGCACCGCGGCCCAGCGCGGAGATGCCGAGTGCGGCCCGTGCCGTTCACGGCGGACCGGGTGACCCGGCCGGTCGGCGCGGGGGTGCAGTTCGCGCCGATCTCGCTGCACACGAGGGTGGCGTCGGTGGAGGCGTTCGAGCCGCCGTACCCGGAGCGGTTCGCGGTGGCGGCCGCGACGGCGTGGCTGGTGAACGCGGCGCGGGCGCGACGCCGCGGCGCGTCGGCGGCCGGATCGGTGGCGGTCGGCACCACCGCCGTGCGGGCCCTGGAGTCGGCCTCCGGGACGGACGGGCGGGTGCGGGCCCCTCGGCCGGACGGATCCGGCGGTCATCCCGGAGCGCGGCGTGCGGGCGGCGGACGGGCTGCTCACCGGGCTGCACGCGCCGCACGCCTCGCATCTGCTGATGCTGCGGGCGGTGGCGGCGGGTGCGGCGCCGGAGCGGGCGTACGCGGCGGCGGTGGAGCGGCGCTCTCGGTGGCACGAATTCGGTGACCTGCATCTGCTGCTGCCGCGCCGAGTTCCAGACTCGGTGCATGTCGCACTCGATGAGCAGGTCACAGGAGGCCGGGAGCTGGGCGCCGGTCCACGGGGAGCCCTATCGCCCGGTGCCGTACCGGCCCGAGCGGATGCCCGCCGAGGAGTCGCTGGCGCGGGCCGCCGAGCTGCGGGAGCGGATGGGGCGGCGGCGGACCGTCCGGCGATTCGCCGCCGACCCGGTGCCGGAACAGGTGGTGAAGGACGCGATCGCCTGTGCGGCGACCGCGCCGTCCGGGGCGCATCAGCAGCCGTGGACCTTCGTCCTCGTCAAGGACCCGGAGGTCCGGCGCAGGATCAGGGCGGCGGCGGAGGAAGAGGAACGGGTCTCGTACTCGGGGCGGCTGGGCGAGGAGTGGCTGGCGGCGCTGCGGCCGCTGGGCACCGACGAGGTCAAGTCGCATCTGACGGACGCGCCGCAGCTGATCGTCGTCTTCCAGCAGCGGTACTGGCTGGGTGCGGACGGCACCAAGCGCAAGCACTACTACGTGGACGAGTCGGTGGGCATCGCGGTCGGCATGCTGCTGTCGGTGCTGCACCTGTCGGGGCTGGCGGCCCTGGTGCACACCCCGAGTCCGATGGGCTTTCTCCGGGAGGTACTGGGGCGGCCGGCCAACGAAAAGGCCTTCGCGGTGATTCCCGTGGGGTATCCGGCACCGGAATGCGAAGTGCCCGATTTGACCCGAAAAACGCTAAAACAAGTTATGCTGGAAGTCTGATCGCCACAGGCTGTGCTTTTGCAATTACCACTGGCGAGATAAACCCCTCCGAAATGTGACGCCGCGCATAGGACGCAGGTCACTTACGAGCCGGGTTAGTGGCGCCATAAAGACGGTGTGAGCTGGGCATCGACCGTCTCGGATGCATTCCGTGCACCCCTGGTTCCACTATCCCTGGTCGTACGTCACACCATTGCCGGGCGAATTTCCGGCCGCTAAGAATGGCTCCCGTCGCTAGGCGCCGTGCTCAGAACTCGGCGTATTCCGCCGCTGACGGCCCTTGCGACGTCCCCCATTGAGAGGTCAGCCCAGCCATGCCCAACGCCATTCCTGGATTCACCCGCCTTACCCGGACCCACAAGCTTTCCGCGGCCGGTGTCGCCGCGGCCGGTGCCGCAGCCCTGGTTTTCGCGATCGTCCCGGGTGCCGACGCAGAGCAGGGCACGAACGCGCCGCAGGCCGCCGCCGCGAACATCGACGTCAAGCCGGTCGCCTTCAGCGAGGTCGCCTCCGCGGCGAAGACCCAGCAGGCCACCGTCGCCAAGCAGGCCACCGACACCGCAACCGAGGCCAAGGCCGAGGCCGCCGCCGCGAAGAAGGCCGCCGCCGAGAAGGCCGCCAAGGCCAAGGCCGCCGCCGCCGCTGCGAAGGAGCACCAGGCGAAGGAGGCGTCGAGCCGGTCCGCCGTGCGTGCCGCCGCCCCGAAGCCCGCCCCGAAGCCGGCCGCCAAGGTCTACCCGAACAACCTGGACGGCTGGATCCGCGAGTCGCTGGACATCCTGTCCAAGAAGGGCATCCCCGGCTCGTACGACGGCATCCACCGGAACATCATCCGGGAGTCGTCCGGCAACCCGAAGGCCATCAACCTCTGGGACATCAACGCCCAGAACGGCATCCCGTCCAAGGGTCTGCTGCAGGTCATCGACCCGACCTTCAAGCAGTACCACGTGGCCGGCACGTCCTGGGACAGCTACGACCCGGTCGCCAACATCACCGCCGCCTGCAACTACGCGGCCGCCAAGTACGGCTCGATGGACAACGTGAACTCGGCCTACTGAGCCGCCGGTTCCCGTGCGGACAACGCCGAGGGGCGGCACCCGGTCTCGGGTGCCGCCCCTCGGCGTGTGCCGTTGCCGGCGGCCTTCGCGCTCCGGGCGCACGGCCTCCGGCTACTTGCGCATGACCTCCGGCTCGTGTCGGCGCAGCAGTCGGGCGACGGCGAAGGCGAGCGAGACGCCCAGCGCGATCATGATGATCATGTCCATGACGTAGACGCCGGTCTGGTGCTTCCACAGCGGGTCGGGGTTGCCCAGCTCCCACGGCAGCAGCGTGTTCATGTCGGCGGTCGCGCCCATCGCGGCGACGGCCCAGCGCGACGGCATCAGCCAGGCGACCTGGGCGACGCCCGGGGTGTCGAACAGCTGGAAGAGCACGCCGGTGAAGACCACCTGGACGATGGCGAACATGACCAGCAGCGGCATGGTCTTCTCGGCGGTCTTGACCAGCGCGGAGATGATCAGGCCGAACATCATCGAGGTGAAGCCGAGCGCGATGATCGCCAGCGCCATCTCGATGGCCGGGGCCTTGGGCACGATCAGGCCCTCGTCGGGCATGTTGCGGGTCCAGAAGCCGATCGCCGAAATGATCACGCCCTGGAAGGCGGTGACCACGCCGAGCACGATCACCTTGGACATCAGATACGCCGACCGCGACAGGCCGGTGGCCCGTTCGCGCTCGTAGATGACCCGCTCCTTGATCAGCTCACGTACGGAGTTGGCGGCGCCGGAGAAGCACATGCCGACCGCGAGGATCAGCATGATCGTGCTGGCGTCGCGGTTGGTCCGGCCCTTCTGCAGCGGCCCGTACCCCAGGCCGTAGTCGCTGGGGATCAGCATCGAGACCACGCCGAGCACCGCCGGCAGGATCACCATCAGGCCCAGGAAGCCGCGGTCGGAGGCGAGCACCGAGACATAGCGCCGCATCAGGGTCCACAGCTGCGAGCCCCAGCTCTGGGACTTCTGCATCCGGGCGGGCGGCGCCTGGACGTTCACGGACTGCGGGGCGACGGCGTCGATGTCCGCCGCGTACATCTGGAAGTGCGGGGAGCCGCGCCAGCGCCCCATCCAGTCGTAGTCGCGGTAGTTCTCGAAGGCCGAGAAGACGTCCGCCCAGGTGTCGTACTGGAAGAAGTTCAGCGCCTCCTCGGGCGGGCCGAAGTAGGCCACGCCGCCGCCCGGCGCCATCACCAGCAGCTTGTCGCAGATGCCGAGTTCGGCCACCGAGTGGGTGACGACCAGGACGGTACGGCCGTCGTCGGCCAGGCCGCGCAGCAGCTGCATGACGTCGCGGTCCATGCCCGGGTCGAGCCCGGAGGTCGGCTCGTCCAGGAAGATCAGCGACGGCTTGGTCAGCAGCTCCAGGGCCACCGACACACGCTTGCGCTGACCGCCGGAGAGGGAGGTGACCCTCTTCTCCCTGTGCACGTGCAGCTTGAGCTCGTGCAGGACCTCGTCTATCCGGGCCTCGCGCTCGGCCTCCGCGGTGTCACCGGGGAAGCGCAGCTTGGCCGCATAGCGCAGCGCCTTCTGGACGGTCAGCTCCTTGTGCAGGATGTCGTCCTGCGGGACCAGACCGATGCGCTGACGCAGCTCGGCGAACTGCTTGTAGAGGTTCCGGTTGTCGTAGAGGACATCGCCCTCGTTGGCGGGGCGGTAGCCGGTGAGCGCCTTGAGCAGCGTCGACTTGCCGGAGCCGGACGGGCCGATGACGGCGATCAGCGACTTCTCCGGGACGCCGAAGGAGACGTCCTTGAGAATCTGCTTGCCGCCGTCGACGGTGACGGTCAGGTGGCGGGCCGAGAAGGAGACCTCGCCGGTGTCGACGAACTCCTCCAGCCGGTCACCGACCAGCCGGAACGTGGAGTGGCCGACGCCGATGATGTCGTTCGGGCCGACGGGGGCCTTGCCGGACTTGGGGACCGGCTGGCCGTTGATGTACGTGCCGTTGTGGCTGCCGAGGTCGTGGATCTCGAAGCGGCCGTCGGGAGTGGCCCGGAACTCGGCGTGGTGGCGGGAGACCTGGAGGTCGGAGACGACCAGTTCGTTCTCCAGCGCACGGCCGATGCGCATCACCCGCCCGCTGTCGAGGCGGTGGAAGGTGGTCGGGCTGCGGTCGCCCTGGGCCTGGGGAACCGGCCCGCCGGCCTTCTGCGCGGGGCGCTCCTGGGGGGCGGAGTGCTGCGGGGGAACGGCCTGCTGGGGCGGGACGTACGGCTGCTGCTGAGCCTGCGGCGGCGCCTGCCAGCCCTGCTGGGCGGGCGGCTGCTGCTGGGCGGGCGGGCGGGGCGCGGGCGGGGCCTGCCAGCCCTGCTGCGGTGCCATGGCCGGCGCCGACTGTCCGCTGAAGGCGTCCGCGGCCGGTGCCGCGGCGGCCGAGAGGCTCATCCGCGGCCCGTCGGTCGCGTTGCCCAGGTGCACGGCCGAGCCGGGGCCGATCTCCATCTGGTGGATCCGCTGGCCCTGGACGTAGGTGCCGTTCGTGCTGCCCTGGTCTTCGATGATCCAGCTGCGTCCGGCCCACCGTACGGTGGCGTGCCGCCAGGAGACCCTGGCGTCGTCGAGCACCATGTCGCCCTGCGGATCACGGCCCACGTTGTAGGACCGGGACGGGTCGAGCGTCCAGGTCCTTCCGTTCAATTCGAGTACGAGTTCAGGCACTCCATGCCCCATTACATAGTCCCCCGAGTGACACCCTGGACGGGAAGTCAGGGATGGCGAATCATCGTGAGGAACTATTTCAGGCCCGGCCCGCCTACGGAAAACCGGGAGGGGGCCGAGCAACACCGTCCTCGCCGCCGTGGCCGTCGATGCCTCCCCCGGGGCCGGAAGGGCCCGCAGTTGCCCGGAGATCGCCGTATTGCGCGTGTTCCGGACGACTCTGCGCAGCGCCCGTGGGGCGAAATCACCCCATCAGAAGGGGAGTTGGTGCCGCGGTTCACCCTTCCGGGGCACCCGCGCGGGGTGCGGCGGACACGAGTGCATAACGATCGGACCCGCCCCGGGGCCTGGGCGCGCCTCGGTGCGGGTGCGGCAGTCGGGCGGACGTGCGGTCCGAAGCACGGACACCTGTACGGCCCCGCTCGGCCGCCGGTTACCGTAAGAGCACCATGAGCGCACCGCAGATCCCACCTGCCACCGCCGTACCGGGCGATGACCTACCGACCCTCCTCGTGAAGATCTTCGGGAAGGACCGGCCCGGCATCACCGCAGGTCTCTTCGACACCCTCGCCGCCTACTCCGTCGATGTCGTCGACATCGAGCAGGTGGTGACCCGGGGCCGCATCACGCTGTGTGCGCTGGTCACCGCCCCCTCCCCCGGCCAGAGCACCACCGGTTCGACCGAGGGTGACCTGCGGGCGACCGTGCACAGCTGGGCCGAGTCGCTGCACCTCCAGGCCGAGATCATCTCCGGGCGGGGCGACAACCGTCCGCGCGGCACCGGCCGCTCCCACGTGACCGTGCTGGGCCACCCGCTCACCGCGGAGTCGACGGCCGCCATCGCCGCCGCCATAACGTCCTCGGGCGGCAACATCGACCGGATCTTCCGCCTCGCCAAGTATCCGGTGACCGCCGTCGAATTCGCGGTGTCCGGTGCGGCGACCGAAGCGCTGCGCTCGGTGCTGGCCCCCGAGGCCGCGAAGCTGGGCGTGGATGTCGCGGTGGCCGCGGCGGGTCTGCAGCGCCGGGCTCGGCGGCTGGTCGTGATGGATGTGGACTCCACGCTCATCCAGGACGAGGTCATCGAGCTGTTCGCGGCGCACGCCGGCTGCGAGGCCGAGGTCGCCGAGGTGACCGCCGCGGCGATGCGCGGCGAGCTGGACTTCGAGCAGTCGCTGCACGCGCGGGTCGAGCTGCTCGCCGGGCTGGACGCCGCCGTGGTCGAGACCGTGCGCAAGGAGGTACGGCTCACCCCCGGCGCCCGCACCCTCGTGCGGACCCTCAAGCGGCTGGGCTATCAAGTCGGCGTCGTGTCGGGCGGTTTCACGCAGGTCACCGATGCGCTCAAGGAGGAGTTGGGGCTGGACTTCGCCTCGGCCAACACCCTGGAGATCGTGGACGGCAGGTTCACCGGCAAGGTGACCGGCGCCATCGTGGACCGGGCCGGGAAGGCGCGGCTGCTGCGCAGCTTCGCGCAGCAGGCCGGGGTGCCGCTGGACCAGACCGTCGCGATCGGCGACGGCGCCAATGACCTGGACATGCTCAATACGGCCGGCCTCGGGGTCGCCTTCAACGCCAAGCCGGTGGTGCGGGAGGCGGCGCACACCGCGGTGAACGTGCCGTTCCTGGACACCGTGCTGTATCTGCTGGGCATCACCCGCGAAGAGGTCGAGGCGGCGGACACCCACGCCGAGTAGGGCGTGGCCCCGGCGTCGTACCGCATGAGTCGCACCACGTATGAGCAGGGCCCCGGCGGGTGCCGGGGCCCTGCTCATACGTGGTGTCCGCGGCGTCCGTCCCGTCGGCGCGGGCGCCGCGCGCCCTGGCTCACTCGTGCGGCGGCAGATAGGCCACGAGGCGGCCGATGCCGTGCTCGACGGTCTTCCAGGAGCCGGTGAACTCGATCACGGCGAGCGCCGCGGTCGGGAAGCCGGAGCGGTTCATCCGCGGCAGGAGGTCGCCCTCCGCCTCGCCCGCGAGCGCATCGGCGAGGGCGTGCATCCCGGGGTTGTGACCGACGAGCATCAGGTCGTGCACCTCGTCCGGGGTTTCGTTGAGCAACGCCAGGAGTTCGCCGAGAGAAGCCTCGTAGAGGCGCTCGTCATAGACGGTCCTGGGCCGCTGCGGAAGCTCGTGGACGGCGAGCTTCCAGGTCTCGCGCGTGCGGGTGGCGGTCGAGCACAGGGTCAGATCGGGGGTGATCCCGGCACCGGCCAGCCGGCGACCGGCGGCCGGGGCGTCCATGCGGCCGCGGTCGGCGAGCGGGCGCTCATGGTCGCTGGAATCCGACCATTCGGCCTTTGCGTGTCGGAGGAGGACAATCCGGCGAGGTGTTTCGGCGCTCATGCGTCCCAGCTTCGCACGAAAGGCAGCGCGGGGCGCGGGGTGTTGAGGGGCTCTCTTCCGCCGGGGGCGGACCGGACCCTCAAGATCATCAGGATCACACGCCGAGGAGCCGGGCCAGGATGTCCAGCAGGGCGGCCGGACCGCTCCGCGCGGCATCGGCCGCGCTCGCCGGGGACGGGCTCGCCAGGAGCGCCAGCAGGGCGACGAAGGAGAGCACCGGCAGGGCCAGTGCCCACCACGGCAGGCGGGCGCGCAGGCCGGTGGCGGGCGCGGCGGGCGGCCTGCGGAACGCGGCGGACATGGCGATCGCCTCCGTGGCGGATCGAAGGGCTGCGCGCGGCCGAGGGGCCGACGTGCCACCGCGGCGGGCGGTGCACTTCGAAGCTACGGACCGGCGGCGCCCGTTCCTATCCGGGAAGCCACCCACAGATCCCTGAGGCGGACCCCCTAGGGGACGGGGCGGAGCACCCCACCCGGGCCGGTGCGGCCCGGGGTCGTCACGGTGCCGCGATACTCGCGATGATCGCGATGACGACGGTCACGCCCAGCATGATGCCCAGGACCAGGAGCAGCTTCTTCTGCCCGCCCTGCGGGTTCTCTTCGAGCACTGGCATGCGCCCAGTGTCGCACTCACCGCTCGTCCTCGATGCGGCGGTCCCGGCCCGCCAGCACGCCCACCGCCATCTGCGGCACCAGCAGCCCTGCCATCAGCGCGATCGGCAGGCCCCAGCCGCCGCTGTGCTGGTAGAGCGTGCCCACGAGCAGCGGCCCGGGGATGGAGATCAGATAGCCGACGGACTGCGCGAAGGCCGACAGCTTGGCCACCCCCGCCGCGCTGGACGAGCGCATCCCGATCATGGTCAGTGCCAGCGGGAACGAGCAGTTGGAGATGCCCATCAGCAGCGCCCAGGCCCAGGCCCCGGCGGCCGGGGCCAGCCAGAGCCCGGTGTAGCCCGCCAGGCCGCAGACGGCGAGGCCGACCGCGAGCGGACCCTGGTGCCGCATACGGGAGGCCACCCGCGGCAGGACGAAGGAGAGCGGGACACCCATCGCCATCGTGACGGCGAGCAGCACTCCCGCGGTGCCGGCGGAGACCCCGGCGTCACGGTAGATCTGCGGCATCCAGCCCATCGTGATGTAGGCCGCGGTGGCCTGGAGACCGAAGAAGACGGCGAGCGCCCAGGCGGTCGGCGACGAGGTGATCCGTACGGGGGGTTCTCCGCCGGACGCCACGGCGCCCGCGGCAGCCCCCGCGCCGGCCCCCGAGACCGACGCGCGACGGCGGACGACCACGAGCCAGGGCAGTACGGCGACGACGGCGAGTGCCGCCCACACCGCCAGCCCGCTGCGCCAACTGCCGCCCAGCGCGGAAGTCATGGGCACGGTGACCGCGGCGGCCAGGGACGTGCCCAGGGCCAGCGCCATGGAGTACAGGCCGGTCATCGGGCCGACCCGGTCGGGGAACCAGCTCTTGATGACGACCGGCATCAGGACGTTGCCGACCGCGATGCCGGCCAGGGCCAGCGCGCTGGCGGCGAGGAAGCCCGAGGTGCCGGGGACGAACGGCCGCAGCGCGAGCCCGGCGGCAATCGCGGCCATGCCGCCGCAGACGATGGCGCCGGGGCCGAAACGCCTGGCCAGCCGGGGTGCCGCGATGCCGAAGGCGGCGAAGCACAGCGACGGTACGGAGGTCAGCAGCCCGGCGACGGTGCCGCTCATGCCCAGGCCGTCGCGGACCTCCTCCAGCAGCGCGCCGAGGCTGGTGATGGCGGGCCGGAGATTGAGCGCGGCGAGCACGATCCCGGCGATCACGACCCCCGGCAGCCAGCGTGGCGCCGCCGTGGCCACCACGGCACCGGCCGGGGCCTGGACAGGGGTCGGTTGCGGGCCGCCGGAGCCGCCGGCGGCCTCCGGGCCGGAGTGCGTGAGGGGCCCGGCCGCCGGGCCGAGGGTCGCGAGGTCGTCGTCTGCCATAGGCGTCATCATAGAATCATGGGATGAATACTTGTCCACTCGGCGAGGCCGCGGTTGCGGATAACCTCTGGCGTCGCGCACGACACCGGGGACCGCACGGGCCCATGGGGGTCAGCGCCGCCGTCCGTCCACCCCACCCCTCCGGAGCACCGTCATGCCCCTGACCTCGCCCCGCCGGTCCGTACTCGCCGACCAGGTGATTGCGCAGCTGCGCGCCCAGATCACGTCCGGCGAGTGGCCGGTGGGTTCCCGCATCCCGACCGAGCCGGAACTCGTCGAGGAGCTCGGGGTGGCCCGCAACACCGTCCGCGAGGCCGTACGCGCGCTGGCGCACAACGGCCTGCTGGACATCCGCCAGGGCTCGGGCACCTATGTGGTCGCCACCAGCGAGCTGGCCGGGGTGATGAACCGCCGCTTCGCCGAGGCCGACCCCCTGCACGTCGCCGAGCTGCGCAGCGCCCTGGAGGCGGAGGCCGCACGGCTCGCCGCACGGCGCCGTACGCCGCAGGATCTGCGCCAGCTGGACACGCTTCTCGAGCGGCGCGAGGCGGCTTGGCGGTCCGGGGCGGCCGAGGCGTTCGTGGAGGCGGACGCGACCTTGCACATGGCGGTGGTGGCGGCCTCGCACAACGACGTGCTCGCCGAGATCTACGCCGACCTGGGGGGCGTGCTGCGCGACTTCCTGCGGGCCGACGTGGGCACGGAGCTCCGTCCCGAGGCGCACATGGATCATGCGCGCCTGGTGGAGGCGATCCGCGCGGGCGACGGCGACCTGGCCGCCTCGGAGGCGGGCGCGCACTCCTTCGGGTGCCGCTTCCCCGTCCTTCGGCCGGCCTGATCCTCGGGGCGGCCCGATCCGCCTCGCGCGACGCCTCACCCGGGGTCCTGGCGGGCCCGAGCGGCACGGCGCGGGGTCCACATCCGGGTCGTACCGGCGCCGGCACTCGATCAGGGCCAGGGCCTCAGGACGACCGCCAGGGCCGCGGTGCGGCCGGGGACGCGGACACGGCACCGCCTCCTCCCCGTTCGTACGCGGGGCGCCGGACGGTCCCGGGCGCCTCCACCGATGTGTGGCGGGCGCCGAGGCTTCCCGACTCGAAAACGCGTTCTGCCCGCCCCGGCGGACCGGGACGGGCAGTGGGGATGCGCTGGGGACGTCAGGCGCCCATCATGTGCACGCCGCCGTCGACGTGCACGATCTCACCGGTCGTGCGGGGGAAGAAGTCGGAGAGCATGCCGACGACACCGCGGCCGGCCGGCTCCGGGTCGGCCAGGTCCCAGCCGATCGGGGCGCGGTGGTTCCACACGTCCGCCAGCTCCTCGAAGCCGGGGATGGACTTGGCGGCCATCGACTTGATGGGACCGGCCGAGACCAGGTTGCAGCGGATGCCCTTGGGGCCCAGGTCGCGCGCCAGGTAGCGGTTGGTGGACTCCAGCGCCGCCTTGGCCACGCCCATCCAGTCGTACTTCGGCCAGGCGATCTGCGCGTCGAAGGTGAGACCGACGACCGCGCCACCGTGCTCCATCAGCGGCAGCAGGGCCATCGTCAGCGACTTGTACGAGTACGCCGAGACCTGGACCGCCGTGCCGACGTCCTCCCAGCTCGCCTCCAGGAAGTTGAAGGCGCCCTGGGGGCCGAAGGCGATGGAGTGCACGATGCCGTCGATACGGGCGTCCTCGCCCTGGTGCTCGCGGATCTTGTCGGCGAGACCGTCCAGGTGCTCCTGGTTGGTGACGTCCAGCTCGATCACCGGGGCGGGCTTGGGCAGCCGCTTGGCGATCCGCTCGACGAGAGAGAGCCGGCCGAAGCCGGTGAGGATGACTTCGGCGCCCTCGTTCTGGGCGACCTTGGCCGCCTGGAACGCGATCGACGACTCGGTCAGCACGCCCGTGACCAGGATGCGCTTGCCTGCAAGGATTCCACTCATGCTGTTCAGTGCCCCATGCCCAATCCGCCGTCGACAGGAATGACGGCTCCGGTGATGTACGCGGCCTCGTCGGAGGCCAGGAAGCGGACCGAGGCGGCGATCTCCTCGGGCTGCGCATAGCGCGCGAGCGGTACCTGCTTCATGATGTTCTCCCGCTGATCATCGCTGAGCGAGCGGGTCATGTCGGTGTCGACGAAGCCGGGGGCGACGACGTTGACGGTGATGTTGCGGCTGCCCAGCTCCCGGGCGAGCGAGCGGGCGAAGCCCACCAGGCCGGCCTTCGAGGCGGCGTAGTTCGCCTGCCCCGGGCCGCCCATCAGGCCCACCACGGAGGAGATCAGCACCACGCGCCCCTTACGGGCCCGCAGCATCGCCCGGTTGGCGCGCTTGACCACCCGGAACGTGCCGGTGAGGTTGGTCTCGATGACCGAGGTGAAGTCCTCCTCGGACATCCGCATCAGCAACTGGTCGCGGGTGACGCCGGCGTTGGCCACCAGCACCTCGACCGCGCCCTGCTTCTCCTCGATCTCCTTGTACGCCTGCTCGACCTGCTCGCCGTCCGTGATGTCGCACTTCACGGCCAAAAATCCCGCGGGAGGCTCGCCCGAGCGGTAGGTGATGGCGACCTTGTCGCCTGCCTCGGCGAAGGCCCGGGCGATGGCAAGGCCAATGCCGCGATTGCCTCCAGTGACCAGAACCGAGCGGCTCAAGAGATCACCCTTTCCGTTTCCTGTCCGTCCTGAGTTCGCTACGAAACTATCGGTCACAGGGCACTTCCGAGGAATCCGTCCCGGACAGGGGCTCGCGCCGGTCACTGTCGGGTCCCCACAGAAGCAGGGCATGATGCATGCGCCGACCACGGGAGGATCACGTGCCAGCTGTACCCCATGCCCTTGACGAGAGCTTTCTGGCGCTACCCCTGCACGCACTGGCCGACGCCGCTCTGGCGCGGGCCCGCGCGCTGGGCGCCGAGCACGCCGACTTCCGCCTGGAGCGGGTGCGCAGCGCGGCCTGGCGGCTGCGGGACGCCCGCACGGCCGGGACCTCGGACACCACCGACCTCGGCTATGCGGTGCGGGTGGTGCACGGCGGCGCCTGGGGGTTCGCCTCCGGGGTGGATCTGACGATGGACGCGGCGGCGCGGGTGGCGTCGCAGGCGGTGGCCATGGCGAAGCTGTCGGCCAAGGTGATCGAGGCCGCCGGTTCCCAGGAGAGGGTGGAGCTGGCGGCGGAGCCCGCACACCCGGACCGGACGTGGGTCTCCTCGTACGAGATCGATCCCTTCGACGTACCGGATGCGGAGAAGGCCGGGCTGCTGGCCGAGTGGAGCGCGCGGCTGCTGGCGGCGCCCGGGGTGGCGCACGCCGACGCCTCGTTGCTGACTGTCCAGGAGAACAAGTTCTACGCGGACACCGCCGGCACCAGCACCACCCAGCAGCGGGTGCGGCTGCACCCCGAGCTGACCGCGGTCGCGGTGGACGGGGCGGGCGGCGGGTTCGAGTCGATGCGCACCCTCGCCCCGCCGGTGGGGCGAGGGTGGGAGTACCTGACCGACGGCCGGTACGACTGGGACGGCGAGCTGGCGCAGATCCCGGAGCACCTCGCCGAGAAGATGCGGGCGCCCGGCGTCGAACCCGGCGCCTACGACCTGGTGGTGGACCCCTCGAACCTCTGGCTGACCATCCATGAGTCGATCGGCCACGCCACCGAGCTGGACCGGGCGCTGGGCTACGAAGCGGCGTACGCGGGCACCTCGTTCGCCACCTTCGACCAGCTCGGGAAGCTGGCGTACGGCTCCGGGATCATGAATGTGACGGGCGACCGGACCGCCGAGCACGGACTGGCGACGGTCGGCTACGACGACGAGGGCGTGGCCGCGCAGTCCTGGGACCTGATCCGGGACGGGACGCTGGTCGGCTACCAACTCGACCGCAGAATCGCCCGGTTGACGGGCTTCGAGCGTTCCAACGGATGTGCGTTCGCGGACTCGCCGGGCCATGTTCCGGTGCAGCGGATGGCGAACGTCTCGCTCCGGCCCGCGCCGGACGGGCCGTCCACCGAGCAGCTGATCGCGGGGGTGGAGCGCGGCATCTACGTCGTCGGCGACCGGTCCTGGTCGATCGACATGCAGCGCCACAACTTCCAGTTCACCGGTCAGCGGTTCTTCCGGATCGAGAACGGGCGGCTCGCCGGCCAGCTGCGCGACGTCGCCTATCAGGCGACCACCACCGACTTCTGGGGCTCGATGACCGCGGTCGGCGGCCCGGCGACCTACGTCCTGGGCGGCGCCTTCAACTGCGGCAAGGCGCAGCCCGGACAGATCGCGGCGGTGTCGCACGGCTGCCCGTCGGCCCTGTTCGAGGGCGTGAACATCCTCAACACCACGCAGGAGGCCGGCCGATGAGCCCGCGCACGCGCCGTACGAACGCACCGCACGAGATCGTCGAGCGGGCCCTGGAGCTCTCCCGCACGGACGGCTGTGTGGTCATCGCCGACGAGCACTCCAGCGCCAACCTGCGCTGGGCGGGCAATGCGCTCACCACCAACGGCGTCACCCGGGGCCGGACGCTGACCGTCGTGGCCACCGTGGACGGTGGTCGGGGCAGCGCGTCGGGGGTGGTCTCCCGGTCGGCGGTCACCACGGACGATCTGGAGGAGCTGGTCCGGGCAGCGGAGGCGGCGGCGCGGGACGCGGGGCCGGCCGAGGACGCGCAGCCGCTGGTGGCCGGCACGAAGGCGTCCGCCGACTTCACCGACGCGCCGGCCGAGACCTCCTCGGACGTCTTCGCGCGGTTCGCGCCGGCGCTGGGCGAGTCCTTCCAGCAGGCCCGCTCCGGCGGGCGCGAGCTGTACGGCTTCGCCCACCACGGCGTCGTCTCCTCCTATCTGGGCACCTCGGCCGGGCTGCGGCTGCGGCACGACCAGCCCACCGGGACGCTGGAGCTGAACGCCAAGTCACCGGACCGCAGCCGCTCGGCCTGGACCGGGCGCGCCACCCGCGACTTCGGCGACGTCGACCCGCGGGAGCTGGACGCGGAGCTGGCCCGTCGGCTGGCCTGGGCCGAGCGGCGCGTCGAGCTGCCGGCCGGCCGGTACGAGACGCTGCTGCCCCCGACCGCCGTGGCCGACCTGCTGATCTACCAGATGTGGTCGTCCTCGGCCCGGGACGCCGCGGAGGGCCGCACGGTCTTCTCCCGGTCCGGCGACGGCGGCCGGGAGGGGGCGCGCACCCGGATCGGCGAACGGCTCTCCGGGCTGCCGCTGACGCTGCGCAGCGACCCGGGGGCCGCGGGCCTGGAGTGCGCTCCGTTCGTGCTGGCGCGCTCGTCCGGTGACGACGCGTCCGTCTTCGACAACGGCCTGCCCCTGACGACCACCGACTGGGTGCGCGACGGCGTGCTGAACCGGCTGCCGACCACCCGGCACAGCGCCGGGCTGACCGGGCTGCCGGTGGCGCCCGGGATCGACAACCTCCTTCTGGAGGCGGGCGGTTCGCGTTCCCTGGACGAGATGGTGGCGGCGAGCGGCCACGACGGGCCGGCGCTGCTGCTGACCTGCCTGTGGTACATCCGCGAGGTCGACCCGGCCACCTTGCTGCTGACCGGACTGACCCGGGACGGCGTCTATCTGGTCGAGAACGGCGAGGTGGCCGGCGAGGTCAACAACTTCCGCTTCAACGAGTCACCGGTCGACCTGCTGGCGCGGGCCACGGAGGCGGGCCGCACCGAGCGGACCCTGCCGCGCGAGTGGGGCGACTACTTCACCCGGGCCGCGATGCCCGCGCTGCGGATCCCGGACTTCAACATGAGCTCGGTCAGCCGGGGGGTGTGAGCGCGCCTGCCCGGCCGGGCGCGGCACCCGGCCGGGCAGGCGGGGCAGGTGCGCACACCGAATAGACTGGCCCCTTGCCTCCCCTTCGGGATCCACCCTTTGGGAACCACGATCGATCAGGAACGCCATGACACGCCTCGGCGAATCCGTCGCCCGCGCCAGCACGCTGCTCTCCGCCGACCTCTCCTCGGACACCACGGTCCAGGAGCTGCTCCAGGAGACGGGCGCCCGGCGCTATCTCGACCTGACGGACCTGCCCGCCAAGGAGCAGGCCGAGCTGATCGCGGCCCGTACGGTCGAGGTCCTGCCGGGTGTGGACAAGCTGGCCGAGCGGATCGAGGAGCGCCGGGCGGCCGGCGAGGGCCTGCACATCAAGCTGGGCATCGACCCGACGGCGACCGATGTGCACCTGGGGCACGCGGTCCCACTGATCATCCTGAGCCGGTTCCAGCGGCTGGGCCACGACGTCACCCTGATCATCGGCGACTTCACCGCCAAGATCGGTGACCCCTCGGGCCGCACCGCCGAGCGCCCGGCGCTGACCGACCAGGACATCGCGCACAACCTCGCCACCTACCGCGAACAGGTGCGCCCCTTCTTCGACTTCGAGAAGGTCAGCTTCCGGCAGAACAGCGAGTGGCTGGCGGGGTACACCTTCCCCGAGCTCCTCGGGCTGCTCGCCCACGTACCCGCCTCGCAGCTGTTGCAGCGGGAGGACTTCCGCAACCGACTGGCGGCCGGCTCCGGTCTGACCATGACCGAGCTGCTGTACCCCATCGCCCAGGGCCTGGACTCGGTGGCGCTGAACTGCGATGTGGAGCTGGGCGGCTCGGACCAGCTGCTCAATCTGCAGATGGCCCGCAAGCTGATGGAGCTGCGCGGGCAGACGCCGCAGCTGGTCGTCACCATGCCGCTGATCGAGGGCACGGACGGCACCGGCGCCAAGATGTCCAAGTCCAAGGGCAACTACGTCGGTCTGAGCGCGGCCGCGGACGACGTCTTCGGCAAGATCATGTCGGTGCCGGACCGGCTGATGGAGCCGTACCTCAAGGCGTGGACGGAGTGGACGGACGAGGAGATCGCGCTCGCCCTGGGCCGGATCACGGCCCGCTCGCTGCACCCGATGGACCTCAAGAAGATCCTCGCGGGCGAGGTCGTGGCCGCGCTGTACGGGCTGGACGCGGCGATGACGGCGCGGGCCGGGTTCGTCGCGCAGTTCTCCAAGAAGTCCTTCGCCGATGTCGATTCGCTGCCGGCCGTCGATGTCGCCGAGCACGGCGCGGAGACGGTCGCGGCGGTGCTGACCAAGGTCCTGGAGTTCACGCCGAGCGCCTCGGCCGCACGCCGGCTGGCCAAGCAGAACGCGCTGCGGCTGGTGGTGGAGGGCGAGGCCGGCCAGGAGACCGTGGTGCTCGCCGAGGCCGACTCGGTGCGCCCGCTGTCCGAGGTGCTGGCCGAGAAGCTGGCCGGTACGCCGGGCGCCGCGTACCTCAAGGCGGGGCGCAAGCTGGCCCAGCTCGAGGGCCGCTGAGCCGGACGCACACGGCGGCGGCCGGTGCGCGAAGCCCGCGCACCGGCCGCCGTCGTCCGCCCGTCGGTTCAGGTCGCATGTCTGTGGCGGCCGCGGACGGAGGCCCAGATCCGGTCGCCCACGGCGACGACGATGACCGCGCCGATCAGCTGGAGCAGGTGCCGCATCCAGTCGATGCCGCTGGTGTCGTTGACGCCGAGACCGGTGGCCGCCCAGTTGCCCAGGACGCTGCCCAGCATGCCGAAGATCACGGTCAGCCAGAGCGGGATCTGCTGTTTGCCCGGGATGATGGCCTTGGCGATCAAGCCCAGGATCAGCCCGAGGATGATGGCCCACAACCAGTTCATGTCGCCTCCTCGTGCGGCGCGGAGAAGGCCGCCGCGCAGGTAGCCGTGCCCCGCCAGTGTCGCTCCGCATCCCCTGCGCCGCACGCCGGAGCCGCCACTACGCGGCTTGTTCCGCCGGATCCGGCCTTCGCGGGCACGCCCCGGTCTCGAACACGGCGGAGCCGCGGCGTACCGTGGGATCTGACCGGAAACCGGGGAGAATCCGGCGCTACTGAGCAGGTGGTGGAACGTGATGCGGAAGCAGAGCAGCGCCCAGGCCTTCCGGATCACCGGGGCCCGGCAGGGGCTGTCCGACGACGTGAAGGGCCGACAGCGCCGCTATGTGATCTCGATGGCGATCCGGAGCGTGGCGGTCGTCCTCACCGCCGTGCTGTGGAACGTCGAGCGGCCCATCGCCATCGCCACGCTGGTGCTGGGTATCGGGCTCCCGTATGTCGCGGTCGTCATCGCCAACGCGGGCCGGGAGAACGCCCCTTCGCTTCCGTCCACCTTCGTCGCCCCGCCCGCCCGGCCCGTGCTGGGGCCCGGGGCCGGGGTCCCCGGCGACGGGGACGACTCCGCGGATTCCGTGCCGCCGCCACCGGAAGCAGATACTCCGGATTCTCGGGGCGAGCGAAGCTGAGCGCACACCTCCGCAAAGCTCAAGAAAAGCTCAGATCAATCATGTGGATCCGGTGCACTACGCACCATCCCGCGTGACATACTGCGTACGCGCTCCGCATCCCCCGTCGGAGCGACGGACCGACGCCGGGCGGCTCCCCCCGTGGCTGCCCGGCGTCGTCATGTCCGCTCCCCGGTGCGGGACGTAGGGTTGAGGCCGTGAACTCCCCGAATTTCCTGAATCCGCCCGCCGATACGGGTGCCGTCATCTGCTCCGCCAAGGGCTGCCGTGCGGCCGCGGTGTGGGTGCTGGCGTGGAACAACCCGAAGGTGCACACCCCCGACCGCCGCAAGACGTGGCTGGCGTGCGAGGAGCACCGGGAGCATCTGTCGCAGTTCCTCGGCGTGCGCGGCTTCCTCAAGGACGTGGTGACGCTGGAGGACTGGGAGGCGTCGGCCGCCGGACGGTGACCCGGGGCGCTCAGCCGCCGATCGCGGACATCGGGCGCTCCGGCTGCAGGAAGGACGGGTCGTCCAGCCCGGAGCCCGCCTTCTTGCCCCACATCGCCAGCTTCCAGATCCGGGCGATCTCGGAGTCGGGGGCGTCCGAGCGCAGCGCGGCGCGCAGATCCGTCTCCTCGGTGGCGAAGAGACAGGTGCGCACCTGTCCGTCCGCCGTCAGGCGGGTGCGGTCGCAGGCGTGGCAGAACGGGCGGGTGACGGAGGCGATGACGCCGACGCGGTGCGGGCCGCCGTCGACGATCCAGCGCTCGGCGGGCGCGGAGCCGCGCTCCTCGCCGCCCTCGGGAGTGAGCTCGAAGCGGGTGCGCAGCGCGGCGAGGATGTCCCCCGCGGTGATCATGCCGTCGCGCTTCCAGCCGTGCTGGGCGTCCAGCGGCATCTGCTCGATGAACCGGAGTTCGTAGTCGTTCTCGACCGCCCAGGCCAGCAGGTCGGGGGCCTCGTCGTCGTTGAGGCCGGGCATCAGGACGGTGTTGACCTTGACCGGGGTGAGGCCGGCGGCGCGGGCCGCCGCGAGGCCGCGCAGGACGTCGTCGTGCCGCTTGCGGCGGGTCAGGGTCTGGAAGACGTCGGGCCGCAGGGTGTCGAGGGAGACGTTGACGCGGTCCAGGCCGGCGTCGCGCAGTGCGGTGGCGGTGCGCTGGAGGCCGATGCCGTTGGTGGTCAGGGACATCTGGGGGCGCGGGGTGAGCTGTGCGACGCGCTCGACGATGCCGACCAGGCCGGGGCGGAGCAGGGGCTCGCCGCCGGTGAAGCGGACCTCTTCGATCCCGAGGTCGGTGACGGCTATCCGGATGAGTCGGACGATCTCGTCGTCGGTGAGCAGATCCGGCTTGGCGAGCCATTGCAGGCCCTCCTCGGGCATGCAGTACGTACAGCGCAGATTGCACCGGTCGGTCAGTGAAACGCGCAGGTCGGTGGCCACGCGGCCGAAAGTGTCGATGAGCACAGGGCCCCCTCCCCGACGGTGGTCGATCCGATTGCCCTTGGCGGTGGATCAGTACGTCTTCGAGCCTACGTGATGAGAGGGACGCTGAGCAGGGCTGAGAAGCACGAGGTGGGCGGGGTGGCGTCGTAGGGATCTACGACACCACCCCGCCCGGCCCCTGTACGGACGGCCAGAGCGCTCAGTGGGCGCCGGTTCCGGTGAGCGAGCGCACCTCCAGCTCGGCGTACTTCTTGACGTCCGGCTCCTCCTTGGAGAGCAGGGAGCCGAGCCAGCCGAGCAGGAAGCCCAGCGGAATGGAGATCAGGCCGGGGTTCTCCAGGGGGAAGACATCGAAGTCCGCGCCCGGGAACATCGAGGTCTCCTTGCCGGAGACGACCGGGGAGAAAAGGACCAGCAGCACGGAGGAGGCGAGGCCGCCGTAGATGGACCACAGGGCGCCCTGGGTGGTGAAGCGCTTCCAGAACAGGCTGTAGAGGATGGTCGGGAGGTTGGCGGAGGCGGCGACCGCGAAGGCCAGCGCCACCAGGCCCGCGACGTTCAGGCCGCGGGCGAAGACGCCCAGCACGATGGCGACGGCGCCGATGCCGACGGTCGCCCAGCGGGCCGCGCCGACCTCTTCCTTCTCGGTGGCCTCCCCCTTGCGCAGGACGTTGACGTAGATGTCGTGGGCGAAGGACGAGGACGAGGCGAGGGTGAGGCCGGCGACCACCGCGAGGATCGTGGCGAAGGCGACGGCGGAGATGACGGCGAGCAGCACCGCGCCCCCGGTGGATCCGGCACCGCCGCCGATCACCTCGGCGAGCTGCGGGGCCGCGGTGTTGCCCGCCTTGTTGGCGGCGGTGATGTCCTCCGGCTTGATCAGGGCCGCGGCACCGAAGCCGAGCGCGATGGTCATCAGGTAGAAGACGCCGATGATGCCGATCGCCCAGTTCACCGACTTCCGGGCGGCCTTGGCGGTGGGCACGGTGTAGAAGCGGATGAGGATGTGCGGCAGGCCCGCGGTGCCCAGGACGAGGGCGATGCCCAGCGAGATGAAGTCGATCTTCGAGGTGGCGCTGGCGCCGTACTTGAGGCCGGGCTCCAGGAAGGCGGAACCCTTTCCGCTGTTCTCCGCGGCGGCGCCGAGCAGCGAGGAGACGTTGAAGTCGAACTTGAGCGCCACCAGGAAGGTGATCAGCAGGGTGCCGGCGATCAGCATCACCGCCTTCACCATCTGGACCCAGGTGGTCCCCTTCATCCCGCCGATGGTGACGTAGAGGATCATCACGATGCCGACGAGGACGACGACCAGGATCTTGCCGGCCTCGCTGGTGATGCCGAGGAGCAGGGTGACCAGGGCGCCGGCGCCCGCCATCTGGGCGAGCAGGTAGAAGATCGAGACGACGATGGTGGAGGTGCCCGCGGCCGTGCGGACCGGGCGCTGGCGCATCCGGTAGGCGAGGACGTCGCCCATGGTGAACCGGCCGGAGTTGCGCAGCGGTTCGGCCACGAGCAGCAGCGCGACGAGCCAGGCGACGAGGAAGCCGATGGAGTAGAGGAAGCCGTCGTAGCCGAAGAGGGCGATGGCGCCGGCGATACCGAGGAAGGACGCGGCGGACATGTAGTCGCCGGAGATGGCCAGGCCGTTCTGGAAACCGCTGAACTGGCGGCCGCCGGCGTAGAAGTCCTCCGCGCCCTTGGTCTGCCGGCCGGCCCAGACGGTGATGCCGAGGGTGGCGGCGACGAAGACCGCGAAGAGGGTGACGATCAGGGTGCGGTGTTCGCCCGCGCCACCCGCCGCGAGCTGCTGGGTGAGGCTCATGCGTCGACCTCCTGACCGGCCGCTTCGCTCTCCAGGCGGGCCTTGATGGCCGCCGCCTTGGGGTCGAGCTTGGCGGCGGCGTGCCGGGCGTACCACCAGGCGATCAGGAAGGTCGTGACGAACTGGGCGATGCCGAGGACGAAGGCGACATTGATGTGGCCGGCGACCTTCGTGGCCATGAAACCGCCGGCGTAGCTCGACAGCAGCACGTACGCGAGGTACCAGAGGATGAAGGCGACGGTCAGCGGAAAGGCGAACGAGCGGTGGGAGCGGCGCAGGGCCGCGAATTCCGCGCTCGCCTGCACCTGGCGGTAGTCGGGCGGCTCATGCGTCCCCGGGTCGAGGGTGGGTGCGGCACTCACGGATTCTCCTGACGCGTAGGGGCTGGTCCCGAGCCCGACGATAAGGCCCAGATAAGTGATGTGGATCACGCATCGTAGAGCCGCGGGAGTCGATCCGACAGGGGGTGGTTCGTGGAAACCCCGAGGAAAGTCGCGCAAGCGGCGCCGCGCGGCCGCCACCGCCGCGCGGGCGCTTCGTTGAGCCCGGTGTGACCCCGCCGCCCGCGCAGACCCCGCAACCCTCCGGTCCCCGTCGGCGCCCCTACGGCAGCGTCCGACTGCCCGCCCCGCTCGCCGCCGCCCCGCCGGCGCCGCGGCCCTCCGGACCACTGCCGCGCCGCTGGTACGGCCCGCGGGTCGCGCTGCCCCCGCTGAGCATCGGCACCCTGCGACGCGGCATCTGACGCCCCCGCGCACCGGATCCCCGGGTACCGCCTGACATCACGTCAATTGGACGTCCCTGCGGGGTTTTTTCCTCATTCCATTGCTGAGTGCCGGTGATCGCCGATAGCTTCACGTCGCATTGCATCCGCCCGTACGCACATCCGCGTGCGGGCGGTCTCACGGATGATGTGGAGTACCCCATGGCTCATCCCCGATCCAGACGCATGCGGGCGCTGGCTCTGCCGCTCGGACTGGCTCTGACGGCTTCCCTCGGATTCCTCCCGAACGCAGCCACCGCCGCGTCCCAGGACTCCGCCGCGGCCCCGGCCGACGGCCCGCAGCTGTCGTACGTCGTGAACACCACGCCCGGCCACGCCACGGTCGGCAAGGTGAAGAAGGCGATATCCAAGGCCGGCGGGAAGGTGATCACCACGCATGAGCAGATAGGCGTGATCGTCGTCCACTCGGCCAACCCAGGGTTCGCGACAGCCCTGCGCACCGTGCCCGGTGTGCAGTCGGCGGGCGCGACCCGCACCGCTCCGCTCAAGGCGACCGGCACCACCGACGTCGGCAAGCCGCAGAAGATCGCACTGCCGAAGTCCCAGCTCAAGGCGGCGGCCGCGACGGCGAAGGCGAACGGCGGGGAGCCGCTCGAGCCGCTCCAGTGGGACCTTCCCGCGATCAAGGCCGACAAGGCCGCGAAGGTGAACCCCGGCAGCAGGAACGTCACCGTCGGCATCATCGACACCGGCGTGGACGACACCCACCCGGATCTGAAGGCCAACTTCTCCGCGAAGCAGTCCGCCAACTGCGTGGGCGGCGTGCCCGATACGTCCAAGGGAGCCTGGCGCCCCTGGGACCCGGACAGCGACTACCACGGCACACATGTCGCGGGAACCATCGCCGCAGCCCGCAACGGTGTGGGAGTGGCGGGCGTCGCCCCCGGCGTGAAGATCTCCGCCATCAAGGTCAGCGAGCCCGAGACGTCGCTGTTCTACGCCGAGAGCGTGGTCTGCGCCTTCGTCTTCGCGGCCGACCACGGCGTCGAGGTCACCAACAACAGCTACTACGTCGACCCGTGGATGTTCAACTGCAAGGACGACGCGGATCAGGCCGCGATCATTGACGCGGTCGGCCGGGCGGCGAAGTACGCGCAGGGCAAGGGCGTGCTCAACGTCGCCGCCGCGGGCAACTCCGCCATGGACCTGGCGGCCGACAAGCTCACCGACACCGGCAGCCCCAACGACTCGACCCCCGTCACCCGCACCGTCAGCCCGAAGACCTGCTGGGACGTGCCCACGCAGCTGCCGGGCACGGTGACCGTCGCCGCGACCGGGGTGCACCGCCTCAAGTCGTCCTACTCGAACTACGGCCTGGGCCAGATCGACGTGGCCGCCCCGGGCGGCGACTCCAAGCAGGTGCCCGAGCTGCCCGCCAAGAACGGCAACATCCTCTCCACGATGCCGGGCGGCGACTGGGCCTATCTGGCGGGAACGTCGATGGCGACCCCGCACGTCGCGGGTGTGGCGGCGCTCATGAAGAGCACCCACCCCAAGTCCGGCCCGCAGGAGATCCAGTGGCTGCTCAAGCAGCAGGCGGACAACCCCGGCTGCCCCACGGACGACGCCACGTGCACCGGCACCCCGCACGTCAACAGCCACTTCGGCTACGGCATCGTCGACGCCCTGGACGCGGTCAGGAAGTGAGCCGGGCCGGATCCGGGACGTGATCCGGATCCGGGACGCGACTCAGGCAGCGACTGCCTCGGGGGGCCGCGCGGTGCGCCGCCCGGCCCCCTCGGCGCCCGCCGCCGCCCGGAGCACTCCCTCGGCCAGCGCCAGCTGCGCCGCCGCGTAGGTGAGCATGATCCAGAACTGCGGGCCGGGCAGTTGCGGCCAGTGCGCGATACCGCTCGCGATCAAGGTGTCGGAGAGCAGGAAGAGCAGTCCGCCGGCCGCGGCCCACGGCCCGGCGCGGAGCGCGCCGAAGGCCATCGCGGTCAGCAGCAGGCTGTAGCCGGCGACCGGGATCCGCAGGTCGGCGGGGAGGTCCGGCCACAGCAGCACGACGGTGGCGGCCAGCACGGCGGCGTAGCCGGCGCCGAGCCTCCCCGTCCGGGCCCGCCCGCCCGGCGAGGTGCCGTGTCGGGCGGCCAGCACCAGATAGCAGACGTGTCCGGCGGCGAACGACGCCATGCCCACCAGGAAGACGGTGTCGCCGCCGATCTGGAGGAAGGTGTCGCCGCCGCAGCCGAACAGCAGCGCACCGGCGAGCAGCGGCGGCCCGCCGCGGGCCAGCACACCGGCGGCGAGCACCGGCATCAGCGCGGGCTTGGTGAGGTGCGCGAGGGTGGTGGCCGAGGCGAGCAGTGCCCCGAGATGGACGACGGCGAGCACGCCGAAGGCGCCCAGCAGCGGCCGCACCGCCCTGGGCCACCGGGCGGTCACGCCGCGGTCTCCTCGACGGCGGGTGCGGCGCCGCGCGGTTCCGGCCGGGGCCCGCCCTCCGCGGACCGCTCGGCCGGCTGCCAGCCCGGCCCGCGGAAGATCCGCCCGGCCCGCTCGCGCCAGCTGTTTGCGGCCCGTACGTCGCGTGCGATGGCGGCGTATTCGTGGGTGGCCACCCGCAGTGGGTTGTAGGTCTCGATGTTCTTGGTGAGGCCGTAGACGGGGCGCTCGGTCTCGGCGGCGAACGAGCCGAACATCCGGTCCCAGACGATCAGGATCCCGCCGTAGTTGCGGTCCAGGTAGCCGCCTTGGGAGGCGTGGTGGACGCGGTGGTGGGACGGCGTGTTGAGCACGAACTCCACCGGCCGGGGCAGCTTGCCGACCCGCTCGGTGTGCACCCAGAACTGGTAGACGAGGTTGGCGCCCGAGGTGAACGCGATCACCGCCGGGTGCACGCCGAGGGCGACCATCGGGACGTAGAACGGCCACACGGTCCAGGTCGTCCAGGGCTGGCGCAGGGCGGTGGTGAGGTTGAACTTCTTGCTGGAGTGGTGCACCACATGGCAGGCCCACAGGACGCGGATGACGTGGTGTCCGCGGTGCGACCAGTAGTAGAAGAAGTCCTGGGCGAGCAGCATCAGCAGCAGCGTCCACCACAGCACGGGCACGCGCAGCGGGGTGAGTTCGTACACCGCGGCGTAGATCGCCACGATGGGTATCTTCCACAGGGCGTCGAACACCAGGCTGCCGAGGCCCATGCCGACGCTGGTGGCCGCGTCCTTGACCTCGTAGCCCTCCGCCTCCTCGTCGGGATGCAGGCGGTAGCTCACCATCTCCACGACGGCGAGCAGGGCGAAGGCCGGTACGGACCACAGCAGGACATCGGGCAGGTGCGGCATGCCCGCACCATAAAGGCGGTGACGGGGGCGCCGCTAGAGGTTGTTACCGAGAAGTATGTAAGACGCGCCGTCAGCTGTGCGGCGGACACCGCGGGGTGCGACGGGGTCCGACGCCCGAACGTCCGTGCGCCCGAGGGGGCCGTGGACGACGGGGATGCGGTGGCTGTCGGTGGTGGCCCGTATCCTCAATGACCATGCTCGAAGACCGCATGGCAGCAGCTCCCTCGATCGCGCCGAAGATCGGGCAGCAGCCGGGCCCGCAAACGCCGCCGGCCGCCTGGCCGGACGGGTACCCGCAGGGGTACGCAGTGGTCGACGTGGAGACCACCGGCCTGGCCCGCGACGACCGGATCATCTCCGCCGCCGTGTACCAACTCGACGCGCGGGGCGAGGTGCAGGACCGCTGGTACACCCTCGTCAATCCCCAGCGGGACCCGGGCCCGGTCTGGATCCACGGCCTCACCAGCGATGTGCTGGCCGACGCCCCGCTCTTCCCGGAGGTGGTCCCCGAGCTGTCCCGGCGGCTGGCGGACCGCGTCCTGGTCGCGCACAACGCCATGTTCGACTGGTCGATGATCGCCCGGGAGTACGCCCGCGCCGAGGCGGTGGCCCCGGTGCGCCAGCGACTGTGCACCATCGCCCTCTCCAAGGAACTGCGGCTGCCGCTGCCCAACCACAAGCTGGAGTCCCTCGCCGCGCACTACGGCGTCGTCCAGGAACGCGCCCACCACGCCCTCGACGACGCCCGGGTGCTGGCCGAGACCTTCCGGCCCAGCCTGCAGCGGGCCGCGCGGGAGAAGCTGCGGCTGCCGTTGCTGACCTGCCAGGCGCTGACGGAGTGGTCGGACTCCCCCGCCCCCCGGCAGCAGTCCTCGCCCTCGTCCTACCGCACGGCCGGCTGGCGGCCGTCCCGCAAGCGCCCGGCGTGCCCGTACCCCAACCCGGGGCGCTATGCGGCGGGCGGCCGGCTCGTCCAGGGGATGCGGGTGGCGTTCTCCGGTGACACCTCGGTGGACCGCGAGCTGCTGGAGGACCGGGCGGTCGAGGCCGGGCTGCACGTCGCCACGAGCCTGTCCCGGCTGACCAGCCTCCTGGTGACCAACGACCCGGACGCACAGACCTCGAAGACCGCCAAGGCCGCCCAGTTCGGCACGGTCGTGATCGACGAGGCCGCCTTCATGCAGTTGCTGCAGGACGTGGCCCCCGCGGGCACGACACCTGCGTCCGGGTGAAGAGCGGCCAACACACCCGCCCGCGCCTCGCACCGCGGCGGCACCGCCCGCAACCTGTGGCGCATGGCACGTTGTGAGGTCTGCGGAAACGACTACGGCATGACGTTCGAGGTGCACGCGCAGGGCGCGGTGCACGTCTTCGACTGCTTCTCCTGCGCCATTCACCGCATGGCGCCGATCTGCGAGCACTGCCGGTGCCAGATCATCGGGCAGGGCGTCGAGGTCGAGGGGCACTTCTACTGCGGCGCCCACTGCGCGCGCTCGGAGGGGAGGGTGGGCATCGTCGACAGGGTCTGAGCCCCGGCACCGTACCGTCACACTGCGCCCGGCCCCCGGCAGGACCCCCTGCCCGGGGGTCGCCGCACGCCAGGTACGGTCGTTGCCGTGTACCGCTTCCTGTTGTCCCGGCAGTGGGTGATCCTCACCCTCGTGGGCCTCGCGCTGATCCCCGTCATGATCAAGCTGGGCTTCTGGCAGCTGCACCGCCATGAGCACAAGGTGGCGCAGAACGCGCTCATCGCGAACAGCCTGGCCGCCGAGCCGGTTCCGGTCACCGGCCTGACGGCCCCCGGGCGCGTCCTCCCCCACCACGACATGTGGCGCACGGTCACCGCGACCGGCACCTACGACACCGCCCACGAGGTCGTGGTCCGCCAGCGCACCGCGGCCGACGAGCAGAGCATCGGCTACTACGTCCTGACCCCGCTCCGGCTCCCGAACGGCGACGACGTCCTGGTCAACCGCGGCTGGATCTCGGCCGGCAACGACCTGACCCGTTTCCCCGACGTCCCCGCCGCCCCCAAGGGCAAGGTCACCGTCACCGGCCGGATCATGGCCGACGAGACCAGCACGGAAAGCGGCATCAAGGACACCAAGGGCCTGCCCGCCCGTCAGATCATGCTGATCAACAGCACGGAACTGGCGAAGCGGCTGCAGCGGCCGGTGCTCGGCGGCTACATCGAGCAGACCGCCCCCAAGCCCGCCGACGGCAAGCCGGAGTTGGTCCCCGAGCCGGACCACGACAGCATCGGCCCGCACATGGCGTACGCGATCCAGTGGTGGATCTTCGCGGCGGCGGTGCCGGTCGGCTGGATCATCCTCGTACGCCGTGAGCGCCGTGACCGGGCGGAGGCCGCGGCCAAGGAGGCCGACGAAGCCGAGGAGGCCGACGAAGCCGGAGCGGCCGAAGCGGAGTCGGAGATTTCGGTGGAGTCCGGGGAGCCGGCGGAGCCGGTAGCCCGGACAGCCGCCATCACCGACTAGCCAGGGCGCCGGGCGGGAAAGCGCCCTGAGTGCACCCACATATCGAGGACTACGCGCTCATCGGCGATCTGCAGACCGCCGCCCTCGTCGGCCGCGACGGCTCCATCGACTGGCTGTGCCTGCCGCGGTTCGACTCCGGCGCCTGCTTCGCCGCCCTCCTCGGCGGCAAGGAGAACGGCCACTGGGGCCTGGCCCCCACCTCCCCCGAGGCCCGCGCCGAGCGCTCCTACCGCGGCGAGTCGCTCGTCCTGGACACCGTCTGGCAGACCCCCAGCGGCAGCGTGCGGGTCACCGACTTCATGCCGCAGCGCGACCGCGCGCCCGACGTCGTACGGATCGTCGAGGGCCTGAGCGGCAGCGTCGAGATGCGCGGCGTGCTCCGCCTGCGGTTCGACTACGGGCGGGTGGTCCCCTGGGTGCGCGCGACCGACGACGGCGCCCGGGTCGCCGTCGCCGGGCCGGACTCGGTATGGCTGCGCACCCCCCGCCAGGGCCGCACCTACGGCAAGGACTTCAGCACCCGTTCGGACTTCACCGTCGCCGCCGGCGAGCGCGCCTCCTTCGTCATGACCTGGCACCCCTCGCAGGAGCCCCGGCCGCGGCAGATCGACCCGTGCGAGGCGCTGGAGAACACCCTGGAGGACTGGCACGACTGGTCCGCGCGCTGCCGGTACAACGGCCCGCACCGCGCCGCCGTCATCCGCTCGCTGATCACCCTCAAGGGCCTCATCTACGCACCCACCGGCGGCATCGTCGCGGCCCCCACCACCTCGCTGCCCGAGGAGATCGGCGGCATCCGCAACTGGGACTACCGCTACTGCTGGCTGCGCGACGCCAGCCTCACCCTGAACTCCCTGATCTCCGGCGGCTATCTGGAGGAGGCGAGCGCATGGCGGGAGTGGCTGCTGCGGGCGGTGGCCGGCGCGCCCGACGACCTGCAGATCATGTACGGCCTGGCCGGCGAGCGGCGGCTCCCGGAGGCCGAGCTCCCGTGGCTGAGCGGATACGCCGGATCCGCGCCCGTACGGATCGGCAACGCCGCCGTCGAACAGCGCCAGCTGGACGTCTACGGCGAGGTGCTGGACTCCTTCCACATCGGCCGCGCGGCGGGCATGGAGTCCGAGCCGCACGCCTGGAGCATCCAGCGCGCCCTGGTGGAGTACCTGGAATCCACCTGGCGCGAGCCCGACGAGGGACTGTGGGAGATCCGCGGGCCGCGCCGGCACTTCGTCCACTCCAAGGTGATGGCCTGGGTCGCCGCGGACCGCGCCGTCCGCGCGCTGGAGGCCGATCCGAAGCTCGGCGGGGACCTCGACCGCTGGCGGGCGATGCGCGACGAGGTCCACCGCGAGGTCTGCGAGCACGGCTTCGACGCGACGCGCGGCACCTTCACCCAGTACTACGGCTCCGCCGAGCTCGACGCCGCGACCCTGCTCATCCCTCGCGTCGGCTTCCTCCCGGGCGACGACCCGCGGGTGGTCGCCACCGTCGACGCGGTACGCCAGGAGCTGTCGTACGACGGGCTGGTGCGGCGGTACAGCACCGAGAGCGGCGGCAGCGTGGACGGACTGCCCGGCGGCGAGGGCACCTTCCTCGTCTGCTCCTTCTGGCTCGCCGACGCGCTCGCCCTGACCGGGCGGAGCGACGAGGCGCGGGCACTGTTCGAGCGGCTGCTTGCCCTCCGCAACGACGTGGGACTGCTCTCCGAGGAGTACGACCCGGTGGCCCGGCGGCAGCTCGGCAACTTCCCGCAGGCCTTCAGCCACATCGGTCTGGTGGGGACCGCCTTCGGGCTGTTCGGGAACACGGAGGCAGACTAGGCCCATGGATCTTGGACTTACCGACCGGACATATGTCGTCACCGGAGCTACCCGCGGCCTCGGCTTCGCCACCGCCCGGGAGCTCGTCGCCGACGGCGCCAACGTGGTGCTCACCGGACGCACCGAGGAGAGCGCGATCGCGGCGGCCGCCACCCTGGGCGAGCGGGCCCTGGGGGTGGCGGCCGACAACGCGGACCCGCAGACCGCCGACCGTCTGGTGGCCGCGGCCCGCGAGCGCTTCGGGCGCCTCGACGGCGTCATGATCAGCGTCGGCGGCCCGGCCCCCGGCACGACCGCCGACAACACCGACGAACAGTGGCGGGACGCCTTCGAATCCGTCTTCCTGGGCGCGGTACGGCTCGCCCGCACGGCCGCCGCCGAACTCGGCGAGGGCGGCGTCGTCGGCTTCGTGCTGTCCGGCTCCGTGCACCAGCCCATCAGCGGCCTGACCATCTCCAACGGCCTGCGCCCCGGGCTCGCCGGCTTCGCCAAGTCACTCGCCGACGAGGTCGGCCCGCGCGGCATCCGCGTCGTCGGCGTCCTGCCCGGCCGTGTCGCCACCGACCGGATGACCCAGCTCGACGCGCTCTCCGGGGACCCCGAGGGCTCCCGCGCCCGCAATGCGGCGTCGATCCCCTTGGGTCGCTACGGCACCCCCGAGGAGTTCGGCCGCGTCGCGGCGTTCCTCCTCTCGCCGGCGGCCTCCTATGTCACCGGGGTGATGGTGCCGGTCGACGGCGGGGCCCGGCGCGGTTTCTGACGCGCGCTCCACTCCCCCACGCGCCCGGCCGCGGCGCGTGGGGACTCACTCGTCCAGGGCCGGTCGTCTGGATCACGCCGGGCTCGTGGGGTCTGGCCCGATCCGGACGACAGGCCCTAGCTCACCCGCTCCGCCCGGTGGCGCACTCCCCGCAGGTGGACGTCCGCCGGCAGCCGGTCCAGCCCCGCCGAGCCGCGCGCACGGTCCACCGTCTCGTCGGCGAGGCGCTGTACGACCGCGGCCGGTTCCGCGTGCGGGGCGAGCGCGATCCGGGCCTGTACCCGCGGTCGGGTACGGCGTCCGGTCAACCGCACCGCGGCCCCGTCCACGCCAGCCAGCGCCTCCGTCTCGGCGGTCAGCGCCGCCTCCAACGCCCGGCCGCGCAGCAACGCTCCCTCGCCGTCGCCGCTGTCGACCAGGATCGCGGCCAGGCGGTGTCTGCGGAGCTGGGTCACCAGCCACCACAGCAGGAGCAGGACGAGCACCGCCAGGACGGCGATGACGACGGGCCACCACCAGCCGCGGTCGGTCCAGCGGGTGCGGTCGTGCCGGGACAGCAGCACGTCGTCGGGCCGGGTCCAGGGCCAGCCGGCGGGCAGCGGCAGATGCCATTTCGCGGGCAGGTCGAGCCCGCCCATCAGCACCGCCGCCCCGGCTCCCAGCAGCACCGCGCCGATCAGGCCCAGCAGCACCCGGTTGGTGCCTCTGCGTACCGTGCGCATCGCGCGCTCACCTCTTCTTCGGGCGCCGTACGTTCACGATCAGGTGCAGTCCGCGGACCAGCCCCAGTTGTTCGAGGCCGTCGCCGAGCGCCGTGCGGAGGTCGTCGCGGACCTCGTCGAGGTCGCGGAAGTGTGCGAAGGCCAGTGTCCTGGCCTTGCGGCGGGTGACCTTCAGCCGTACGGACTGCACACCGGAGACCTCCATGGCGCGGTCGCGCAGCACCAGGGCGGCCGCCGAACGGTCCAGGCCGGCCCGGAAGCCGGGAGCGGTGCGCCGCATCGGCAGCCGCTCGCGCAGGCCGGGCGTGACGGCGAGGACGATCAGCCAGATCCCGATCACCGTCGCGGCCGCGGCGGCGCCCAGGATCCAGGGGTTGTCCAGGTGGCGGGTGGCCAGCTGGTGGCCGAGTCGGCTGCGCCAGGCCATCGCGTGGCGGCCGGCGCGGACCGCGGCCACGTCGTACAGCAGCAGGCCCGTGGCGCCCAACAGGACCAGGGCGACCACCGCGGCCGGCACCCGCCGGGCCGACCAGTAGCGCCCGGGGTGGTGCCCGTCGCCCGGGTTCGCCACGACCTCGGGCGCCCCGGACTCCCGAGGTCCGTCGTCGTCCCCCGGCCGCTTGTCGAGCGTGGGCAGCCGACGGGTGTCCGACACCTCCGCGTCGTCGTCGCTCATCGCACCCTGCCCCGCTCCCTGCCGTCCAGCAGCGGCGAGTGCAGACGTTCCACCTCCACCGCGACCTCCGGCACCGCCATGTTCGCCAGCGCCCGCACCCGCTCGGACACCTGGCGGCACACCGCCGCGCAGTGCGCGCCGATGTCCGACGGGTAGCCCAGTTCGGCGGCGATCCGTACCCGGGCCTCGCCGAAGTGCTCCTGGCCGTCCCGGCGATGGACGGTGACCGTCGCATGGGCGTCGGTGGACGCGGCGGGGGACACCTCGCGCAGCGCCTCGCGCGCCGCCTGCGCGGCGATCTTCGCCACCACCCGGTCCGCGATTCTGGTCGCGCCCCGCTCACCCGCCGGTACGGCAGGGGCAGCGGCGGCGGAGGCCACCGTCGCCATCCGGCCTCACCGCCGCCGGCCGGCGCGGTCGCCGGTCCGGGTGCGGAAGAACTCGCCGGGTCCGAAATCCCCGTCCAGGAATCCACCTGCCACGAAACCGATGGCGCCCAGCGCCGCCACCAGGATGAACGCCCCGAACCCGCCGAAGTATCCGGCGAAGCCCAGCGCCATGCCGGCCAGAAGGCCGACTGCGGCCATACTCATCGTGCGCTCCTTCGCTACCCCTTCGGGCGGGCCCCGCTCGCGGCCGGGCCCCTTACTGAATACGCGACTCGGACTGGTCCTCTTCGTCTTCCTCATCGGGCAGCTTGACGTCACTGACCGCGATGTTGACCTCGACGACCTCCAGGCCCGTCATCCGCTCCACGGCGGAGACGACGTTCTCCCGGACGGTGCGGGCCACATCGGCGATGGCGACGCCGTAGTCCACCACGATCTCCAGGTCGATCGCGGTCTGCACCTCGCCGACCTCGGCCTTCACGCCGCGTGTCGCGGCGGAACCGCCGCCGCCGGGCACCCGCTCCCGTACCGCCCCCAGGGTGCGGGCCAGGCCGCTGCCCATCGCGTGGACACCCACGACATCGCGGGCCGCCAGTCCGGCGATCTTCTCCACGACACCGTCGGCGATGGTCGTGCGCCCCCGGGTCGCGGGGTCACCGCCGCCCCGTCTGCCCGGCGTCTTCGCTCCGTCCGACATCTGCTGGCTCTCGCTCATCGCCGTTGGTCCCTTTCGGAGGATCGGAGGGAGAAGCGGTCCGCCCGCTCCGGATCCCACAGTAGGTCCGATTTTTCTCATATGCCCCGCTATGCGGCAATAGAGTGCTCCATACGGCCTCGTGCGCCGCACCACCGGGCCGCCCGACCGGCGCTGGGGCAGGCTGGGAACACCGTCCGGAGAAGGGGTGACGCGGTGGCCGGGATCGAGTTGGCGCTGGCCGTACGGCAGCAACTGGGCATCGGCCGGGTGCTGCCGCTCGGCGGGCCCGCCGACGGCTCATGGATCACCGAGCGGGCGGCCGCCGCAGTGCTGCGGGCGGCCGTCGGCACCACGGCCGGCATGCGCCTCGGCGCCCTGCGGCTGACCGTCGCGGACCCCGCCGCCGGGACCCCGGCCGTACCGCCACCGCCGAGCGCCCTGCCGCCGGGGCCGTTGCGCATCACGGCCGACCTCAGGGCACCCGACGACCGCCCGCTGCCCGGCGCCGCGGACGAGCTGCGCGCGGCCCTGCTCGCCGCGGCGGACCGGGAGCTGGGTCTGGTGGTGGGCTCGGTGGACCTTCGGATCAGCGGGCTGCTGACGGCGGACGAGGAGCCCGCGGCGACGGACACGGGAGCCGGCCGGGAGCCCGCGGCGACGGAGACGGGGGCGCCGCCGGAGACCGGCGGCGCCCCGCAGGACGGCACGGAGGGGCAACCGGACGGGCCGGACTCCCTCGCCGCCGTCGTCCTGGGCGTGCCCGGCGTCGCCGGCCTCGCCCCCGCGCTCGGCGGCCGCTCCCGCGCGCTGCGGCCGCACGGCGGGCACGTCCTGATCCAGCTGGCGACCGCGCCCGGCCGGCGGGCGCTGGACGTCGCGCGGGCCGTACGCCTCGCCGTGGCGGCCGCCCAATGCGCACCGGAGACGATCGCCGTACTGGTCACCGCCGTCGGGCGCGGCTGACGGGCGGCCGGGGCCCGGCGGTAGTAGCCCGACGGCGTACCGCTCCGGGCTACTCGCCCAGCCCGGCGAGATCGCGCAGCCGGCGTGCCTGGGCGGCCCGCTCCGCGGTGCGCTGCTCCTCATAGCTGCGGCCGGCGACCCCGGCCAGCAGGCCCTTGGTCTCGATGACGGCATCGCGCGGGGCGGCGAGGAGGGCGGCCGCAAGGTCAGCCACCGCACCGTCGAGCTCATCCCCCGGCACCACCAGGTTGGCCAGACCCACGCGCTCGGCCTCCTGGGCGTGCACGAAGCGCCCGGTGGCGCAGATCTCCAGCGCGCGGGCGTAACCCACCAGGGAGACGAGCGGGTGCGTGCCGGTCAGGTCCGGCACCAGGCCCAGGCTGGTCTCGCGCATGGCGAACTGCACGTCCTCGGCGACGACCCGCAGATCGCAGGCGAGGGCGAGCTGGAAGCCCGCACCGATCGCATGGCCCTGCACGGCGGCGATGGACACCAGGTCGGTGCGCCGCCACCAGGTGAACGCCTCCTGGTACTCGGCGATCGTGGCGTCCAGTTCGCTGTCCGCACCGCGTGCCAGATCGATGAACGACGGCTCGCCGTCGAACCCTTCGGGCGTGAACGCCTGCCGGTCCAGGCCCGCGGAGAAGGACTTCCCCTCACCGCGCAGCACGACGACCCGCACATTTCCCGGCAGCAGCGAACCCGCCTCGGCCAGCGCCCGCCACATGGCCGGCGACTGCGCATTGCGCTTGGCCTCGTTGGCGAGCGTCACCGTGGCGACGGTGTCGTCCACGGTGAGCCGCACACCGTCTTTGTCGAGCAGAGTCATGGGAGCGCCTCCGAGTCAGCCGACCGCACCTGCGTGCGTAAGTGACTGAACGGTAACCTCCCGGCCGACTGCTCGATCGACCGGGGGGACAACCGTTTCACCCGGAGTCGCGGCGTCAGGCCGAAGCGGCCTTCTTGCCCCTGGTGGCTCCGCCTCGACCGCGCAGGACCACACCGGATTCGCTGAGCATCCGGTGCACGAACCCATAGGAGCGACCGGTTTCCTCGGCCAGCGCCCGGATGCTCGCTCCGGAGTCGTACTTCTTCTTCAGGTCTGCCGCGAGCTTCTCGCGCGCGGCGCCGGTTACCCGGCTGCCCTTCTTCAGAGTCTCGGCCACCCGTGCCTCCTCGTGGGAAGTGCGCTCTGGACTCTCATGATCACCCCTCCCAGGCTTCCTGGCCACCCATTCCGCAACGTCGGTACGACATGAATCGCCGCCCGACGCGCCGCCGAGTGGGCCGGAATTCTCCATTCCGCCGTCGCTGGGTGCCGTTCGTGTGCCGAATTCCCGGAAAAGCGGCAGGTCAGGGGTTATGCGACCGAAAAGGCAACGGCCGGGCCCACCAGGACCCGGCCATTCGCCGCAGACTCGCCGATGTACGAGCCGTTCTCACACAGATGATGGATCACGAGTAGGCCGAATGATCCAGACAGCATGATCCATACGGCCCCGGGCACCCCACCGTGACGGATACGCCACCGAACGGTGCGGCCGTGGACCGCCGCGTCAGGCCAGCGCGACCAGGTCCGCGTAGTCCTGGCCCCACAGGTCCTCGACGCCGTCGGGCAGCAGGATGATCCGCTCCGGCTCCAGCGCGTCCACCGCGCCCTCGTCGTGGGAGACCAGGACCACAGCGCCGGTGAAGGTGTGCAGCGCGCCGAGGATCTCCTCGCGGCTGGCCGGGTCGAGGTTGTTCGTCGGCTCGTCGAGGAGCAGGACGTTGGCCGAGGAGACCACCAGCGTCGCCAGCGCGAGCCTGGTCTTCTCACCGCCGGAGAGCACTCCGGCCGGCTTGTCGACGTCGTCGCCGGAGAAGAGGAAGGAGCCCAGCGTCTTGCGGATGGCGACCAGGTCCATGTCCGGAGCGGCCGAGCGCATGTTCTCCAGGACCGTGCGGTCCGGGTCCAGCGTCTCGTGCTCCTGGGCGTAGTACCCGAGCTTGAGGCCGTGCCCGGGGCGGACCTCGCCGGTGTCCGGCGTCTCGACACCCGCCAGCAGCCGCAGCAACGTGGTCTTGCCGGCGCCGTTGAGGCCGAGAATGACGACCCGGGAGCCCTTGTCGATGGCCAGGTCGACGTCGGTGAAGATCTCCAGGGAGCCGTAGGACTTGGACAGGCCCTCGGCCGTGAGCGGCGTCTTGCCGCACGGCGCCGGGTCCGGGAAGCGCAGCTTGGCGACCTTGTCGGAGGCGCGCACCGCGTCCAGGCCGGCCAGCAGCTTGTCGGCGCGCTTGGCCATGTTCTGCGCGGCGACGGTCTTGGTGGCCTTGGCCCGCATCTTGTCGGCCTGCGAGTTGAGGGCCGCGGCCTTCTTCTCGGCGTTCTGCCGCTCACGCTTGCGGCGCTTCTCGTCGGCCTCGCGCTGCTGCTGGTAGAGCTTCCAGCCCATGTTGTAGATGTCGATGTGCGAGCGGTTGGCGTCGAGGTAGAACACCTTGTTGACGACGGTCTCGACCAGGTCGACGTCGTGCGAGATGACGATGAAACCGCCGCGGTAGGTCTTGAGGTAGTCGCGCAGCCAGACGATGGAGTCGGCGTCGAGGTGGTTGGTCGGCTCGTCGAGCAGCAGGGTGTCGGAGTCCGAGAAGAGGATCCGGGCCAGTTCGACACGGCGGCGCTGACCGCCGGAGAGCGTATGGAGGGGCTGGGCGAGGATCCGGTCGGGCAGTCCGAGGCTGGCGGCGATGGTCGCGGCCTCCGCCTCGGCGGCGTAGCCGCCCTTGGTCAGGAACTCGGTCTCCAGGCGCTCGTACTTCTTCATCGCCTTGTCGCGGGTGGCGCCCTTGCCGTTGGCCATCCGCTCCTCGTTCTCCCGCATCTTGCGGAGCACGGAGTCCAGATCGCGGGCCGACAGGATGCGGTCGCGGGCCAGTACGTCCATGTCGCCGGTGCGCGGGTCCTGCGGCAGATAGCCGACCTCGCCGGAACGGGTGACCGTGCCGGCGGCGGGGATGCCCTCGCCCGCCAGCACCTTGGTGAGGGTGGTCTTGCCTGCGCCGTTGCGCCCGACCAGGCCGATGCGGTCGCCCTTGGCGATGCGGAAGGAAGCGGACTCGATGAGGATTCGGGCGCCGGCGCGCAGCTCAAGGCCGGAGGCGGTGATCACGGAAAATACTCCAGGGCAGGAAGACGGCGGGTTGGACGGACGGTCCGAGAGCGGTCAGCGCCGTCTAATGAACCCAAAGGAGAACTGCCATACAGGCAGTCTAACGGTGTCGCGCAACCAGATTTCCCGGACGGCCGCGGCGGGTGGGCCGTCCACGACCGCCGGACCGGCGCCCCCGCCGATGAGCCGTTGTCAGACCCCGCTGGGAGACTGTGATGCAGATCTCATACGGCAGGGATGGTGGAGGCGATGACGAACGCCAGGGCGGGTGCGCCCACGATGTATCCGACGGTGCTCTACGACGACGCCCGGAGCGCGATCCGGCAGCTGACCGAAGCCTTCGGGTTCACCCAGGAGGCGCTGCACGAGGACGGGAGCGGCGCGGTGGCGCACGCCGAGCTGTCCTACGGCAACGGGCGGGTGATGCTGGGGTCCAAGGGGCGCGGCGGGCCCTTCGGCGAGGCGATGCGCGGGGCCGGTCCGGTCGGCGTGTACGTGGTGGTCGAGGACACCGACGCCCACTTCGCGCGGGCCTCGGCCGCAGGGGCGGAGATCCTGAAGCCGCCCGCGGACCAGGACTACGGCTCGCGGGACTACCTGGCCCGTGACGTCGAGGGCAACGTCTGGAGCTTCGGGACATATCTGCCGGGTGCCCCGTCGTGAGGCGCCCGGCAGCCTGATCCTGCGCTCACACACCGCCGGTGTGCACCTGGAAGGCCGCGCGGCGCACGGCCTTGGCGAGGGCCGGGTCGGGGTGCGCCGCGGCCAGCGCCACCAGCACCTGGACGGTCCGCGGATGGCCGACGGCGCGTACCTCCGCCAGGAGGCGCGGCACCGAGCCCTGGACCGCCGAGTCGAGGTGCCGGACCAGGAGTTGGGTCTCGCCGTGGTCGGCGACGGCCGCCGCGGTGTCGACCCACAGCCAGGTCGCCTCCTCGCGGGTGAGTACCTCGGGTGCGCTCTCCGGGTCGCCGCCCTCGTGCTCGACCAGCCACAGCAGGGCGTACGGGCGCAGGGCCGGCTCGTCGGCGGCGGCGCGGACGGCGCCCTCGGCGGGGGCGCCGACCGCGCGCAGGGCTTCGAAGGCGAGTCCGCGCAGCAGCGCGTCCTCGCCGCGGGCCACGCTCAGCAGTTCCTCGACGGCGGCGCCGATGGCACGGGCGGCGAGCCAGGCGCGGTATTCGGTCCGGGCCGGTCCCGGGGTGAGCCGGGCGCAGCCGCGCAGCATCGCCTCAGCGGACTGCTCGATATGGCCCGCCGGGCTCTGCGCGGCGACGCAGATCTGCTCCAGCTTGACCCACACCGACCAGCTGCCCAGCGGCGTCAGCAGCGCCTCGTCGCGGCTGTGGGACGCCCGGTGCGCGGCGCCCCGGGCCTCGCCGGGCGGGACCATCGCGCCCACCGTCGTCAGTGCGCCCAGCGCCCAGTCCAGGAGTTCGGCCAGCGAGGCCCCCGCGGCCTCACCCGCCGTCCCGTCGGCGCCGTCGGCGTCGGCCGGGTCCTGTCCGTAGGGGACCTCGCAGCGTTCGGTGCGCAGCTCGGCGACGCGCTGGTCGAGCATGTCCAGCAGGACGGGGAGGCGTACGGGTCCGGCCGACAGATACAGCAGGGACAGCAACTGCGGTACGGCCTCGACGACTTCCGCGACGATGGCGGGTCCGGCCCCGCGCGGGGCGGGGCGGGCCAGCGACCAGGCGTCGAAGAGGGCGACCCAGCCGCGCAGCGCGGCCGTGTCGTCGCGGTCCCAGGCCCGCAGCCGCCAGCCGGGGCGGGCGACGTCGCCGTGCAGCTCGACGAGTCCGGAGAGCCGGGCGCGGTCCCAGTCGGCGCGGACCTGGCGCGGCGTCAACCGCAGCTCCGCGGCGGCGCGTTCCACGGCATCGGCGGGGAGTGCGCCGTCGGGGCCCGCGCGCAGGCCGGTGCCGGTGGCGCCGGGGCCGTCGGCCCAGCGGGCGAGGCGGGCCGCGCCGGCCAGGACGGCGCGGGCCTGCCGGGCCAGTTCGGCCGGCGCAGGCGTGCCCGCGGGCGGGCGGGGCGCCGGACGGGCCGCCCGGGTGGTCACCGCCCGGCGGGCGGCCGCAATCGGTTGACCGGAGACGAGTCGGAGCCGGGAGTCGCGCGGAGTACGGGACGTCACAGGAGCAGTGTTGCCGCTGACGGCCCGAAAGCCCAATCGGAACCCGGCTTGCGATCTTCCCCGGCCGCGCCGCCTCGCCGACCCATCCCTGATGTGGGGAGTTGTCCCCCCGTACGCCCGCCCGTCACCGGAGCGGCGAGGTCACATCAGCGGGGTGAGGAAGCGGCGCAGGGCCTCTTCGTAGCGGGCCGGGTCGGCGTTCCACATCGCGGCGTGCGGGGCGTGCGGGACGGCCTGAAGAGTGATCAGGTCGGCGCGCCGGGCAGCGAAGGAGCGGGAGGGGCCCCAGGGGGCGAGGGTGTCGTCGGGGCCGTGGAAGAGGAGGGTGGGGATGTCCAGCGTGGCCGGATCGACGGCGTCGGCCGGTCGATGGACGGGCAGTCCGGTGATGCCCTCGGCGGCGCGGACGACCAGCGGCAACAGGGCGCGCGGGACCCCCCGGGCGGTCGCCAGCGCGCGCACCGTCGCGTGCCGGTCGAGGACCGGTGAGTCCAGGACGAGCCCGCTGATCCGGTCGCGGAGCGCGGAGTGGGCGGCGGCGCGCAGTGCCATGGTGGCGCCGGTGGACCAGCCGTAGAGGACGACGTCGTGGGCGCCGTAGCGGATCGCATAGCGGATCGCGGCGTCCAGGTCGCGCCATTCGGTGTCGCCGAGGTGGTGGACGCCGTCGGCGGTGGGTGGGGCGCCGGGGTCGTTGCGGTAGGCGAGGTCGAGGACCGGGAGCTGGTGGCGGTGCAGGAACGGCAGGACGGTCATCGGGTGCTCGCGGGTGGTGCCCAGGCCGTGTGCGGTGATGACCCAGGTGTCGCGGAGGCCCGGGACGAACCACGCCGGGAGGGCTCCGAGTTCTCCGGGGACGTCGACGTCGGCGCATTCCAGGCCGAGGGCGTCGCGGGGGTTGCCGATGTACGCCTGCGGGGTCAGCCGCATCCGGGCGCCCGGCCGCAGGGTGCCGTGGGTGACGCGCGTCAGGCGGCGGACGACCGTGTCGGGCCCGTGCGGGGTGCCGTGGACGACGGGGCCGAGGACGGCGTGGCAGCCGGCGCCGGTGAGTCCGTAGACGCCGGGCCGCAGGGAGGCGAAGCTGCGGGTCAGGGTGATCAGGTCGTCGGTGAAGGAGTGAACCGTGAGGCGGGAGTCGCCTGGCAGAGGGTGGTCGGGGGACGGTTTCAGGGCAACATCGCCGGCGTACCGGCCGACGGCCACGGCTGCCACGGCGGCCCCGATCACGGTGGCGGCGGCCGCTGCCGCCGCGGTACCCCTTCGCATCTCTCCAGTGTGCAAAGGGGCGCCCGGTGCGGCCAGCGGGGCGGGAGCGGGCGGGTGACGCCGCGGCCGCGCCGGGCACGGCGGCACCCCCGGGCGGGCCGGGCCGGTCAACGCCTCTGGCCGTAGCCGCCGAGCTTTTCGCGGGCCTCCTCGAGCTGGGCGGCCGACAGCAGGCTGGGCGTGTGCCCCGGTACGGAGCTCGCGGTGAGCCAGACGCGGCACATCCACTCCAGCTGGGCGGTGCGGTCGAGCGCCTGCCGGAGGCCGTCGCCGTAGGTGAGGGTGCCGTGGTTCCGGAGCAGGCAGCCGGTGCGGTCGCGCAGCGCCTCGAGCATGCCCGCGGCGAGCTCCTCGGTGCCGTAGAGGGCGTAGGGGGCGACGCGGACCGGGCCGCCGAGGGCCGCCGCCATGTAGTGGATCGGCGGGAGCTCGGGGACGAGGGTGGAGACCGCGGTCGCGTACGGGGCGTGGGTGTGGACGACGGCGGTGGCCCCGGTGGCGCGGTAGACCGCCAGGTGCAGGGGGAGTTCGCTGGTCGGGCGGAGCGAGCCGATGACCTGACGGCCGTCGAGGCCGACCGCGGTGGTGTCGCCGGGGCCGAGCCGGTCGTAGGGGACGCCGGTGGGGGTGACCAGGATCAGGTCCTTGATGCGGCAGGAGACGTTTCCGGAGGTGCCGGCGACCAGGCCGTCGGCGACGGTGCGGCGGGCCGTGTCGACCAGTTCGCCCCAGGCTTCGGCGATGCGGTCGGGGTGGTCGGTCATGGTGTCCTCCGGCGCGGTGGCGGCGAGAGCGGATGCGTGCGCGACACCGTACGGGCAGGCCGGGGCACGGTACGCCACAAGCACGCCTGTCCGGTATCCGCCGTATGGAGCTAAAGGCACCCCTCGCCGCAATTGGCCTGATATAAGCCGTCTTGGGGTGGCCGGCCGTTAACGTCGGACAGGAGTTGCCGAACCGGCACCCGTCACCAGCTTCGAGGTGACCCATGGCCCATGCGCCAGACCCGCACCGCACGACGTCCGACCGCCCGCCGCCGCGGGCCGCGACCCGCCGCCCGCGCCGGCCCCGCGCCGCACTCCCCCCGCCCCGGCCGCGGCCCCGGCGGCGTCTGCGCCTGATAGCCACGCGCCGCCTCCGGGTGACCGGGACCGCTGGAATCGCCTGGCGGCGCAGCCCAGGAAGTTTGCCAACGGGTGAGACGGAAGTGACGTCAGAGACACCTCCGCGTGAACCCTGCGGGGGTGTCACTACCGAGCCCCTCGTAGTTCACTTTCCGTTCACCCACTCTCCGTACGGTCCGAGCGACACTGACCACCGAACTGATTGCCGGGTGAATGGAACACATCACGCTTCTCATCGGGATCGTGATCGTCACGGCCTTGGTGTTCGACTTTACGAACGGCTTCCACGACACGGCCAACGCAATGGCCACCACCATCTCCACCGGGGCCTTGCGACCCAAGACCGCGGTGGCGATGTCGGCAGTGCTCAACCTCGTCGGCGCGTTCCTGTCCGTGGAGGTGGCCAAGACCATCTCCGGCGGAATCATCGATGAGAGCGTCGGCATCAGACCTGAAGTGATCTTCGCCGGCCTGGTCGGCGCGATCGTCTGGAACATGCTGACCTGGCTCGCCGGGCTGCCCTCCAGTTCCTCCCACGCCCTCTTCGGCGGTCTGATCGGCGCGACCCTGGTGTCGGTGGGCACCGGCGGTGTGCACGGCAGCGCCGTGGTGATGAAGGTCCTCATCCCGGCGGTGGCCGCGCCGATCGTCGCGGGTCTCGCCGCGATGGCCGCGACCCGGCTCACCTACCGGCTGAGCCGCAACCGTGCCGAGGCGGAGACCGCCAAGGGCTACCGCGCCGGGCAGATCGCCTCGGCCGCCCTGGTCTCGCTCGCCCACGGCACCAACGACGCGCAGAAGACGATGGGTGTGATCACCCTGGCGCTGATCACCGGCGGTGTGGTCGCCCCGCACGCCGACCCGCCGCTGTGGGTCATCGCCTCCGCCGGCATGGCCATCGCCCTCGGCACGTACCTGGGCGGCTGGCGGATCATCCGCACGATGGGCAAGGGCATCACCGACATCCAGCCGCCGCAGGGCTTCGCCGCCCAGACCGGCGCGGCGGCCACCATCCTGGCCTCCTCCCACCTCGGCTTCGCGCTCTCCACCACCCAGGTCTGCTCCGGTTCCGTGATGGGCTCCGGGCTGGGCCGCAAGGGCGGCGTCGTGCGCTGGTCGACGGCCGGGCGGATGGTCCTCGCCTGGTGCCTGACGCTGCCGGCGGCCGGTGCGGTCGCGGCGGGCGCCGCGTTCCTGGCCGGCCGGGGCGACTGGGGCGTGGCGGCGGTCGCCGTCCTCGGCCTGGCGATCTGCGGCACGATCTGGGCCGCCTCCCGGCGCAAGCCCGTCGACCACAGCAATGTCAACGACGGTCCGGCCGCGGAGCCGGCCGGCGTGGTGACCACCGCGCTGCAGACCGTCTCGCCGCCTCCGGCTCGCTCGGCGTCGGCACCGTCCGACGAGCCGGACGCCCCCGACGCGACGGCTCCGGAGACGGCGGCGGACACCCCCGCAGCCGCTCCCGCCCCGCGCAAGAAGACCGCTACGGTCGCCCGCTAGCGCCGACCTCCCGTAAGGAACACGGAACACATGAGCATCGACTGGGCAGCTCTCGGCCAGGTCTTCGGCGTCACTCTCGCGGTGACGGTCGGGATCGTGGGCCTGTTCACCGTCGGCATCGTCGGGACGTCCCGCAGGCCGGGCCACGAGGGCGACGCGGCCACGGCCGCCGCTCCGGGTGCGGGCATGCGGGCCGGGGCGATGGCCGCCTTCGCCCTGTGCGCGGCGGCCGTGACGTACGGCATCTATCTGATCGTCGCCGCCTGAGCGCCGGACGACGGCGCTCACCGGCGACACCGGCAGGGGCGCTCAGCGACCGCGGGGATCTCCCCGGCCGCTGAGCGCCTCGTCCGCTTCCTTGGCCAGTTCGTCCGCGATGGCCGTGCCGTCCTGGCTGTCGAGGTACTCGGAGACCCGGATCTGCACGACCTTGCTGAAGGTCTGGTAGTGGGCGCTGCGCGGCCGGGGGGCGGCCGCCCGGAGCGCCGCGTACAGGGTCTTGGTGTAGGGCGGCTCCTGGCCGGGGCGCGGTGCCGACGGCCGGGTGGCGCCCCGCTCGGCGCGCTCGGCGTCCCCGGGCGGCAGCGGGCAGGCGGGGGCGGATGCCCCCGCCCGGTAGGCGGAATCGCGGGTCGCGGCGAACCCCCGCTCCAGCAGGCAGCGTTCGCTGCCCCGGTCGGTCAGCGCCTCGATGAGTTCCCGGGCGCCCTCGGGCCGGGCGCTGTGGGCGGAGATCGCGAGGTTCTGCCCGCCCAGGACGGACATCCGTTTGCCGTCGGAGGGGCGGGCGGGCAGCTCGGCGACGTCGAACTGCTCGCCGGGCGTGAGCTTCTCGGCCACCGAGGTGTACTCGACGGGCCAGTTGCGCATGAACAGCGCGCGGCCGTCGGCGAACCAGCGGCGGCTCTCGGTCTCGTCCATCGTCGTGGCCTCGTGCGGCATGATCGAGTCCAGCCGGAGCTTGAGGTCGTTGACGCCCTGCTGGAGCGAGCCGACCTGCTCGCCCTTGGTGAAGCTGGTGGCGTCCGGATCGCCGCCGTAGGTCCAGGCGGACTCCAGGGTGTTGACGGTCAGCCCTTCGTACGGGCGCAGCTGGGCGACCATGCCGTACAGCCTGGGGGGCTTGCGGCCGCCCCCCGGAGCGCGGGCGGTCCTGCGGTTGTACGCCCCCGCGACCTGGACGGCGATGTCCTTGAGGTCGCCCCAGTTGGCGGGGGGCCGGTCGTGGCCGAACTCGTGCAGGATGTCCTTGCGGTAGTAGAGCAACCCGGCATCGGTGTTGAAGGGGACCCCCCACACCTCCCCGTCGTACTGCACCGTCTTGACCACGCTGTCGAGGAAGTCTCCGTCCAGGGCGGCGCCCCACGGGCGGATCACGCCGGCCTCGGCGAACTCCGCCGTCCAGGCCACATCGATGTTGAGCACGTCGTAGCCGCCGTTGCCGGACTGGCCGGCCGCCAGCAGCTGGCTGCGCTGGCCGTCGGCGGTGTCGGGGAGCTTGACGATCCGCACCGTGCGGCCGGTGCGCTTCTCGAAGGCGCGGATCAGGTCCTGGCGGACACCGGAGCTGCTCAGGTCGCTGCCGGTGGCCAGGACGATCGCGCCCTTCTCGGGTGCGGGCCCGGCGTCCGAGGTGCAGCCGCTCGCGGCCACCAGCAGGGTCAGGCCGGCCAGGGCGGCGGTCAGGGCGGTGCGCGGTGCGGTCATCGCTCCCCCTTCGCGGCGGTGCCGATGGAGGCGACGAAGCCGGCGAGTTGGTCGGGGGCGTCCGGCCCCTCGGGCACGCAGCGGCCCCCGGAGGCCCCGGTCAGCCCCTGCAGGGCGAAGGTGTCGCAGCCGGAGCGGCCCATCGCCAGCGTCAGGACCGGCACGTCGGGTCCCCCCTTCAGCAGCCCGGTGAGTGTCTTCTCGACGTCGGCCGCGCGCCGCGGTCCGGTGCCGTCGTCCTGGTCGAGGATGAGCACGATCGCGTTGTGGGTGCCCTTGGCGTGCTTCATCGTGCGTACCGCGGCGGTCAACGCCTCCGCCATCGCGGCGCCGTGGTCGACGAGCCCGCCGCCCGCGATCCGCGCCAGCGCCGCCTTGCCTTCGGCCGGGTCGGCGCTGCCGAGCGGTACGGCCTGGTGGACCGCGTCGGGGTCGTCGGGGTGGGCGCGGTCCGGGAAGGTCCACAGCCCGTAGGTGTGGTGGGCGCCGGCCATCTCCAGCGCCCGGCCCGCCGCGCCGACGGCGATCGGCAGTTTGCCGCCGTCGGCCATCGAGGTGGAGGTGTCCATCAGGATCAGCACCTGGCTCGACTTCTGCGCCTTGTGGTAGCCGTCGAGGACCTCCGACACCTGGTCCGGGTCGGCGGTGAAGGGGGTGACCCCGGCGTCGGGGTCGACCTCCGCGCGGCTGTCCAGCAGTGGTGAGCCGCGGGGCGGCTGCGGCATCGTGCCGTCCTCTCCGGGCACCCCGCGGTAGCCCTGCGCGGTGAGGGTGCGCTGGCCGCCGTCCGGGGTGCGCAGCCACCGGGCGAAGCGGCCGACCGCGGCCTGCCGGGGGGTGGCGTCGGCGGCGCCGCGCCAGTCGACCCGGATCAGGGGGTGATCGAGGGCCGGGACGTTCTTGGGGTAGTAGGCGGCGTAGCGGTTGCCGGGGCCGAGCGGGGCGGGCAGGGCCGGGCAACTTCCGGTGGCCCGGCCGAGGTTGAAGTCGGCGAGGGACTTCTCGGAGACCAGCGGCGCGGAGGTGGCCGCGGCCTGCGGGCCGGCCCCGCCGCCGCCGATGCCGTTCACGCCGGGGCGCAGCGAGCACAGGAGCTCGGTGCTGCCCGCGTACTGGCTGCCCGGCGCGGACAGCCGGCTCTCGGCGCGGTCGGCGAGGGCGGTGTCGGGGCCGGGCGTGCCCGAGGAGCCGATGGCGGAGCCGTCGTTGGCGAGGTAGAGGCCGATGGTGTGCAGCAGGCCGGTACCGGACAGGACGGGGCTGGGCCGCAGGAGTTCGAGGTGCCCGCGGTCGGCCCCGGTGAGCAGGTCCCGCCAGGGGGCGCCGGCCCGTTCGACGTCGTCCAGCCGCTTCTTCGACGGAATGCCGACGACGAGCGGGGTGTAGGCGACCGGGCCGGTGTTGCGCAGCGTCGCGGGGGATCCGCCGGCCGGCATCAGGCGGCGGGCCTCGTCGTAGTCGGCGGTCGACTCGGGGATCCACAGGTCGGGCTGCGGGCCCGGCCGGTGGAGGGGCTCGACGCCCTTGCCGTCCGGCCCGCTCCGGCCGGTGCCCCGCGCCTCGCCCTGCCAGCGGTCGGCGGCGGCGAAGCCCTGGTCTGTCTGGTCCTTGGCGGCGGAGTAGACGGTGATCTGGGCGCGCCGGCACCCGTCGGGGTAGTCGCTCTCGCCGGACAGGGGGCGGATGTTGGCGGCGGACATCTCGTAGTCGAAGGCGACCCGGCGCAGGGTCGCCTCGGCCTCGGGGTCGGTGAGCAGCCGCAGTTCGAGGGCGGGCGGACAGGGCGGTGCGGCGCCGGGGAGGTTCAGCAGGACGACGCCCGCGGTGGCCGGCACGAAGACGATCGCCAGGGTGAGCAGGAGGCGGATCCAGTGCTGGAGCACCGGGTTGAGCCAGCGGCGTAAGCGGACCCGCAGTGGGGTCGGGGGCCGGACCTCGGGAGTGGCGAAGGAGAGGACGACGTCGTCGGTGGTGTTCTGCTTCGCCGAGCGGGGCTCCCAGACGTCGCCCATCGGGGTCCGCTCGTCGGCGAGTTCCTCGCGCAGCGCCTGTACGAGGTCGTCGAAGGCGACGAAGCGCCTGCCGGGTATGCCGCGTTCGAGGACCGCGACCACGGCGCGGGTGAAGACGCTGCCGCCGGCCGGTTCCTCGCCGCTGAAGATCCGGCGGTTGGGCTGCGCGGCCATCAGCAGCGAGAGGGGTCTGCGGCAGCGGTGGACGGCTTCGCCGGCGTTTCCGGCGTAGCAGCACTCCAGGACGACGACGATCCGGTCGGCACGGGCGTTGTCCAGGTAGGGCAGCACCGTGTCCTGCCAGGAGACGGTCTTGTGCAGCCGGGACCTCGAGGCGCCGACCATCAGCTGGAGATTGCCGCCGTCCGGGCCGACCCGGCCGTGGCCGGAGAAGTACACCAGCAGCAGGCCGCGTGCCTCGTCGGTGACGGCGTCCAGCGCCTGCTCCACCTCCCACGGCTCCTGGGCCTTGCAGACGCGGACCTCGTCCTCGGTGAACAGATCGGTGCCGGGGTCGGCAAGGACGCGCCGGAGCTGTTCGGCGTTGTCCCGCACCGCGGGCAGCGGGCGGAGGTTCTTGTAGTCGCCGACACAGATCAGCAGCGCCCGGTTGGTCTTGCCGCGCGCGTCGTATTCGGACATCCGCTCAGTCCCCGGCGGTGCTGCCGCCCTCGGCGCCGCCGAGCTCGCGCAGTGCACCGTCGCCCTCGCCGACCACGACGGCGGGTTCCTCGCCCGCGGAGCGCTCCTCCTTGCGCCGCCGCAGCCACTCCTGCAGGGCGATGGTCAGGCTCTTGGTGATCTCCGCGGCGACCGCGCCGACGACCACGAGGATCACGTCGTCCACGCCGACGGCCATGTCGGCGGGGCCGGCCTCGTCGGCGCCCTCGGCCGCCGGCCGCGGGCGCAGCGCCCAGTCGTGCCGACGGCTGGTCAGCCACGGCTCCCGCTCCAGCCACGCCCGCAGGTCCGCACCGTCCTGTTCCGGATTGTGCGTGCCTGTGATCCTGATGCGGATCTCCTGGCGGATCTCGTCTCGGTCAGCGCTGTCCGGCATCCCCCGGCCCCCCTTCCGGCGGGCCCCATCGCCCACCGTGCACCAGATGGTGGCGCGGGACCGGGCCCAGGGGCAACCGTCGGTGACGCACCGGACACCCTGTGGCCCGCGCCACACCCCCTGCCACAGGGCTGCGTCGCAGGTCAAGGGTGAGTTGACGGGCATTCGCGGGGCGTGGTGGACTGCCCGGGCCATTCGGCGACAGCTGAGGAAGTCCGGTGCGAATCCGGCGCGGTCCCGCCACTGTCACCGGGGAGCGTTCCTCCAGCGAAGGTCACGGTCCGTCGCGCGCCTGCCCGAAGGGGTCGGTGGGTACGGACTGGAAGGCCGGGGGAAGCGCCGATCCGGGAGCCAGGAGACTCTTGTCGCCGTCACGTCGAGCCAGGGCGCGGACCCTGAGTGAGGACATATCACCATGCCCGGCCGCCGTTCGAGATGCCCGCGCCCTGCCGTCGCCGTGTCCCTTCGAGGCCAGACGGCGGCCTGATCCGATGCGCGGCGAACACGCGGCCTACGCGTGCGGCGCGGCCCTCGGCTTCCTCGGTGACCTGATCGTGGCGGACCCTCGGCGCGGCCATCCGGTGGCCGCCTTCGGCCGGGCCGCGGGCGCCGTCGAGCGTCGACTGTGGCGCGACCACCGCGGATACGGGGCGGCGCACGCACTGTTGTGCGCGGGCGGCGCGGCCGCCGGTGCCGCACTCCTGCAGCGCGCCGTGCACGGCAGCCTCCCGGCGCGGACCGCGGTGACCGCCGCGACCGTCTGGGCGGTGCTCGGCGGCACCTCGCTCGGCCGGGAGGCGCGGGCGGTCGGCGGTGCGCTGGAGGCGGGCGACCTGGACGTGGCGCGGGAGCGGCTGCCGCATCTGTGCGGCCGCGATCCGCAGGCGCTGGACGGCCCGCAGATGGCCCGCGCGGTGGTGGAGTCGGTCGCGGAGAACACCTCGGACGCGGTGGTGGGCGCCCTGGTGTGGGGCGCGCTCGGCTCGGTGCCCGGCCTGGTGGCGTTCCGTGCCGTGAACACCCTGGACGCGATGGTCGGTCACAGGTCGCCGCGCTACCGGCGGTTCGGCTGGGCCTCGGCCCGCCTCGACGACGTGGCCGGGTGGCCCGGCTCCCGGCTGACCGCCGCGCTGACCGTCCTCGCGGGCCCCGACCGGCGCGGTGCGCTGCGGGCCTGGCGGGCCGACGGTGGTGCGCACCCGAGCCCCAACGCGGGCCCGGTGGAGGCTTCGTTCGCGGGCGCGCTCGGCGTCCGGCTGGGCGGCACCCTGACCTACGGCGGCCGGGTGGAACACCGCCCGGTGCTCAACGGCGCGGCGCCGCCACCGGACGTGGCCGACATCGCACGGGCGGTGCGGCTCTCGCGGCGGGTGAACGCTCTGGCGCTGGCGGCGACGGTGGCGGGACGGCTGGCGTTCGGCGCCGCACGGCTCAGGAGGAGGACCCGGTGAACGGGCACATGACGGGAGCGGCTCCGGCCCTCGGCGGTGGTCTGCTGGTGGCCGGTACGACGTCCGACGCGGGCAAGAGCGTGGTGACGGCGGGCATCTGCCGCTGGCTGGCCCGGCAGGGCGTGCGCGTGGCGCCGTTCAAGGCGCAGAACATGTCGCTCAACTCCTTCGTGACGCGCGAGGGGGCGGAGATCGGGCGGGCGCAGGCGATGCAGGCGGCCGCGGCGCGGGTGGAGCCGACCGCGCTGATGAACCCCGTACTGCTCAAGCCGGGCAGCGACCGCAGCAGCCAGGTGGTGCTGCTGGGCAAGCCGGTGGGCGAGCTCAGTGCGCGCGGCTACCACGCGGGACGGCAGGAACAGCTGCTCGGCACGGTGACCGACTGCCTGACCGAGCTGCGGCGCACCCATGACGCGGTGATCTGCGAGGGGGCCGGCAGCCCCGCCGAGATCAATCTGCGCCGCACCGACATCGTGAACATGGGCATCGCGCGGGCCGGCCGGCTGCCCGTCGTGATCGTCGGGGACATCGACCGCGGCGGCGTCTTCGCCTCCTTCTTCGGGACCACGGCGCTGCTCTCGCGCGAGGACCAGGAGCTGGTGGCGGGGTATCTCGTCAACAAGTTCCGGGGCGACGTGAGCCTGCTGGAGCCCGGGCTGGAGATGATGCGGCAGCTGAGCGGCCGGCCGACGCTGGGCGTCCTGCCGTACGCGCACGGCCTGGGCATCGACGAGGAGGACGGGCTGCGGGTGTCGCTGCGCGGCGCGGTCCGCGAGTCGGTGGTGGCTCCGCCGGTCGGCGCGGACGTGCTGCGGGTCGCGGTGTGTGCGGTCCCCCTGATGTCCAACTTCACGGACGTGGACGCGCTGGCCGCCGAGCCGGGCGTCGTGGTGCGCTTCGTGGACCGCGCCGAGGAGCTGGTGGACGCGGACCTGGTGGTCCTGCCCGGCACCCGCGGCACGGTCCGGGCCCTGCAGTGGCTGCGCGAGCGCGGGCTGGCCGACGCCATCGCCCGGCGGGCCGCCGAGGGGCGCCCGGTGCTGGGCATCTGCGGCGGCTTCCAGATGCTCGGCGAGCACATCGAGGACGCGGTCGAGTCGCGGGCCGGCGAGGTCGACGGCCTGGGACTGCTGCCGGTGCGGGTGCGCTTCGCGGTCGGTAAGACGCTGGCCCGGCCGTCCGGTGAGGCGCTCGGCGAGCCGGTGGAGGGGTACGAGATCCACCACGGCGTGGCCGAGGTGACCGGCGGCGAGGCGTTCTTCTCCGACGGCCGGGGAAACAGCCTGGACGGCTGCCGGACCGGCGCCGTCTGGGGCACCCACTGGCACGGCTCGCTGGAGAGCGACGGCTTCCGGCGGGCGTTCCTGCGCCGGGTGGCGGCCGACGCGGGCCGGGCGTTCGTACCGGCCCCCGACACCAGCTTCGGTGCGCTGCGCGAGGAGCAGCTGGACCGGCTCGGCGATCTGATCGAGGAGCACGCGGACACGGACGCGCTGCTGCGGCTGATCGAGAAGGGGGTGCCCGCGGGGCTGCCGTTCGTGCCGCCCGGGGCGCCCCGCCCACTTGACGCGTCCGACCACAGCAATTCCCTTGAAGGGGGTACCCGTTAATGGCATCGGTCTCCTATCCGTTCACCGCGGTCGTCGGGATGGACGACATGCGGCTCGGCCTGCTGCTGAACGCGATCTCACCGGCCATCGGCGGGGTGCTCGTCCGGGGTGAGAAGGGCACCGCGAAGTCGACGATGGTGCGTGGCCTGACGGCGCTGATGCCCGACGTCGACGTCGTCGGCGGCTGCCGCTTCTCCTGCGCCCCCGGGGCGCCCGACCCGGGCTGCCCCGACGGCCCCCACGCGGCGGACGCCGGGGAGCGGCGCCCGGCGCGGATGGTCGAACTCCCCGTCGGCGCCTCCGAGGACCGCCTGGTGGGCGCGCTGGACATCGAACGGGCGCTGTCGGACGGTGTGAAGTCCTTCGAGCCCGGCCTGCTGGCCGACGCGCACCGCGGGGTGCTGTACGTCGACGAGGTCAACCTGCTGCACGACCATCTGGTGGACCTTCTCCTGGACGCCGCCGCCATGGGCGCGTCCTACGTGGAGCGCGAGGGCGTCTCGGTGCGGCACGCCGCCCGCTTCCTCCTCGTCGGCACCATGAACCCCGAAGAGGGCGAGCTGCGGCCCCAGTTGCTGGACCGGTTCGGGCTGACCGTCGAGGTCGCGGCCTCGCGCGAGCCGGAGCAGCGGGTCGAGGTGGTGCGGCGCAGGCTGGCGTACGACGACGATCCGGCCGCCTTCGCCGGGAGCTGGGCCGAGGAGGAGGCGGCGCTGCGCGACCGCATCGCCGCGGCCCGGGGCCTGCTGCCGTCCGTCCGGCTCGGTGATGCGGCGCTGCGGCAGATCGCCGCGACCTGCGCCGCGTTCGAGGTGGACGGCATGCGGGCGGACATCGTGATGGCCCGGACGGCCACTGCCCTGGCCGCCTGGGCGGGACGGTCCGAGGTGCGCTCGGAGGATGTGCGGCAGGCCGCGCTGCTGGCGCTGCCGCACCGCAGGCGCCGCAACCCGTTCGACGCCCCCGGCCTGGACGAGGACAAGCTGGACGAGACGCTGGAGGAGTCCGGCGGCGGGGACGACCCGGAGCCCGAGCCGGAGGGCCCGGACGACGGTCCCGACGGTCCCGGCGGCGGCCCGGACGGGCCCGGCCCCGGCGGCGGTGCGCCGCCGCAGGACGGCGGGCAGCAGGAGCCCCGCGAGCAGACACCGCCGTCCGCTCCGGAGGCGGACGGCGACGAGGCGGGGCCGCTCCCCGAGCAGCGGCCCGCCGAGACCGAGCAGCCCGCCGCCGCGCCCGCGGCCCAGCAGGCCGCCGTCGGCGCCGCCGACCCGTTCCGTACCCGACGGCTGGACGTGCCGGGCCTGGGCGAGGGCGCCGACGGGCGCCGGTCCCGGGCCCGTACCGCGCACGGCCGTACCACCGGGGCCCGGCGTCCCCGGGGCGCCCTGGGGAAGCTGCACCTGGCGGCGACGGTCCAGGCCGCGGCGCCGCACCAGCGGGCGCGCGGCCGGAGCGGGCGGGGGCTGGTGGTGCGCCGGGACGATCTGCGCGAGGCGGTGCGCGAGGGCCGCGAGGGCAATCTGGTGCTGTTCGTCGTGGACGCCTCCGGCTCGATGGCCGCACGCAAGCGGATGGGCGCGGTCAAGGGCGCGGTGCTGTCGCTGCTGATGGACGCCTACCAGCGGCGGGACAAGATCGGCATGATCACCTTTCGGGGGAAGGGCGCCGAGCTGGCGCTGCCCCCGACCTCCTCGGTCGAGGCGGGTGCGGCACGGCTGGAGCAGCTGCCGACGGGCGGCCGGACGCCGCTGTCGGAGGGGCTGCTGCGGGCCCACGAGGTACTGCGGGTGGAACGGCTGCGCGATGCCACGCGGCGCCCGCTGCTGGTGGTCGTGACGGACGGTCGGGCGACCGGCGGGCCGGAGCCGCTGGTGCGGGCCCGCCGCGCGGCGGGGCTGCTGGCCGCGCAGGGCACCGCTTCGGTGGTCGTGGACTGCGAGGCGGGGCCGGTCCGGCTGGGCCTGGCCGGCGAGCTGGCCGCGGCGCTGCAGGGCACCGCCGTCACCCTCGACGAACTGCGCGCGGACAACGTCTCCGCGCTCGTACGGACCGTGCAGGGCAAGCCCGTTCATCCGCACGGCCTCGTTCACCCCAACAGGAAGGCCGCGTAATGCCACAAGGACAGCCGTCCGCCGTACCGAACGACGGGCTCACCACGCGTCAGCGCCGCAACCGTCCGCTGGTCTTCGTCCACACGGGCCAGGGCAAGGGCAAGTCCACCGCAGCCTTCGGGCTGGCGCTGCGGGCATGGAACCAGGGCTGGCCGGTCGGTGTTTTCCAGTTCGTGAAGTCGGCGAAGTGGAAGGTCGGGGAGGAGCGGGCGCTGAAGGTGCTCGGCGAATCCGGCGAGGGCGGCAGCGTCGCCTGGCACAAGATGGGCGAGGGCTGGTCCTGGGTGCAGCGCGACATCGCTTCCAGCGAGGACGCGGCGCGCGAGGGCTGGGAGCAGGTCAAGCGGGATCTGGCCGCCGAGACGTACAAGCTGCTGGTGCTGGACGAGTTCGCGTACCCGCTGAAGTGGGGCTGGATCGACACCGACGAGGTGGTCTCCGTGCTGCGCGACCGCCCCGGCACCCAGCACGTCGTCATCACCGGGCGGGGCGCCCCCGAGCCGCTGCTGGACTTCGCGGACCTGGTGACGGACATGACGAAGGTCAAGCACCCGATGGACGCGGGCCAGAAGGGCCAGCGGGGCATCGAATGGTGAGCCGGGCACGAACGGTGAGCCGGGCATGAACGGTGGCGCGATCCCGCGGCTGGTGATCGCCGCACCGTCCTCGGGCGCGGGCAAGACGACGGTGGCCACCGGCCTGATGGCGGCGTTCGCGGAGGCGGGCCTTGCGGTGTCGCCGCACAAGGTGGGGCCCGACTACATCGATCCGGGGTACCACTCCCTGGCCACCGGCCGGCCCGGCCGCAACCTGGACGCCTATCTGTGCGGCCCGGACCGGATCGCGCCGCTGTTCCTGCACGGTGCGGCGGGCGCGGACCTGGCGCTGGTCGAGGGCGTGATGGGCCTGTTCGACGGCGCGTCCGGGATGGGTGAGCTGTCGTCGACGGCGCAGGTGGCGAAGGTGCTGCGGGCGCCCGTCGTGCTGGTCGTGGACGCCTCGTCGCAGTCGCGGTCGGTGGCCGCGCTGGTGCACGGCTTCGCCTCCTGGGACCCGGAGGTACGGCTGGCCGGGGTCATCCTCAACAAGGTCGGCTCGGACCGCCACGAAGAGCTGCTGCGCGAGGCGATGGACTCCTCCGGGGTGCCGGTGCTGGGCGCGCTGCGCCGTACCCAGCAGGCCCGTACGCCGTCCCGGCACCTGGGCCTGGTGCCGGTGGCCGAGCGCCGCGCCGAGGCGGTCGAGTCGGTGCGGGAGCTGGCCGCGCGGGTGCGCGCGGGCTGCGATCTCGAAGCGCTGCTGGCGCTGGCGCGCGGCGTGCCGCCACTGCCGGACGCGCCGTGGGACCCGGCGGCCGAGGTGGCCGCGCCGGAGGTGGGCCCCGGCGGCCGGCCGCTGATCGCGGTCGCCGGCGGCGCCGCGTTCACCTTCTCGTACGCCGAGCATGCCGAGCTGCTGGCCGCCGCGGGCGCCGATGTGGCCCCCTTCGACCCGCTGCGCGACGAGCGACTGCCGCCCGGGGCCCAGGGCCTGGTGATCGGCGGCGGCTTCCCCGAGGTGTACGCGCCGGACCTGTCGGCGAACGCACCGCTGCGTGCCGAGGTGGCCCGGCTGTGCGCCACGGGCGCTCCGGTCTCCGCCGAGTGTGCGGGGCTGCTGTATCTCTCCCGGTCCATAGACGGCCGGCCGATGTGCGGGGTGCTGCCCGCCGACGCACGGATGACGGAGCGGCTCACGCTGGGCTACCGCGAGGCGGTGGCACTGGAGGACAACGCGCTGGCCGTGGCCGGGACGCGGGTGCGCGGCCACGAGTTCCACCGCACGGTCCTGGAGCCGGGTGCGGGCGCCTCTGCGGCCTGGGGCATGACACATCCCGAGCGACGGCTGGAGGGCTTCGTCCACGCCGGGGTGCACGCCTCGTATCTGCATGTGCACTGGGCGGCCGAGCCGTCGCTGGCCGCCCGGCTGGTGCGGAGCGCGGCGCGGCACGCGGCGGCGCCGGACGCCGTCCGATGACAGGAGGAGAGACGGTGGCGGACGCGGCCCTGGACCATCTCGTGTACGCCACCCCCGACCTCGACCGCACGGTCGCCGAGGTCGCCGAACTGACCGGCGTGCGGCCGGTGCGCGGCGGCAGCCATCCGGGCAAGGGCACCTGCAACCATCTGCTGGGCCTGGGCGGCGGGGCGTACTTCGAGATCATCGGGCCCGATCCGGCGCAGCCCGCGCCGGCCGGGCCCCGCTGGTTCGGGATCGACGCGCTGACCGGGCCGCGGCTGGTCACCTGGGCGGTCCACGTCACCGCCATCGCCGATCGGGTGGCCGCGGCACGGGCCCGGGGCCACGATCCGGGCGACCCGGTGGCCATGTCCCGGCTCGCACCGGACGGCCGCCGCATCGCCTGGCAGTTGACGCCGCCGGGGGCGGGCGAGCAGGCGACGCCGTTCCTGCTGGACTGGGGCACCGCCCCGCATCCGTCCGGCAGCCGGCTGCCGGTGCTGCCGTTGGTCTCGCTGTCCGCGACGCATCCCGATCCGGCCGGGGTGCGGGCCGCCTGGGCGGCGCTCGGCGCCCGCTGGCCGGGCGGACCGGTCACCGCCGGGCCCGAGGTCCGGCTGACCGCGGTGCTGGCAGGGCGGCACGGCCGGGTGGCCTTCGGCCGGGGAGCCGTCGCACTGTGACGCGCCGGGCGGCCGGCGATGCCGGCGAGGGTGCCGCGCCGCTGGTCGTGGGGGTGGGCGCGAGCCGCGGTGTCCCGGTCTCCGAGGTCCTGGAGTTGATCACGGCCACGCTCGCGGCGGCGGGGTGCGCGGACCGGCCGGTCGCGACGCTCGCGACGGTGACGGCCCGGGCGGCGGAGCCGGGGCTGATCGGGGCGGCGCGGCGGCTCGGGGTGCCGCTGCGGTCGTATCCGGCGGCGGCGCTGGCGACCGTGCGGGGGGCGGATCCGTCCGCGGCGGTACGCGCCGCCGTGGGCACGCCGAGCGTCGCCGAGGCGGCCGCGCTGCTGGCCGCCGGGCCGGGCGCCGAACTGATCGCCGGCAAGCGGAAGTCGGCGCCCGCGGGGCGGCCGGCGCGGGCGACGTGCGCGCTCGCCGCGGTGCCGGTAACACTCAGCGGTGTCGTTACCGCTGGTAGGGAGGGAGCGCCCGCCGCTCCCGCCGCCGCTGCCGATATCGTCATGAGCTTCCCCAACCCGCCCCGCCGTGGGCCGGATCGGCGGACGACGGTCGTCGGCGACGAGGCGCCCGACAGGGAAACCACCGGTACCAAGGAGACCTAGTGACCACCCCTCCCGCACTGCTCATCGCCGGTCACGGCACCCGTGACGAAGGCGGGGCCGAGGCCCTGCGCACGCTGGTGCGCGTGCTCGGCGAGCGCCACCCCGAAGTGCCCGTCGCCGGCGGGTTCTTCGGCGCAGCGGACTCGCCGCTGCCGCTGGACGACGCCGTCGACGCGCTCGCCGGGCGGGGCGTGACCCGGCTCGCCGCCGTACCCCTGTTGCTGGCACCCACCGGGCCGATGGCCGAGCCGCTGCCCGCCGCGCTGGAGCGGGCAGCCGGGCGGCATCCCGGGCTCCGCTACCTCTGCGGCGCCGAGCAGGGTGTGCACCCCAAGCTGCTGGGAGTGCTGGAGCGGCGGCTGGAGGAGGCGCTGGGCGGCGGCGCCCGCACGCCCCGGGACCGGGCCCGCACGACGGTGCTGCTGGTGGGGCGCGGGTCGGCCGACCCGTACGCCAACGCCGAGGTGGTACGGGCCGCGCGGCTGCTGTGGGAGGGGCGGGGCTTCGCGGGCGTGGAGAGCGCGTTCGTCACCCAGGCGGCGCCCGACGTCCCGGCCGGGCTGGACCGGTGCAGAGCGCTCGCCGCACTGACCGCGCAGGCCGGTGTGGCGCGCCGGATCGTGGTGCTGCCGTACTTCTTCTTCGCCGGCGGGCCGCTGGAGCGCCTGCGGATGCAGGCCGAGGGCTGGGCCGCGGTGCACCCGGACACCGAGGTGGTCGGCGCCGAGGTGATCGGGGCGACGTCCGAGGTGGCCGAGGTGGTCATGGAGCGCTATCACGCGCTGGTGGCGGGCGGCGCGCCGGACGGCTCCCGGGCGGCGGCGGAGGACGCCCGGGGCCTCGGCGGCGCGTCGCTGCCGACAGCGACCGGCGGGCGGGGCGGCCATGCGGACGCACGCTGAGGCCGCGGCCGCGGCGGCGCACGAGCCCGACCTGCGCCACCACGGCGACGCCGAGGTCCGGGGGGCGGACGCCGGGCTGACGGACCTGGCGGTCAACGTCCGGGCCGGCACTCCCCCGGCCTGGCTCAAGACCGAGATCGCCGCGTCGCTGGACGGCCTGGCCACGTATCCGGACGGCCGCGCGGCGCGCCGGGCGGTCGCCGCGCGGCACGGGCTGCCGGTGGAGCGGGTGCTGCTGACATCGGGCGCCGCGGAGGCGTTCGTGCTGCTCGCGCGCGCCGTCCGGGCGGTGGCACCGGTCGTGGTGCACCCGCAGTTCACCGAGCCCGAGGCGGCCCTGCGGGACGCCGGCCACACGGTCGAACGGGTGCTGCTGAGCGAACGGTCCGGCTTCCGGCTGGACCCGGACGCGGTCCCCGAGCACGCCGACCTCGTCGTCGTCGGCAACCCCACCAACCCCACCTCCGTGCTGCATCCCGCCGAGACCCTGGCCCGGCTGGCCAGGCCGGGGCGGACACTCGTGGTCGACGAGGCGTTCATGGACGCGGTGCCCGGGGAGCGGGCGTCGCTGGCCGGCCGCAGGGATCTGCCGGGGCTGGTCGTGCTGCGCAGCCTCACCAAGACCTGGGGGCTCGCGGGGCTGCGGATCGGCTATGTGCTGGCCGCGCCGGACACCGTCGCCGCCCTGGAGCGGGCGCAGCCCCTGTGGCCGGTGTCCAGCCCGGCCCTGGCCGCGGCCGGGGCCTGCTCCACGCCGCGCGCGCTGGCGGAGGCGGCCGCGGCGGCCGAGGAGATCGCCCGGGACCGGGACCATCTGCTGTCCCGGCTGGGCGAGTTCGCGGCGCTGACGGCCGCCGGCCCGGCCGAGGGCCCGTTCGTGCTGGTCCGGGTGCCGGACGCGGCGGCGGTCCGGGCAGGGCTGCGGACGCGCGGCTTCGCCGTGCGCCGCGGGGACACCTTCCCCGGGCTGGGTCCCGACTGGCTGCGGCTCGCGGTCCGGGACCGCGCCACCACCGACCGGTTCGTGGCGGCGCTCGCCTCCGTACTGGCCGAGGTCCGCGCCGCGGCCCGGCCCGTGGCCCCCTCCGGGGCGGCGCGTCACCACGCCTCGTCGCCGCCCCGGAGGGGATGAGGCGCACCGTGCGGTGCGCCCCGGCCGTACCCGTGTCCGGCGCCCCCACGGCACCGCACCGGGTACGGGTCCGTCAGCCGCGGCTCCCGGCCGCGGTGGTGCGGCGCCGACGGGACCAGACGACCGATCCGGCGCCCGCGGCGAGCAGCAGGGCCGCGCCGCCGGCGAGATACGGGGTGGCCGAACTGCCGCCGGTCTCGGCGAGGTTCTGCGTGGCGGGGTGGGAGCCGGGGGCGTCCGCCTGGGTGCCGCCCGTGCTGCCGCCGCCCGAATCGCCGCCGGTCGCGCCGCCGGAGCCGCCCGGGTCGGGTGCCGTGGCGCGCGGCGCCGTGCAGGTGGCCTGCGCGAGCGTGACCCGCCCCCGGACGTCGGCGACGTTCAGCTTCAGCGGGTTGACCGCGACCTTGAGTTCCAGCGCGGTCGCCGCGGCGCTCCGGCCCGTCACGCTCCGCTTCGACAGGTCGAGCCGCACCTCGCCCACCCCGGGCACCTTGACGTCCGTCGTGCCGCCCGCGCGCAGCGTGACCTGCTTGCCCAGCACGCGCACGCCGCCGAGCACGTTCGACTCGGCCCGCGGCTGCTTGCCCGCCTCGCACACCGCACGGGAGGTGACCTGCTGGACCTCGATCAGGGAGAGCGCCCCGAGGCCGGGGACGTGCACCTTCGCGTGTACGAGGTGGGCGTAGCCCTCGGCCTTGCGACGGTCGGCGGTGGCCCGCGCGGTGGCGACGTCCGCGCGCAGCACGCTGAAGGGGCGGCCCTGGTTGATGCCGTCCAGATCGACGGTGAGCGTCGTCCGGTCGGCGGAGGCCGGTGCGTGCACGTCGTTGAGGACCGTGTTCAGCGGCACATCGAGCGTCTTGTTGAGCAGCCCGACGTCCAGTCCGGTGCGGAGCACGACGGCACCGGACGTGCCGTGGGCGCCGTGGTCACCGGTGGCATACGCGGGCGCGGTGGCCGCCAGGACTGCGGAACCGGCCGTGAGGGCGGCGGCGACGAAGGTCGCGGCGAGCCGTCGGGGCATGCCGAAGGTACTGGTGGATCTGGTGGACACGTGAGTGGAACCCCCACAAGAGAATTGGAGCCGCCGGCCGCGCCAATGGGGGACATCACGCGCGCCGACGACCTCGACCCGCACATCGTGTACGCACCGAGGGTGAACGGGCAGCCACGCGACGTGAGTTCACTCCAAGGGGTGGTTTCCGCCTGTTCATTCGATTCCTCCGGCACGGCACATCACCCGAACCCCAGCCGTCCCACCGCGCGGGCGACCTGCGAAGACCGGGGTTGACCGGTCCACTATGCGGAATTCGTTGTCCCGTACATGAAGACGGCGGCTAGGGTGCCGCCGTGTCGACCGAGCAGACGAACCAGGCCCCCAGGCAGCATCCCGCGCCGCCCAGCGACCTCCCCTCCTCCGACCGCGCCGCCCGCCGGGCGGTCACGCTCTTCCCCCTGCTGGTGATCGCCGCCGGTGCGGTGGGGCTGCTGTGGCCCGCGCACTTCACCGGCTGGGCACCCGGGGTGCCCTGGCTGCTGGGCGTGGTGATGTTCTCGATGGGGCTGACGCTGACCCCGCCGGACTTCACGGCGGTGGCCAAGCGCCCGTGGGCGGTGGGGCTCGGGCTGGTCGCCCACTACGTGATCATGCCGGGGCTCGGCTGGCTGATCGCGACGGCGCTGGACCTGCCGCCGCAGCTGGCGGCCGGGGTGATCCTGGTCGGCTGCGCACCCAGCGGGACCGCGTCCAACGTCGTCACCTTTCTGGCCCGTGGCGACGTGGCCCTCTCGGTGTCGGTGGCGACCGTGTCCACCGTGCTCGCGCCGCTGATCACGCCCCCGCTGACGCTGCTGCTCGCCGGCCGGTTCCTGGACGTGGACGCCGGCGTGATGGTGACCGACATCCTCAAGACGGTGCTGTTCCCGGTGCTCGCCGGGCTGGCCGTGCGGATCGTCGCCGGCCGGTTCGTCGACCGGCTGCTGCGCGTCCTGCCGTGGGTCTCGGCCCTCACCATCGCGGTGATCGTGCTGGTCGTGGTGTCCGGGAGCGCTGCGGCGATCAAGGACGCGGCGGCGCTGGTACTGCTCGCCGTCGTGCTGCACAACGGGCTCGGGCTGGCGCTGGGCTACGCCGCGGGCAAGCTCGCCCGGCTGGGCAGGCCCGCCAGCCGCGCGATGGCCTTCGAGGTCGGCATGCAGAACTCCGGCCTCGCCGCCTCGCTCGCCTCCGCGCACTTCAGCCCGGCGGCGGCGCTGCCCGCCGCGGTCTTCTCGGTCTGGCACAACGTCTCGGGCGCGGTGGTGGCGGCCTGGATGGCCCGCTCGGCCCGCCGGGCCGGCTAGCCTCGCACGGGGCCGCCCCGCCGCCTCCCTCAGCCCACCACCCGCCCGCGCAGCACCACCAGCCGCGGCGCCGCCAGCACCCGGACGTCGGCCCGCGGGTCCGCCTCGTACACGACCAGGTCCGCGGGGGCGCCCTCGGTGAGGCCGGGGCGGCCGAGCCACTCCCGGGCGCCCCAGGTGGTGGCGGAGAGGGCGGCCTCGACGGGCAGGCCGGCCTTCATCAGCTCGGCGACCTCGTCGGCGATCAGGCCGTGCGGCAGCGAGCCGCCGGCGTCGGTGCCGGCGTAGACGGGGACACCGGCGTCGTAGGCCGCCCGTACGGTGTCGTAGCGGCGGGCGTGGAGCCGGCGCATGTGGTCGGCCCACTTCGGGAACTTCTCCTCCCCGCCGTCCGCGAGCCGCGGGAACGTGGCGATGTTGACCAGCGTGGGGACGATGGCGACGCCCCGCTCGGCGAACAGCGGGATGGTGTCCTCGGTCAGGCCCGTGGCGTGCTCGATGCAGTCGATACCGGCCTCGACGAGCGGGGCGAGGGTCTCCTCCGCGAAGCAGTGGGCCGTCACACGGGCGCCCAGCCGGTGCGCCTCGGCGATCGCCGCCTCGACCTCGCCGCTCGGCCAGCAGGCGCTCAGATCGCCGGTGGAGCGGTCGATCCAGTCGCCGACGAGCTTGACCCAGCCGTCGCCGCGCCGGGCCTCCCGGGCGACATGGGCGACCAGGTCCGCGGGCTCGATCTCGTGCGCGTAGTTGCGGATGTAGCGCTTGGTGCGGGCGATGTGGCGGCCGGCGCGGATGATCCGCGGCAGGTCCTCGCGGTCGTCGACCCAGCGGGTGTCGGAGGGTGACCCTGCGTCGCGGATCAGCAGCGTCCCGGCGTCACGGTCGGTGAGCGCCTGCTTCTCGCTGGTCTCGGCATCCACCGGGCCGTGCGCGTCCAGGCCGACGTGGCAGTGCGCGTCGACGAGGCCCGGCAGCACCCAGCCCTCGACGGTGGTGACCTCCGACGCCCCGTTCGGCCGTTCGAATGTCACCCGACCGCCGAGAACCCAGAGCTCGTCGCGCACCTCGTCCGGTCCCGCCAGGACCCTCCCCTTGAGGTGCAGCACCGCACCTTCACTCATGGACGTCATACCGGCACCCTATGCGGCGCCCCACGGGCACCGGCCTCGCCGGGACCTCGCTCGCCCCGACCGGCCCGCCCGCTCCGCCGCCCTATTCGGTCGCCGGATTCACCGGAAGCTTCTGTCGGTTACCCGGATTTTCTTCCCGCACGCCTTGCGGCGGCCTTCCGGTTGCGAATTCCCAATTCTTCAGGAACACAGCTTCCCGTATTCTTCTGCCCGCTTTTCCGCACCTCAAACGCCAAGATTCCGCTAGCGGCAAGTATCAGAATTCGGACGGGTCTCAAGGGCGTTACGGACCTGTGACCGACTACACAACGTGTCCGTTTTACCCCAAACTTCCCAGGCAAATCGGTACATTCTGCAACCGGATCGCGCGCTCGTACGCACCCGCGCGATAACATACAAGGCCCGTCCATGTAACCCCTGCTCGCGATGCATTTTCCTTTTTCCCTCGGTAAATTTAATTCCCATGACCGCCGCACAAGCAGACCATGCAGGTGCCCGCAGCGATATCAAGGAATTGCCGGAGGGCTTCAAGCTCGACACCCCACGTATGGAGGACGGGGCCGCAATCTGGCGCATCGCCCGCGACTCCAGGACTCTGGACCTCAACTCCTCCTACAGCTACCTGCTGTGGTGTCGGGACTTCGCCGCCACCTCCGTCGTCGCACGCGACGCGGAGGGCGAGCCGGCAGCCTTCGTCACCGGCTACATACGCCCCGAGCACCCGGAGACCCTCGTCGTCTGGCAGGTCGCCGTCGACGACGCGCACCGCGGCCAGGGGCTGGCGGCCGCGCTGCTGGACGGGCTGACGACCCGCGCCGTACGCGAACTGGGCATCCGTCACGTCGAGACCACCATCACGCCGGACAACGCCGCGTCCATGCGGCTGTTCGCCTCGTTCGCCGAGCGCCACGGCGCAGGGCTGCAGCGTGACGTGCTCTTCGACGCCGGGCTCTTCCCCGAGCAGGGTCACGAGCCGGAGGTGCTGCACCTCATCGGCCCGTTCGACCCTCCACCGGGACGCCCGCACTGACGACCCGCCGAGCGCGGCCGCCGAGCGCCGCGCCGGCCCATGCCCCCTACGGCAGGCGGAACCGGCACACCTGAGGTGACACCCCCGTGACACCACCGGCCCGCCCGTCCCCCACAGACTTCGATCTTCCTTCGCCACTCATCTCCCTGGAGCATGCTGTGACCATCACCCAGCCCGACCTGAGCGTCTTCGAAACCGTGGAGTCGGAGGTCCGCAGCTACTGCCGCGGTTGGCCGACCGTGTTCGACCGTGCGCAGGGCAGCCGGATGACCGACGAGGACGGCCACACGTACCTCGACTTCTTCGCCGGCGCCGGATCGCTCAACTACGGCCACAACAACCCGGTCCTCAAACGCGCCCTGATCGACTACATCGAGCGGGACGGCGTCACCCACGGCCTGGACATGTCGACCACGGCCAAGCGGGCGTTCCTGGAGTCGTTCCAGAACACCATCCTGCGGCCGCGCGACCTGCCCTACAAGGTCATGTTCCCGGGGCCGACGGGCACCAACGCGGTCGAGGCCGCGCTGAAACTGGCCCGTAAGGTCAAGGGCCGCGAGTCGATCGTGTCCTTCACCAACGCCTTCCACGGCATGTCGCTGGGCTCGCTCGCCGTCACCGGCAACGCCTTCAAGCGCGCCGGCGCCGGCATCCCGCTGGTGCACGGCACCCCGATGCCCTTCGACAACTACCTCGACGGCGCCTACCCGGACTTCCTGTGGTTCGAGCGGCTGCTGGAGGACCAGGGCTCGGGTCTCAACACCCCGGCCGCGGTGATCGTCGAGACCGTGCAGGGCGAGGGCGGCATCAACGTCGCCCGCGCCGAGTGGCTGCGTGCCCTCGCCGACCTGTGCGAGCGCCGCGACATGCTGCTCATCGTGGACGACATCCAGATGGGCTGCGGCCGCACCGGTGCCTTCTTCTCCTTCGAGGAGGCGGGCATCGTGCCGGACATCGTCACCGTCTCGAAGTCCATCAGCGGCTACGGCCTGCCGCTCGCCCTCACCCTGTTCAAGCCGGAGCTGGACGTGTGGGAGCCGGGCGAGCACAACGGCACCTTCCGCGGCAACAACCCGGCCTTCGTCACCGCCGCCGCCGCGCTCGACACGTACTGGGCCGACGGCCAGATGGAGAAGCAGACCATCGCCCGCGGCGAGATCGTCGAGTCGCACCTGAAGGCCATCGTCGAGGAGCACCCCGAAGCCATCGCCGAGTACCGCGGCCGCGGTCTGGTGTGGGGTCTGGAGTGCGTCGACAAGAGCCTCGCCGGAAAGATCGCCAAGCGCGCCTTCGAGCTGGGTCTGCTGATCGAGACCTCCGGCCCGGAGAGCGAGGTCGTCAAGCTGCTTCCGGCGCTGACGACCACACCAGAGGAGCTGGACGAGGGTCTGCGCACCCTCGCCCGCGCGGTCCGCGACTGCGCCTGATCCACCTGCTGGGCCGGCCGGGACACCCGGCCGGCCCAGTGCTCCTTCACGTTTCACAGAAAGGCACCGACCACCGTGATCGTCCGATCCTTCCAGGACATCGAAGGCACCGACCGCCACGTCAAGGCCAAGTCCGGCACGTGGGAGAGCAAGCGCATCGTGCTCGCCAAGGAGCGCGTCGGCTTCTCTCTGCACGAGACCACCCTGTATGCAGGAACCGAGACGTCGATGTGGTACGCGAACCACATCGAAGCCGTACTCTGCGTAGAGGGTGAGGCGGAGCTCACCAACGACGAGACCGGCGAGAAGCACGTGATCACCCCGGGCACGATGTACCTGCTCGACGGTCACGAGAAGCACACCATGCGGATCAAGGAAGACTTCCGCTGCGTCTGTGTCTTCAACCCGCCGGTCACCGGCCGCGAGGACCACGACGAGAACGGGGTCTACCCGCTTCTCACCGAACCCGAGACGGAGCCCGAGACGGTCTGAGACGCCGCCCTCCTGTCCCCGTCCGGCAGCCGAGGAAGGCCCGCAGCACCAGCACGAAACAGAGAGCACGTACGAGAGGAGAGGAAGGCAACACCATGACCACCGCACCCGAGCGCATCGCCGACCTGTACCCGACCCGTGGGACCGCCGAGGTCATCACCCCGCGGAAGGACCCGGTGGTGTGGTCGCAGCCCGGAACGGCCGGCCCGTTCGCGCCGTCCGAGCTGAGCGACTTCGAACGCGACGGCTTTTTCGCCATCGGGGAACTGCTCACCGCGGAGGAAGTCGCGGTGTACCGCGCCGAACTGGACCGGCTCGTCCACGACCCGACGATGCGCGCCGACCCGCGCTCCATCGTCGAGAAGAGGTCGGGGAGCGTCCGGTCGGTCTTCGAGGTGCACAAGATCAGCGAGGTGTTCGCCAAGCTGGTCTCCGACCCGCGCGTGGTGGGTCGCGCGCGGCAGATCCTGGGCTCGGACGTCTACGTCCACCAGTCCCGGATCAACGTGAAGCCGGGCTTCGGTGCTTCCGGCTTCTACTGGCACTCGGACTTCGAGACATGGCACGCCGAGGACGGACTGGCGAACATGCGCACGGTGTCGGTCTCCATCGCGCTGACGGAGAACTACGACACCAACGGCGGCCTGATGATCATGCCCGGCTCACACCGGCACTTCGTGGGCTGTGAGGGTGCGACGCCGAAGGACAACTACAAGCGGTCGCTGCAGATGCAGGACGCGGGCATCCCGTCGGACGAGGTGCTGACGAAGATGGCGGACCAGCACGGCATCCGTCTCTTCACCGGCAAGGCCGGCTCGGCGACGTGGTTCGACTGCAACGCCATGCACGGATCCGGCGACAACATCACGCCCTACCCGCGCAGCAACGTCTTCATCGTGTTCAACAGCGTGGAGAACACCGCGGTGGAGCCGTTCGAGGCGCCGGTGCGGCGTCCGGAGTACATCGGTGCCCGGGACTTCACGCCGGTGAGGTGACCGGAAGAACCGGCACGGTGGCCGCCGCACAGCAGGGTCTGTGCGGCGGCCGCGCTGAGTCGTGCCGGAGCGGGCGTCAGACCGCCAGGGCCGGATAGTCGAGGTATCCGGTGTCGTCGCCGCCGTAGAAGCTCTCCCGCTCGGGGGTGTTGAAGGGCCCGCCGAGTGCCAGGCGCCGTGGCAGGTCGGGGTTGGCCAGGAACTGCCGGCCGAAGGCCAGCAGGTCGGCGCTGCCGTCCTCGATCAGGCCCAGGTCCTCGATGCCGGTGGGGCGGCCGTCGTTGGCCGGGTTGAGGACGAACGTGCCGGTGAAGTGCTCGCGCAGCCGGGCCAGCAGGTCGCGGTCCGGTACGTCGCAGACGTGCAGATAGGCCAGGCCCAGTGGTTCGACGGCCTGCAGCAGCGCGGTGTAGAGGGGTTCGGGGGCCGGCTCGTCGATGCCGTTGAAGGGGTTGCCGGGCGAGAGCCGCAGGCCGGTGCGGTGCGCGCCGACCGCTTCGGCCACCGCCCGGGTGACCTCCACCGCGAAGCGGATCCGGCCCTCGGTGTCACCGCCCCAGGCGTCGGTACGCAGGTTGCTGTTGGGTGCCAGGAACTGGTGCACCAGATAGCCGTTGGCGCCGTGGATCTCCACACCGTCGAATCCCGCCTCGACGGCGTTGCGGGCGGCGGTGGCGAACTCCGCGACGGTGGTGCGGATCTCGGCGTCGGTCAGCTCGTGCGGGACGACGCAGTCCTTCATCCCCTCCTCGGTGAAGACCTGGCAGTCGGCCGCCACCGGCGAGGGGCCCACGGGGATCAGGCCGTCCGGCAGCACCACCGGATGGCCCACCCGGCCGCCGTGCCACAGCTGCGCGAAGATCCGGCCGCCCGCCTCGTGCACGGCGTCCGTCACCCGGCGCCAGCCGGCGACCTGTTCGGCGGTGTGCAGCCCCGGGGTGAAGGGGTAGCCCTGGCCGACGACGGTGGTCTGGGCGCCCTCGGTGATGATCAGGCCGGCGGTGGCGCGCTGGGCGTAGTAGGCGACCATCGAGTCGGTCGGCACCCCGCCCCCCTGGGTGGCGCGGTTGCGGGTCATCGGCGCCATGACGATGCGGTTGGCGAGCGGGATCCCGGCAAGGTCCAGGGGGTCGAACCCGGTGGTCATTGATGGCCTCTCAACTGCTGCTCGGTACGGGGGGCATGATGGCGTGGATCACCGACCATGATCGACGACACCTGTTCCGGCGCTCCGGCCGCCCCCCGCATTCCCGCCCGGCGCCTCCGATGCGCCCAGGGTCCGCCGCCCTACCCGATGAGCTTGAGCAGCCGGTCCACGTCGTCGGTGGAGTTGTACAGGTGGAAGGCCGCACGCAGCAGACCCTCGCGGACCGAGACCAGGACGCCCGCCTCGGCCAGTCGGGCCGCCGCGTCCGTGAGGCCCGGCGTGGAGACGATCGCGGAGCCGGGCGCGGGGCGCGGCAGCAGCCCCCGTTCGGCCAGCCCCGCGCGGTAGCGGTCGGCCAGCGCGGTGTTGTGTGCGTGGACGGCGGCCACGCCGAGCTCCTCCAAGAGGGCCAGCGACCGTTCGGCCGCGACATAGGAGAAGTGCGCGTGCGGTTCGTCGTACCGGCGGGCGGTGGCGGCCGGCCGCAGGATGCCGTAGTTGGAGGCGTCGAGGTCCTCGCCGGCCACCCAGCCCGCGTGGCGCGCCTCGGGCCGGGCGGCGGGACCCGCGCCGGCTCCGTCCCCGAACGCCATGAACGTCGTGCCCCGCGGGCACAGCAGCCACTTGAAGGCGCCGCAGGCCAGGAAGTCCCATTCGACGGCGCGCAGCGGCAGCCAGCCGGCGGCCTGGGTGGCGTCGAGGTAGGTGCGCGCGCCGTGGGTCCGCGCGGCCTCCCGTACGCCCGCCAGGTCGGCGATCCGGCCGTCCAGCGACTGCACCGCGCTGAACGCGACCAGCGCGGTGCCCGGCCGGACCTCCTCTGCCAGTGCCTCGAGCGGTACGGTCCGCAGCCTGATCCCGGGGTGCGCGGCGAACGGGTTGACCAGGGAGCTGAAGTCGCCCTCGGGGGCGAGCACTTCGGACCCCGGGGGCAGCGAGGCCGCGACGAAGGCGGACTGCACCGCGACCGAACTGCCGACCGCGACCCGCTCCGCGGGGATGTCCAGCAGCCGGGCGAACGCGGCCCGGGAGGCCGCCGACGGCCCGAAGTAGTCGCGGCCCATGGTGCCGTAGGAGGCGGATTCGTCGACGGCCCGGCGCAGGGCGTCGGCGCTGCGGCGCGGGAGGAGTCCGCTGGAGGCGGTGTTCAGATACGTCGTCTCGGGCGCGAATTCCGCCCCGCCCAGTGGCGCATGTCGCTGCATACCCTCACTCTGCTGGATGCTCCGGGCCCCGTCCATGACGCCCGGCCCGGCCCGGGCGCGGTCTGCCGGCGCGGCCCGGCGGTCAGGCTCCCGGTACCGCGCACCCGTCGTCGTCGCAGCTGTCCGCCTCGGCGGGCGGGTGGATGCTCCCCGCGTCCGCCGCGTGGGCCTGCTCCAGCGCCTGCCGGAAGACCTCGGCGGGCTGGCCGCCGGAGATGCCGTACCGCCGGTCGATGACGAAGAAGGGGACGCCGGTGGCGCCCAGCTCCGCCGCCTCCCGCTCGTCGGCGCGCACCTCCTGGGCGTACGCGCCGGGGTCGGCCAGCACCCGGGCGGCCTCGTCGGCGGGGACGCCGGCCGCGGCGGCGATCTTGACGAGCACCTCGGGGTCGGCGAGCGGGCGTGCCTCGGCGAAGTTGGCGCGGTAGAGAGCACCGAGCAGCGCGTCCTGGACGCCGTGCGCCGTGGCCAGGTGCAGCAGCCGGTGGAGGTCGAAGGTGTTGCCGTGGATCCGGTCGGAGCGGTAGCCGAGCCCCTCCGACGCCGCGGCGTCGGCGACCCGGGCCTCCATCTCCTCGGCCTGCGCACGGCTGACGCCGTACTTCGCGGCCAGCATGTCGAGCACCGGGACGTCCGTGGCCGCCGGCGCCTTCGGGTCCAGCTCGAAGGAGCGGTGCACCACCTCGACGTCGTCCCGCCCCGCGAACGCGGCGAGCCCGGCCTCGAAGCGGGCCTTGCCGATGTAGCACCAGGGGCAGGCGATGTCGGACCAGATTTCGACGCGCATGGGGAGTTGCGTACCTCGTTGTCGGTGGCGCTGTGGCCGCATGGGTGGACGCCGGTGCAACGTGCCGGGGCGCCGGGCTATTCCCCGGGTACGGTCCGGGCATGACCACCCCACAGGATGCGGACGGGTTCTGGGAGACGACCGGGGCCGCCAAGACGTTCACCCATCCGCTCGACGAGGAGCTGCTCACCCGGTTCGTGCCGCGGCCCGCGCACGTCCTGGACTACGGCTGCGGCTACGGGCGGCTGACCGCCGAGCTGGCGGACCTCGGGTACCGGTCGGTGCGCGGCGTGGACTTCTCCGCGGCGCTGGTGGAGCGCGGAGGGCGGGAGCACCCCGAGGCGGATCTGCTGCGGTGGGCGGGGTTTCCGCTGCCGTTCGAGGACGCGGCGTTCGACGCGGCACTGCTGTTCGCGGTGCTGACATGTGTGCCCCAGGACGCGGACCAGAGGGCGATCGTGCGGGAACTGGGACGGCTGGTGCGGCCCGGCGGGGTGCTGTATCTGAGCGATGTGCCGCTGCAGACCGACCCGCCCAACCGGGAGCGCTACGAGCGGTTCGCCCGGCGGCACGGCACCTACGGGGTCTTCGAGACGCCGGACGGCGGGGTGTTCCGCCACCACCCGCCGGAGTGGCTGCGGGGGCTGGTGCGTGCGGCGGGGTTCGCGGTGGTGCGGGAGCGGCAGGACACGGTGGGCACCCTGGACGGCCGGACCGTGGGGCGGCTGCAGCTCATCGCGCGGCGGGAGCCGTCAGTGCCAGCGTCAGGCTGAGGTGGCTGGCGTCCGGTGCGGGGCGACGCCCGGGGTCGGGCCGCCAGCCGAGGCCGGTGTAGAAGGCGCGGGCCCGGTGGTTGTGCCACAGCACCTCCAGGGCCGCCCGGGAACAGCCCGCCGCACGCCAGGCGTGCAGGCAGGCGGCGTGCAGGGCGCGGCCCACGCCGGTGCCCCAGTGGTCGGGGTCGACGTGCAGTTGGTGCAGGGTGACGGCGGCGGTCCCGACCGCCCGGCGGTACGCGGCCGCGCCGACGACGGTGTCCTGCCGTAGGGCGCAGAGCGCGGGGGTGTCGTCGCGGTCCAGGAGGCGCGCCCAGGCGGCGTGCCGGCGGGTCCGTTCGGCCGGGATGTCGAAGGGGACGTCCGGGAATCGGCCGCGCTGGTAGGCCGCACGGGCGGCGGCGTGCAGGCGGGCGATCGCCGCCAGGTCCGCGGGGGCCGCCGCGCGGACCCGGAGCGCCGCCTGCTGTGTCGCGGAGGGCACGGTGTCTACCCGCCCTCGGGCCGGCCGTCGACCCGGCGCGGCAGGCCGAGCGGGTTGTCCTCGTGCAGCTCGGGCGGGAGCAGCGCGGGTGGGGTGTCCTGGTAGGCGACCGGGCGCAGCCATCGTTCGACCGCGGTGCCGCCGACGGACGTGGCGGTGGAGGTGGTGGCCGGGTAGGGGCCGCCGTGGTGCTGAGCGGGTGCGACCGCGACGCCGGTCGGCCAGCCGTTGACGACGACGCGGCCGGCGAGCGGGGTGACCTCGGCCAGCAGCCGGGCGCCGCGTCCGGCCTCGTCGGTGCCGGCGGCCTCGGCCTCACCGAGCTGGAGGGTGGCGGAGAGGCTGCCGGGCAGCCGGGCGAGTACGGCGCCGATCTCGGCCTCGTCGGCGTAGCGGGCGACGACCGTGACCGGACCGAAGCACTCCTCCAGGAGGAGGTCGTGCGGCCCCTCGGCGGCGAGGCGGGACGCCGGGACGGTGAGGAAGCCCGCGCTGACCGTGTGCGTGCCGCCCGCCCCCGGGGTCACCGGCGCCTGGACGTCGGGGAGCTGGGCCCGTTCGCGGACGCCGGTGAGGAACGCGTCCCGCATCCGGTGGTCCAGCAGCACCCCGGCCTCGGTGTCGCTGACCGCCGCGGTCAGCGAGGTCAGCAGCTGCTCGCCCCGCTCGCCCGCGGGCGCCAGGACGAGTCCGGGCTTGACGCAGAACTGGCCGACGCCGAGCGTCGTCGCGCCGCACAGCCCGGCGCCGATCTCCTCTGCGCGTTCCGCGACCGCGGCCTCGGTGATCACCACGGGGTTGAGGCTGCCCAGTTCACCGTGGAAGGGGATGGGGCGCGGGCGGGCCGCGGCCGCGTCGTACAGGGCACGGCCGCCGCGCACCGAGCCGGTGAATCCAGCGGCGCTGATCAGGGGGTGGCGCACCAGGTCGATGCCGGCCTGGAAGCCGTGCACCAGGCCGACCACGCCCTCCGGCAGCCCGGTCTCGGCGGCGGCGCGACGCAGCAACGCGGCGCACAGTTCGGAGGTGGCCGGGTGGTCGGGGTGGGCCTTGACGACGACGGGGCACCCGGCCGCCAGGGCGCTGGCCGTGTCGCCGCCGGGGACGGAGAAGGCGAGCGGGAAGTTGGAGGCGGCGTAGACCGCGACGGCGCCCAGCGGGATCTTGTAGCGGCGTAGGTCGGGCCGCGGCGGGGCGAGGGCGGGGTCGGCGTGGTCGATCAGTACGTCGAGGAACGCGCCCTCGTCCACGATGTCCGCGAAGGCCCGCAACTGGTAGGTGGTGCGGCCCAATTCGCCCGTGAGCCGGCCGGGGCCGAGCGCGGTCTCCGCGTCGGCGGCCTCGATGACCGCCTCGCCCGCCTCGTCGAGCAGGTCGGCGGCGCGGCGCAGCAGCGCGGCGCGCACCGTACGGTCGGCGAGGGCCGGGTGGGCTTCCTGCGCGGCTCGGACGGCCTGGTCCACTTCGGCCGCTGTGGCTTCCACCGCAACCTGTTCGCGCCGCTTCCCGGTTCGGGGGTCGACACTCCAGACTGGTGCTGCTACCGCTGTTGCCACCGTGCATTCCTCCCGGGCGAAGTCTTGCCGCACCCTGGACAGCGTTCGATATGCTGAACATCGTCCCAGATGGTGAATACCGGGGACTCTAGGGCTGTCCGAACAGAGGGGTCAAGGGCGATGTCAGCTGCCGACACCGGTGGATCGCAGGTCAAGTCCGCGGTGCGGACGGTGGAGTTGCTGGAGTACTTCGCGGGTCGCCCCGGAATGCACAGCCTGGCCTCCGTCCAGGAAGCCGTCGGCTACCCCAAGTCCAGCCTCTACATGCTGCTGCGCACCCTGGTCGACCTGGGCTGGGTCGAGACGGACGCGACCGGGACCCGCTACGGCATCGGCGTCCGCGCCCTGCTCGTCGGCACGTCGTACATCGACGGCGACGAGGTGGTGGCCGCGGCCCGTCCCACCCTGGACCGGCTCTCGGACGACACCACCGAGACCATCCACCTCGCCCGTCTGGACGGCACCAACGTCGTCTACCTCGCCACCCGCCAGTCGCAGCACTATCTGCGCCCCTTCACCCGGGTCGGCCGCCGGCTGCCGGCGCACTCCACCTCGCTGGGCAAGGCCCTGCTCGCCACCTACACCGACGACCAGGTACGGGCGATGCTGCCGCGCACCCTGGCGGCGCTGACCGAGCACACCCTCACCGACCGCGAGGCGCTGATCGAGGAGCTGCACGCGGTCCGCGAGCAGGGTTACGCGGTCGACCGCGAGGAGAACACCCTGGGCCTGCGCTGCTTCGGCATCGCGATCCCGTACCGCACCCCGGCCCGCGACGCCGTCAGCTGCTCGGTGCCGGTGGCCCGGCTGACCCCGGACCACGAGCAGATGATCAAGGACATGCTCTTCGACGCCCGCGACCGGCTGACGTTGGCGACCCGCCGCCTCTGAGGTACCGGGCGCCCCCGTGCGGCGGCGAGAGTGCGGGTTCGTGCGGCCCGGGTGACCGCCCGGCGGCGGGCGGGTTACCCCCTCCGGGGAGCGGGTTCACCCATTCGTCCCGGCCGGGCGGGCCCGCCCGCCGCCGTACCGATTAGCTCGGGGATCAGGAGGCGCGGACCTCTCCCCCGGTGGCGCAACGGCGTGCCGCCGGCCGCGCTTCGTGGAGGTCGCCGTATGCCGTCCCCGCGCTCCACCCGGCTGTTCACCGGTGCCGCGTTCGGTGCCGCCGCACTCGTGCTCGCCGCACCCGCGGCGCGGGCCGGCGACTTCGGCGAGGTCGAGTCCTCACCGCACCCGGCCAGGGCGGGCTCCAGCGTCTCGCTGGCCACCCGGGACTGCGGACACAGCCGGTCGGCGCGCGTCGACGCCGGCGCGCTGGGCGGGGGCATCATCACACTGCGGCCCGGTGTGCTCGCGGGCGCGCTGGTCGGCGAGGTGAGAGTCCGGCCCGACACCCGGCCGGGCAACTACGGCATCGGCGGGAGGTGCGCCGACGGCAGGGACATCACCGGCACGGTCAGCGCCGGTGACGCCGACGACAGCATCCCCGGACCCAGCGCCGGCCGGGCCCTGATGCCCAGGGGCGGAGTCAGGGCCGGCGCCGGCGCGCATGCCGACGCCGGCGCGACGGGCGAGGGCGCCGACACCACCGAGATCCTCGTGGGTACGGGCCTGATCCTGGCCGCAGGGGCCGGTGGCACCTGGGTCCTGCGGCGCCGGCACGCAGGCGGCCGGAGCTGATCTGCGCTCAACCCGCCGGTGCACCCGCGATCTCGCGCAGGGCCTCCTGGACCGCCGCCAGATCACCGTCGCTCGCCAGGCCCGCATGGTAGAGCCGCAGTTCGGTGGCGCCGAGCGAGGCGGCGTGGGCGGCGTCGGCGGCCAGCGCGCCGGGGCGGCCGCCCATGCCGGAGACGACGGTGAGGTTGGCGGCGACGGTGGCCCCGTCCGGGCGGCCGCGGAACGGGGCGAGCGCCTCGGCCCGGGTCCGGTCGTCGCCGGTGCACGGCACGACGACACCGTCCGCGTGCGCGAGGACGTCCGCCGGGTCCACTCCCGCATTGGCACCGCAGCGGTGCGGTGCGGGGTCGGCGTGCAGCAGCACCCGGAACGGGCCGGCCGCCGCGTCCCGCACGGCCGCGACCGCCGCCCGCTGGAGGGTCCGCGCCGTCCGGTCGCGCCAGGCCCGCAGCACTCCCGCGCACTCCTCGCCCAGCAGCGTCTCGACCGCGGCCCACTCCCCTCCGCGCTCCACCGGGGGGACCCCCGCAGCCCGGCCCGGCGGCCCGCCGTCCGCGCCCGCCCACACGGGCTCCAGGGCGCGCACCACCGCCGCGCGCAACTCCGCCGCCGGCACGCCCAGTTCGGCGTATCCGGCGGCGCACACCGGGCAGAAACACACCGACATCAGATACTGCGCGGCGGCGGAGAGCGGCACGCCGTCGGTCTTGTCGTGGGCGTGCGGATGGGCCAGCCCGTACCAGCCGCAGGACTCCAGCTCGGTGCCGCGGGCGCCGGGCCGTACGGCCGCCTCGGCGGCGAGGTCGACGAGATAGGCGCGGACCTCGGGGCGGGCGATGCAGGGCGCCCAGGGGTACGGGTCGCCGTAGGCGTTGCGCACGACGGCGTCCGGATGCTCCTCGCCCAGGCGGGAGTTGTGCGCCAGGACGACCCAGCTGTGCACCTCCAGCCCGGCGTCGGCCAACGCCCGCGCGGCCTCGTCGAAGGGGTCGGCACCGGGGACCCAGCCCTGGACGTACGGCCGCAGCGCCCGGCCCGCCCAGCGGCCGGCGTCCGGGGGGTAGAGGACGGCCGCGTGCCGCGCGGTGACGACGCGGTGGCGCGGGTGGCGCGGCGTGAGGGCACGGGTGGAGTGGTAGGCGGCGGCCAGGGTGACCTGCCGGACGCCGAGACCGGCGAGGCGTGCGGCGGCCCCGGGGTCGCCGACCACGTCCCAGGGGTAGAGGAAGGCGGCGCTGCGCATCACGCCTCCGGGGCGGCGACCAGGGTCAGTCCCCGGTCGATCAGCTCGGCGAGCCGCTCGACGTGCGCGGGGGCGGGTTCGCTCAGCGGGGGCCGGACCTCGCCGACGTCCCGGCCCCGCAGCCGCACCCCGGCCTTGACGAGCGAAACGGCATAGCCGCGGCCCTGGTTGCGCAGTTCGACCAGCGGTCGGTAGAAGCCGTCCAGCAGCCGGTCGAGGGTCTCCTGGTCGCCGGCGGTCAGTGCCCGGTGGAAGGCGAGGGCGATCTCGGGGGCGAAGGCGAAGACGGCGGAGGAGTAGCGGCGCACGCCCAGGCCCAGGTAGGCGGGGCCGGTGAGTTCGGCGGTGGGCAGGCCGTTGAAGTAGAGGAAGTCCTCGTCGGGGGCCTCGGTGCGGACCGCGCTGATGATCCGTTGCAGCAGATCGACGTCGCCCAGGCCGTCCTTGAGACCGATGATGCCCTCGGTCCTGGCCAGTGCCGCGACGGTGGAGGGCTCGAAGACGGCGTTGTCGCGCTGGTAGACGATGACGGGCAGGGGGGTGGCGGCGGCGAGTTCGGTGTAGTGCCGCAGCAGTCCCTCCTGCCCGGCGACGACCAGGTACGGGGGCATGGCGAGCAGCCCGTCGGCACCCGCGTCCCGGGCGAGGCGGGCGAACTCGGTGGCGAGCGCGGTGCCGTAGCCCACACCGGCGATCACGGGGACGCGGCCGGCGGCCTCCTCGGCGGCGGCCGCGACGCACTCGGCGAACTCGCCGGGGGTGAGCGCGTGGAATTCGCCGGTGCCGCAGCAGGCGAAGACCGCGGCCGCACCCGCCTCGATCCCGTCGCGCACATGGGCGCGGAACGCCTGCGCGTCCACGGTGCCGTCCGGCGCGTACGCGGTCACGGGGAAGAACAGCAGACCGTCGAGGCGGTCGGCGAGCGGCAGGTGTGAGGTCACGGGCTCTCCCTGGCAGGTCCGTACATGTACCTGTGCATGTCCCTGATTGATGTCCATATTCATGAACATCCATACGCTAGAGCAGCCGTCCCGCACCGGTCAAGGTCCCGCGACTACCGCCGCGCAAGCGGATTGAGCAGGTCCGTCAAGCGCCTTGACCGGCGAAGAACCGCCTCTCTACCGTGTCCACACATCTGAATGCCATCCGCACCCACAGCCATGCAGGCAGCCATGCAGCTCAGCCGGAGGAGTATTCCCGCCATGACCGCACCCCGCACCGTCCTGCTCACCGGCGCCGCAGGCGGCCTCGGCACCCTGATGCGCGAGCTGCTGCCCCCCTTCGGCTACACCCTCCGCCTCTTCGACCAGCGGCCGGTCGAGGGCGAACCGGACGCCGTCACCGCCGAGTTGGCGGACGGCGACGCCCTGCGCGAGGCCGTACGGGGCGTCGACGCGATCGTCCACCTCGCGGGGATCTCCCTGGAGGCCCCGTTCGAGAAGATCCTGCGGGCCAACATCGAGGGCACCTACCGCCTCTACGAAGCGGCCCGCGAGGCGGGCGTCCGGCGCGTCGTCCTCGCCTCCTCCAACCACGCCGTCGGCTTCACCCCACGCCCGCCGGACGGCTCGGCGGCGATCCCCGTCACCACCCCCCGCCGGCCCGACACCTACTACGGCCTGTCCAAGGGCTTCGGCGAGGACCTCGCCTCCCTCTACTGGGACCTGCACGGCATCGAGACCGTGTCCGTGCGCATCGGCTCCTGCTTCGCCCGGCCGACGTCGGTGCGGATGCTGTCGATCTGGCTGAGCCCGGCCGACTGCGCGCGGCTGCTGCACGCCGCACTGACCGCACCGGACGTCGGCCACACCGTCGTGCACGGCTCCTCCGCCAACACCCGCCTGTGGTGGGACCTGTCCACCGCCCGCGCGCTCGGCTACGTGCCGCAGGACGACTCCGAGCCGTACGCCGCCGAACTGGTAGCCGCCCAGGGCGAGCTCGACCCCCGCAACCCCGAACACGCACACCTCGGCGGCGCCTTCTGCACCGACCCGCCCCGGTGGCCGCACTGACCGTGGCCCGCCGCCCCGCGACCCGCGACCCGCGACCCGTCACTCATCGCCCGTGGTCCGTGGCCCGTGCCACGTCACGGAACCCGCACCGCCCCGGCGGCGTCCTGCTCTGTGTACCGACCCCGCAGGAACGAGGAACGCATCATGGGCATCGTCACCTGGCTCGTACTGGGCCTGATCGCCGGCATCATCGCCAAGGTCCTGCTGCCGGGGCGGGACCCGGGCGGCCTGGTCGGCACGACGCTGATCGGCATCGCCGGCTCCTTCATCGGCGGCTGGCTGTCCACGAAGATCCTGCACCGCCCGATCCCGAAGGACATCGGTGAACCGTCCATGTGGATCGCCTCGATCGCCGGAGCCCTGGTCCTGCTGATCGCCTACCGGCTGCTGTTCGGCAACTCCCGCGAACGCCACTGAGAATGCCCACACCGCTGACGCCGGGTAATGGAACCGCAAAGGCGAGCCGATCGTTACCTCTGACATGACCGCTATGACTCCTGGCTCGAACCTCCCGCTCCCGGCCGCGCGGGTGGCGGTGGACGTCACCGCCCCCGCGCAGCTGGACGTGTCGGGCCTGCTGCTCACTGCCCACGGCAAGGTGCGCTCCGACGACGACTTCGTCTTCTACAACCAGCCCAACGGCCCGGGGGTGACCCACGCCCCGGCGGCCGGCGGCCGCGGCGACACCATCACGGTGGACACCGCCGCCGTGCCCGCGGACATCGAGAAGATCGTGGTCACCGCGAGCCTGGACGCGCCGGGCGCGACCTTCGCCGGCACCGAGCCGACCGGCACGGTCCGAAACGCCGACGACGGCAGCGTGATCGCCTCCTTCACCCCGCCGCAGCTGGGCGCCGAAACGGCTCTGGTGGTCATCGAGATCTACCGTCGCAACGGCGTCTGGAAGGTGCGCGCGGTCGGCCAGGGCTACGCCGACGGGCTGTCCGGGATCGCCACCGACTTCGGCGTCAGCGTGGAGGAACCGGCCGCACCGGCCGCCACCCCGCAGGCGCCCCCCGCCCCCCAGGCACCTCAGGCCCCGCAGGCACCCCCCGCGCCGGCCGCCCCGCAGGCCGCCGCGCCCGCGGCGCCGGCCTCGGGCCCGGCCGCTCCCGGCACCGGCACCGGCACCGGCAAGATCAACCTCGACAAGGGCCGGGTCAGCCTGCAGAAGAACCAGACCGTCTCCCTGGTCAAGGGCGGCCGGCCGCTGCTGAGCTCCGTCCGGATGGGCCTGGGCTGGGAGCCCGCCTTCCGCGGCAAGAACATCGACCTGGACGCCTCCGTCATCGTCTACGGCCCGGACCGCAAGAAGATCGACAACTGCTTCTTCGGCAAGCTGATGATCCTGGGCGGCGCGATCCAGCACTCCGGCGACAACCTCACCGGCGACGGCTCCGGCGACGACGAGGTCATCACCGTCCACCTCGGCGGCCTCCCCCCGGAGGTCACCGGCCTGGTCTTCACGGTGAACTCCTTCTCCGGCCAGAAGTTCTCGGACGTGGCCAAGGCCTACTGCCGGCTGAGCGACGCCTCCAGCGGCGAGGAGCTGGTCCGCTTCGACCTCACCCACGCCGAACCGCGTACGGGCGTGATGATGGCGAAGCTGATCCGCCAGTTCTCCGGCGAGTGGGAGATGACGGCGATGGGCGAATTCGTCGACGCACGGACGGTACGCGGGATGATCAAGCCGGGCGGCGCCGCGCTCTGAGCCCACGAGTGGGGTGACCAGGGCACGCCCCGGTCACCCCCGGCCCGCCCGCCCGGTCACCCGCGCCAGCCGCTCGTAGGACTCCAGCAGTCCCGCCCGGTCGTCGGTGCTGGTCGTCACCAGCACCTCGTCCGCCCCGGTGCGGGCGATCAGGTCCGCCAGCTCCCCGGCGACCTCGTCCTCCGTACCGTGGAGATGCCCGTGCAGGGCCTCGTCGTAGAACTCCCGCTCCCGGTCGGACATCGCCGCGCCGTCGTCGTCCGCCGGCCGCAGCGGCGGAAACTCCCCGTGGGTCCGCGAGTACGCCAGCGCCCGCGCCTCCGGCACCAGCAGCCGGCGCGCCGCGGCGCGCGTACCGGCCACCGCGACCGTCCCGGAGACGACCACATACGGCCGCTCCCACAGCGCCGAGGGCCGGAAGGCCGCGCGGTAGGCCCCGATCGCCTCCACCAGCTTCGTCCGGCGGCGCAGGTCCCCGACGACCAGCGCCAGCCCGGCCTCCGCCGCGACCTGCGCCCCCGCGCCCGTGGCCAGGACGAAGGCCGGCACCCGCAGCCCCTCGGCGGGCCGGGCGTGGACCTGCGGATGGGCCGTCTGCGTGCCGGTGAAGTAGCCGAGGAGTTCGGCGAGTTGGGATCCGAAGTCGTCGGTGGCGTCCTTCCCGGTGCCCAGCGCCCGCCGGATCCCGCCGGTGAAGCCCACCGACCGGCCGAGCCCCATGTCGATCCGGCCGGGGAACAGCGACTCCAGCACCCCGAACTGCTCGGCGACGACCAGCGGCCGGTGGTTGGGCAGCATCACCCCGCCCGTCCCGACCCGGATGGCGGAGGTCGCCGCGGCCACCGCGGCGGCCAGCACCGTGGGGGCGGACCCCGCGACCCCGGGCACGCTGTGGTGCTCGGAGACCCAGAAGCGGTGGTAGCCCAGCTCCTCCGCGCGCCGGGCCAGGGCCACGGTGTCGCGCAGCGCGGCGCCCTGCGGCTGCCCCTCGATGGTGCGGGAGCGGTCCAGGACCGAGAATTGTGTCGTCCGTAGCGTCGAGCTCACCTCCCCTTCAACGCCCGCCCGCCCGCAGGATTCCCTTCGCCACGCCGCACTACGAGGAGCGTCCGATGGCGCAGCAGCCGCCCCCGCCCGCTGAGCGGGGCCCGGATCACCCGGACGGTCCAGCGCGGCCGGACATTCCCGAACGGGTCGCGACGATCTACGGCGAACACGATCTCAGCACGGTGACCGCCTTCGCCGGCGGCTACATCAACTTCGGGTACTGGGCACGGGTGCCCGGCCTCGCGGACGGCCCGCTGAGCGAGGCCGACCGCATCCGCAGCGAGCAGGACCTCTACCGGCTGGTGCTGGGCACCTTCCCCCGGACCCGGGACCGCAGCGCCCTGGAGGTGGGCTGCGGGCGCGGCCTGGGCTGCGCACTGGCGTTGCGGGAGTTCGGCCTGGGGCCGGTGACCGGCCTGGACGTCCACCCGGACCAGATCGCCCGCGCCCGGGAGACGAACGCGGAGCTGCTCGCCGGGCTCCCGCACGCCCCGGCCCGGCTGGACTTCGTCGAGGGCGCCGCCCAGCGCATCCCGCTGCCCGCCGCGAGTGTCGGCTGCCTGTACTCCGTGGAGGCGGCGCAGCACTTCCGCGACCTCGCCGGCTTCGCCCGGGAGGCGGGCCGGGTGCTGCGCCCGGGCGGCCGGCTGGCGCTGACGACGTTCTTCGCCCGCACCCCGCAGGCCGCCGCCGAACTGCCCCGGCTGCTGCCCCCGTACGCCGACGGCCTGGACGTCCCGTACGTGATCGGCGACGTGCGCGAGGTGCTGTCCGCGGCCGGGCTGCGGGACGTCCGGGTGGGGGCGATCGGCGAGGCGGTCTGGGAGCCGTACGACCGCTACATGGCGCAGCGGCCGGAGCTGCGGGACGACTGGCCGCGGCGCTATCTGACGGCATACCGGGCGGGGCTGCTGGACTACTACGTCATCACGGCCGCGGCCCCCTCCGCCGCCGCTACTTCTGCCGGCGGATCCGCTTCCACGGCCCCGTGACGGCCAGCATGATGCCCGGTTCCTGGATGTTGGCGAACAGCGTGCGCCCGTCGGGGGAGAAGACCGGCCCGGTGAACTCGCTGAACTCCGGTGCGTCCGCGGTCCCGATGTTGAGCTCGTTGCGGGCGACGGGATAGGTCCGGCCGTCCTCGGTGGCCCCGAAGAGGTGCTGGACGCCCTCGCCGTCCTCGGCGATGATCAACCCGCCGTAGGGCGAGACGGTGATGTTGTCGGGGCCGTCGAGCGCGCCGTCCGTCCCCGGGTCGGGGTTGACGCCGAGCAGGACCTTCAGGGTCAGCGTCCGGCGGCGCGGGTCGTAGAACCACACCTGGCCGTCGTGCCGCACCGGGCTCTCCTCGCGGGCGTAGGAGGAGACGAGGTAGGCGCCGCCGTCGGCCCACCACATGCCCTCCAGCTTGCGGGCGCGGGTGACCTCCCCCGCGCCGAACTGGTTGCGGACCGAGACCGTACGGGCGTCGCGGTCGGGGACGTCGATCCAGTCGACGCCGTAGACCGTGCCGGCCTCGGTGGCGCGCGAGAGGTCGTCGACGAACCGGCCGCCGGAGTCGAAGCACTTGGGGGCGGCCAGCACACCGGCGTCGTCGGCCAGCGTGCGCAGTCGGCCGCGCCCGTGCTCGAAGCCCTTGGGCGGGGTCCAGCGGTAGAACAGTCCGTTGGGGCCGGAGGCGTCCTCGGTCAGGTAGAGGTGACCGCGGCGCGGATCGACGACCACGGCCTCGTGGGCGTAGCGGCCCAGCGCCTTGATCGGCTTGGGGTGACGGCCGGCCTTACGGTCGTGGGGGTCGACCTCGAAGACATAGCCGTGGTCCTTGGTCATGCCGTTCCGGCCGGCCTTGTCCTCGGTCTCCTCGCAGGTCAGCCAGGTGCCCCACGGGGTGGTCCCGCCCGCGCAGTTGGTGGACGTACCGGCGATGCCCACCCACTCGCCGACCGGCGAGCCGTCCCTCGCGACCTCCACGACCGTGCAGCCGCCGGCCGCGGCCGGGTCGTAGACCAGGCCGGCGGCGAGCGGCACCGGGTGCGGCCAGTCGGCACGCGGGCCCTTGAGCTCGTGGTTGTTCACCAGCAGCGTGGTGCCGCGGTGACCGGCGAAGGTGCCGGTGCCGTCGTGGTGGGAGGGGGTGGACTCACCGCTCTCCAGCCGGGTCACACCGGTCCGGGTGATGATCCGGTACGCGAACCCGGCGGGCAGCGCGAGGATGCCGTCGGCGTCCGGGAGCAGCGGGCCGTAGCCGGCGGCGCGACCGTCCGCGGTGCCGTCGGGCCCGGTGTCCGGGACCTCCTCGCCGATGGCGCCGGGCGCGGTGGCGAGGACGTCGACGCTGCCGGCCAGCGCCACCGAGGCGCCGGTGAGCGCGGAACGCTTGGCGAAGTTTCTCCGGGTGAGTGGCATGGTCATCTCCTGGACGGCCGGTTTCTGCTCCCCTGTGCCTGCGCCGCACACGCTCTCGTGCGACATCGAACTCCAGTTGAACGTGGCCCTACATCCAGGCAGCGGTTGCCCTTCGCACCCGGCAGCGGGTGGCCGTCCGGCCACCCGCCGTGCGCGCCCCGCCTCAGCCCGCCTGTCGCGACCGCGCCTTGAAGGCGGCCTTGCGGGCCTCCTTGGCGGCCTTCCGGTCCGGGTGCAGCCGGCCCATGGCCTCCAGGACGTCCGCGGTGGCCGGGTGGTCCACCCGCCAGGCGGTGTCGAAGAACCCACTGTGCTGTTCGGTCAGGCTCTGTACGAGGTCCCGGAGCTCGGCCGCCGCCTCGTCGTCCGCGCTGTCCAGCTGCGCCGCGATGGTGTCCACCGTCAGCCAGAAGATCATGTCCTGGGACGGCTCGGGGATGCCGGGCAGGGAGCGCTCGGCGAGCCAGACCCGGGCCAGGCCGCCCAGCTGGCGGTCGTCGAGGACCTCGCGCAGCGCACCCTCGGCCTCGGGCGGGACCAGCGAGAGGGCCTGCTGGGCGGCGAGCCGGCGCAGCGGGGCCCGCGCGTCGTCGCCGCGGGCGGCCCCGAGCAGGTCGCGGGAGGCGTCGAGCGGGGCACGGGCGGCGAGCCACCGCTCGGACTCGGCCTGGGCGAGCGCCTCGGGGTAGTCGGGCAGCGCCTCCAGGAGGACGTCGGCGCCCTTGTCGGTGAGGTCGCCGACGGCCGGGGCGTGGGCTCCGGCGTCCAGCATCCGGGCGCGGACGGCCCAGACGCCGAGCGGGGTGAGGCGGACCATGCCGTAGCGGGAGACGTCCTCGTCGGTGAGCGGCTCCGCGGAGGTCACGGTCTCGCCCTGCTCGTCCAGCTCCTCGATCAGCGCCTCGTCGACCGGACGGTAGGCGACCAGACCGATCGGCTCCAGCACCCGGAACTGGTCGTCGAGGCGCATCATCGCCTCGGAGACCTCTTCGAGGATGTCGTCGGTGGGTTCTTCCATGTCGTCCGGAACGATCATGGAGGCGGCCAGCGCGGGCAGCGGGACGTCCTGGTCGGGGGCTTCGCTGAGGGCGGTGAGCAGGTAGAGGTTGCCGAGGATGCCGTCGAGCAGCTCTGCCTCCTCCTCCGGATTCCAGTCGAGGGCGTCCAGATCCACCTCGCCGCCCTCGGCGATCTGGTCGGCGATGTCGGAGAGGTCCGGGGCCGCCGCGTCGGCGAGCACGGTCTCCATGCCCTCGAGCCAGAGGTCGAGGATGTCGTGGGGGCTGCCGGAGGTGAGCAGTCCCAGCTCCTCGCCGGGGGTGGCGGTGCCGACCGCCGCGTCGCCCTTGTCCGCCTCCTCGTCCGACTCCGGGAGCTCCTCGATCTCCACCAGCCCGGTGTCCACCGCCAGCTGCCATGCCTCCGCGGCGTAGGCGGGTCCGTCCTCGTCGTCCGTCAGGCCCAGGTGCTCGGTGGCGGCGCCCAGCGCCTCGTGGAGGATCTCGCCGCCGACGCCGACCGGCACGCCCCGCTCGGCCCAGCGGGCGAGGCGGGCGGCGCGGGCCATCAGCGGGGCGCCGAGCGCGTCCCGGGCGAGCTCCGCTTCGGAGTGCAGCCGCACCGGCGGCAGGGTGGGGCGGTCTGCGGACATCTGGGGCTCAGCTCCTTGTGGGACTGCGGGCGCGTGCGACGCCCAAGCGTAGACGGAATTCGCCGTATCTCGGGCGGTTCACCCCCTCGCCGACTCCCGGCCACCGGGAGAACCTTGACAACTCCCGTATGCAGAACAGAGATTGACGCGCGTAGCGAGCGCCGGTCCCGCTCCGCACGCACTCTCACACCCCCCATACTCCTCGGAGGCACCACATGCCGTCCCGTCGTTCGCTCCGCAGGTCGGCCGCCATCAGCGCGGTGGCCGCAGCCGCCCTCGCCGGCGGTCTGATCACGGCCACCCAGTCCGCCCACGCGGCCGGCACCCGGATCCACGACATCCAGGGCAGTACCCGAATATCCCCGCTCGCCGGGAAACGGGTCAGCGGGGTGCCGGGCACGGTCACCGCGGTCCGCTCCTTCGGCTCCGCGCGCGGCTTCTGGATGCAGGACCCCCACCCGGACGGAAACGACGCGACCAGCGAGGCCGTGTTCGTCTTCACCGGCAAGGAGACCCCCAAGGTCTCCGTCGGCGACGCGGCCACCCTCGCCGGCACGGTCAGCGAGTACTACCCCGGCGGCAAGGACGCCGGGCTGCAGTCCGTCACCGAGATCACCGACGCCACCTGGCAGGTCACCGCCGCCAAGGCCCCGCTGCCGGCCGCCTTCAAGCTCAACCCGGCCTCCGTGCCGGACGGTTACGCCCCCGACGCGGGCGGCAAGAGCATCGAGTCGCGGAAGCTGGCGCCCTCCTCGTACGCGCTGGACCGCTACGAGTCCCTGGAGGGCATGCGGGTCTCGGTCGGCAGCTCCCCGGTCGTCGGCGCGACCAACACCCACAACGAGCTGTGGGTGACCGCCGAGCCGGACCACAACCGCACGCCGCGCGGCGGCACGCGCTACGGCTCGTACGCGGACCCCAACGGCGGCCGGGTCAAGGTGCAGTCGCTGCTCCCCCTCGCGGAGCACCCGTTCCCGAAGGCCGATGTCGGCGACGAGCTGACCGGCACCACCACCGGGCCGCTGGACTACGACAACTTCGGCGGCTACTCCCTCCAGGCCACCGGGCTGGGCAAGGTCACCGACCACGGCCCGGCCCCCGAGAGCACCCGCAAGCAGAAGTCCGGCGAGCTGGCCGTGGCCACGTACAACGTCGAGAACCTCTCCCCCACCACCCCGCAGGCCAAGTTCGACCGGCTGGCCAAGGCGCTGGTGAAGAATCTGTCGGCGCCCGACGTGGTCGCGCTCGAAGAGGTCCAGGACGACAACGGCGCCACCGACGACGGCACGGTCACCGCCGGAGCCACCCTCAAGAAGCTGACCGACGCGATCAAGGCGGCGGGCGGCCCGGCGTACGAGTGGCGGCAGATCGACCCGCAGAACGACCAGGACGGCGGGGAGCCCGGCGGCAACATCCGCACGGTATTCCTGTTCAACCCCGCGCGGGCGGCGTTCACGGACGTCAAGGGCGGCGACGCGACCACGCCGGTGAAGGTCGTCGACGACCACGGCAAGGCGGGCCTGTCCGCCTCACCGGGTCGGATCGCGCCCACCGACCCGGCGTGGAAGACCAGCCGCAAGCCGCTCGTCGGCCAGTTCACGCTGAAGAGCCGGCCGGACAGCCGGGTGTTCGTGATCGCCAACCACTTCAACTCCAAGGGCGGCGACCAGGGCCTGGACAGCCGCTACCAGCCGCCGGCCCGCAGCTCGGAGACCCAGCGCACCGCCCAGGCCGGGCTGGTCAACGCCTTCGTCAAGGACCTGCTGGCCAAGGACTCCAAGGCCCGGGCGGTGGTCGTCGGCGACCTCAACGACTACCAGTTCTCGCCCGCCCTGAAGAAGCTGACGAGCGGCGGGGCGCTCAGCGACCTGGTGACCGGGCTGCCGAAGGGCGAGCGGTACGGCTACGTCTACCAGGGCAACTCCCAGGTCCTGGACCACATGCTCACCACCCGGGCGCTGACCGCGACCGACTACGACATCGTCCACATCAACGCCGAGTACGCCGACCAGGCCAGCGACCACGATCCCCAGGTGCTGCGCATCAAGCCGTAGGTGACACAAGGTGACCGGCCCGTCACCCCTTCGGCCCCGTCGGGGGCGCCGATCGTCACCCGGGGTGCGCTACTGAGCTGGTAGGCACCACTACGGCTCGACGAGCCGGGCAGCACCAGCAAGGGAGTCACCATGGCCAAGGCGCAGGACCGTCAGCAGGGCAAGGACCGCCCCGCGGAGAGGCGCACCGACCGCGAGCGGCAGGAGCCGATGCCGGAGGAGTCCGCCGCCGAGCGGACCCAGGAGCTCAAGATCCGCTCACGGGAGCCCTGACGGGCACGTGACGGACACGTGACGGGTCCGTCACCGCACAACGGCCGCCGCACCGAGGGGTGCGGCGGCCGTTCTCCGTCCGGCGGGACGCTCAGCGTCCCTGGTACGGCGGGTAGGGGGCGGGGGGCGGGCCGAATCCGCCGGCGGCGGGCGCGCCGGGTGCCTGGGGCGCGCCGTACGGTGCGCCCGGCGCCCGGGGCGCGCCCTGCGGCAGCCGGCCGCCCTCACCGCCCTCGGGCTCCTCCTCGTCGTCCGCCACCAGGTCCCGCACCAGCAGCGTCGCGCCCGCCACCGCGCCCGGCATCAGCACCACGGCGATGAACGGGATCAGGAACAGCAGCACGATCGGGGTGCCGAAGCCGACGGCGAGGGCCTTGCGGCCGCGCAGCAGCCGCAGCCGCTCCCGGACGGGGACGTCGCGGCGCTGCATCGCCACCGAGGTCAGTTCGACGGCGAGGAAGAAGCCGTTGACGCAGAACCCGATGACCGGGATCACGGTCTGCCCGACGAACGGGACGAACCCCAGGGCGAACAGCACGATCCCGAAGGCGGCGGCGCGCAGCAGCACATGGACGCTGTCCCGCAGCGCGATCCAGATCTCCTGCCACACCGGCCGGTCCGGCCCCTGCGGGCAGTGGCCTTCGCTCTTCTCGACCTGCTCGGACAGCGACTCGTAGAAGGGGTCGCCGATCACCAGGGTCGCGGCGGTGAACGTGAGGACGGACAGCATCAGCGCGCCCGCGAACAGCAGCGCGACGAAGATCCCGCGCAGCAGGCCCTGCCAGGGCGACCCCCAGCCGTCGGCGAACGGTGTCGCCCAGGCGGCGACATCACCGGACCAGATCGCGAGCGCGGTGAGTACCGCGCCGTACAGCACCAGGGCGATCAGGGCCGGGATCAGCCCGAATCCCCACCACCGGCCGTGTCCGGCGACCCAGCGCTGCCCCTTGCCCAGATACCGCATCCCCGCTACAAGATCACGCATACGGTCCAGCCTATCGGCGCCCGCCACCGGGGCGTGAGGCGCGTACCGGATGGTTACCGGGACGTGCCCGGTTCCTCATGTCCCGCCGGTCAGCCGCCGCAACTGCCCCTGGAGGCGGTCGACCCGGGCCTGCATCGCCGTGGCCTCGGCGGCGAGTTCGGGGGCGGTACGGACGGCGGGCGCGGGGTCCGCAGCGCCGACCGGGCCGGCCTGGTGGCCGGGAAGCAGCCGTAGCCGGCCGCCGCCGATCCGCACGAAGTCCTCGAAGCTCACCTGACCGCGGCCGGCCGCGCAGTTCTTGCAGGCCCCGGCCAGCGCCCGCCAGCCGGTCCGCCCCCAGCCCGCGGGCACGAAGACCTCCGGCGGCAGGCCGCAGCCGCACGCCCCGATGCGCGCCACCCGCACCCGCTGGCGCGCATACCGCATGCCGCGCTCGAAGCGGATGTACGCCCCCAGCACCGTGACCTCGAGGACCGCCGCCCGCCGGTGGGCGCCCGCCCGGGCCAGGGCGAGCGTCTCGCCCAGGGTGTGCAGGCAGTAGAAGCCGCAGTCGCAGCGCAGGGCGGGGCAGCGGTGCCGCCGGCCGTACACACAGCGCGCCTCGTCCACCACGCCGTAGGGCTGCGCGCCGCCGATGGCGACCCCGGCGAAACCGATCCGGCCGCAGTCCTCGGACAGCACCGGGTTGGCGAGCTTGTATCCGCGGGGCGGCTCGGCGGGGTGCTCCCGCGGCAGGCGGATCCTCATCGCCCGGCCGGCGAGCCGACGAAGGGCAGGTCCGGCTCCGCGGTGGCGGGCACCGGCACTTCGTCCAGCGGTTCGACGGCCTCCCACGACCCGGCTCCCCGCTCCTCGGCCCGCGGGCGGCAGGGTTCCGGATCCTCCGCGATGCCGACAGCCAGCGGTTTGCCCAACCTCATGACGCCTCCCGGTCCGATTCGTCGAGCACCGTCCACGCCATGGTGAACCACCGTCGTCCCCCTTGGCACGAGCGCAGAGCGGTTCCGTCCCCGCGCCCGGAGCACACGCCGCCCCGCGCCCGCGCGCAGGCCGGGCAGCCGGGCACCGAAGCGCCCGGAGACGCCGGCGGCCCGGCGGGGATCACCCCGCCGGGCCGCCGGGCCGCCGTTGGGCAGCCGTCAGTTGTGGCTGTGCAGGACCTCGTTGAGACCGCCCCAGACCGCCTTGTTCGGGCGGGCCTCGACGGTGCCGGTGGTCGAGTTGCGGCGGAAGAGGACGTTGTCCGCGCCGGAGAGCTCCAGGGCCTTGACGATCTGGCCGTCGGGCAGGGTGACGCGGGTGCCCGCGGTCACGTACAGACCGGCCTCGACCACGCACTCGTCGCCCAGCGCGATACCGATACCGGACTCCGCGCCCAGCAGGCAGCGCTCGCCGATGGAGATGATCTGCTTGCCACCGCCGGAGAGGGTGCCCATGGTGGAGGCGCCGCCGCCGACGTCGGTGCCGTCACCGATGACCACGCCCGCGCTGATCCGGCCCTCGACCATGGAGGTGCCCAGCGTCCCGGCGTTGAAGTTGACGAAGCCCTCGTGCATGACGGTGGTTCCGGCCGCCAGGTGGGCGCCCAGCCGCACCCGGTCGGCGTCGCCGATCCGCACGCCGGCGGGCGCGACGTAGTCGGTCATCCGCGGGAACTTGTCCACGCTGGTCACCATCAGGTGCAGGCCCTCGGCGCGGGCGTTGAGCCGCACCTTCTCCAGCTGGTCGACGGCCACCGGGCCCAGCGACGTCCAGGCGACATTGGCCAGCAGGCCGAACTGGCCCTCCAGGCTCTGCCCGTGCGGCTTGACCAGCCGGTGGCTGAGCAGGTGCAGCCGCAGGTAGACGTCGTGCGCGTCCAACGGCTTGTCCGTCAGCGAGGAGATGACCGTGCGGACCGCGACGACCTCCACGTCGCGGACCGGGTCGGGACCGATCGCCTTGAGAACGGCGGGGCCCAGCAGATCCGTGGCGCGCTCGTCCTCCAGCCGCTCGGTACCGGCGGGCCCGAGGTCCGCGGCGGACTCGGCGACCAGCTCGGGCGCCGGGAACCAGGTGTCGAGAACAGTGCCGTCGGAGGCGATGGTGGCGAGCCCGGCGGCCACGGCGCCGGTCACGGGGGAAGCGGAAGAAGCAGCATCGGTCATGCTCGAAACCTAACCGGAGGGCGCCCGCTCAGGCGAACCGGTCTCAGTGACCGGGCCCGGCCGTAGGGCCCTACGAACCGGTTCGTAGGGCCCTACGAACGGCCGCCCCGTCCCGGTCCGCGGTCCAGCACCCCTGCCAACCCGGCCCGCATCTCGGCCGGTTCGAAGGGCTGCCCGGTCAGCACGTGCTGGAGCACCAGCCCGTCGATGAACGCCGCCACCGCGCGTGCCGTCGGCAGGTCGCCGATCCGCCGCCCGAGCACCAGCGTCATCTCGTCCAGGCAGGCGGCGGCGATCGGCCGGACCGCCGTATGCCGCAGCGCCGCCAGATACAGCTCGTACATCAGCTCCACCTGCGCCCGGTCGCCGCCCAGGATGTCCGCCACGTACCGGATGACCTCGTCGGCGAGCGGCACCGACAGGTCGATGCCGGCCACCCAGTCCGCGAACTCGGCCAGCCACTCGGCGTCGAGCTGTTCCAACGCCGCGACCAGCAGATCGTCCAGCGTCCGGAAGTGATACGTGGTCGACCCCAGCGGCACGTCCGCCGCGGCGGCCACCCTCCGGTGGCTGAGCCCGGCGATGCCCCGCTCGCCGACCACCCGGATCGCCGCGTCGATGATCCGCTGACGCCGGTCGGGGTCGTAGCGCCTGGCCATCAGTGCGCACCCTCGAGATTCAGTGCCACCACGCCGGCGATGACCAGCACCACCCCGAGAAGCTTCAGGGCACTGGCGCTCTCCCCCAGGAACACCATCCCGATCGCCGCGACCACGGCCGTACCGGCTCCGGACCAGATCGCGTACGCGGTTCCCACACTCATTGTCTTGAGCGTCTGCGCCAGCAGCGCAAAGGCGATGACATACCCCACCACCGTGCCCACCGAGGGCCAGAGCCGGCTGAAGCCGTTGCTGTACTTCATCGCGGTGGTCGCGAGTATCTCGGACAGGATCGCGGTCGCGAGCGTCACATAGACCATGCGTACGAGCGTACACAACGATGCGTACGGATGTACACAGCGATGCGTACGGAAGTACACATGCGGCGGCGGACGGCACGGCCGGCGCTCGGCGTCCGAAACCGCGAAACGGCCGTGCCCGCCGGGGAGAACCCCGGCGGGCACGGCCGTATGCGCGCGGTGCGGCGACCGCCTCAGACGTTGAAGCCCAGCGCGCGCAGCTGCTCGCGGCCGTCGTCGGTGATCTTGTCCGGGCCCCACGGGGGCATCCAGACCCAGTTGATCTTCAGCTCGTTGACGATGCCGTCGGTGGCCGACCTCGCCTGGTCCTCGATGACGTCGGTCAGCGGGCAGGCCGCGGAGGTCAGCGTCATGTCGATGGTGGCGATGTTGGCGTCGTCGATGTGCACGCCGTAGATCAGACCCAGGTTGACGACATCGATGCCCAGCTCGGGGTCCACGACGTCGTACAGCGCCTCGCGGACCTCTTCCTCCGAGGCCGGCTTGGTGGTGGTCGGGGTGTCGGTCATGCGGTCTTCGCCTCCTCGGAGAGGGCCTTGGCCGTGGCGTCCTTCCAGGCCATCCAGCTGAGCAGCGCGCACTTCACGCGCGCCGGGTACTTCGAGACACCGGCGAACGCGACGGCGTCCTCCAGCACCTCCTCCATCGCGTCATCCGGCTCCAGCTGCCCCTTGGACTGCATCAGCTCCAGGAACGTCTCCTGGATCTTCTGCGCGTCACCGAGCTGCTTGCCGACCAGGAGCTCGTTGAGCACCGAGGCGCTGGCCTGGCTGATGGAGCAGCCCTGGCCCTCGTACGACACATCTTCAATGGTCGCGCCGTCGAGGCGCACGCGCAGGGTGATCTCGTCGCCGCAGGTCGGGTTGACGTGGTGCACCTCGGCGTCGCCGTCCCGAAGACCGCGCCCATGGGGGTGCTTGTAGTGGTCCAGGATGACGTCCTGGTACATGGAATCCAGCTTCACGGCTCAGTCAGTCCTCGTCCTCATCCGCTGTGCTTGGGTTAACCGGTTGCATTTCCTCAACCGAAGAAGTTGCGGACGTGCTCCAGGCCCTCGACCAAGGTGTCGACCTCGGCGGGAGTGGAGTACAGGTAGAACGACGCTCGCGTGGTGGCAGGAATTCCGTAGCGAAGGCAGACGGGCCGTGCGCAGTGGTGACCCACCCGGACCGCGATGCCCTGCTCGTCCAGCACCTGGCCGACGTCGTGCGGGTGGATGTCGCCGAGCGTGAAGGAGATCGTCGCCCCGCGGTCCTCGGCCGTGCTCGGGCCGATGATGCGCAGGTCGGGGACCTCCAGCAGCCGCTTGACGGCGTACTCGGTGATCGCGTGCTCATGCTCGGCGATCTTGTCCATGCCGATCGAGGAGAGGTAGTCCACGGCCGCACCGAGGCCGACGGCCTGGGCGATCGGGGGCGTACCGGCCTCGAACTTGTGCGGCGCCGGCGCATACGTCGACGAGTGCATCGAGACGGTCTCGATCATCTCGCCGCCGCCCAGGAACGGCGGGAGGTCCTCCAGCAGCTCCTGGCGACCCCACAGGACACCGATGCCGGTCGGGCCGCACATCTTGTGCCCGGTGAAGGCGACGAAGTCGGCCTGCAGCGCCTGGACGTCCAGCACCATGTGCGGGGCGGCCTGCGAGGCGTCGATGCAGACCAGCGCGCCGACCTCCTGGGCCCGCCGGATGATCGCCTCGACCGGGTTGATCGTGCCCATGATGTTGGAGACCAACGTGAACGAGACGATCTTCGTCCGCTCGGTGATGACCTCGTCGATGGTGGACAGGTCGAGGCGGCCGTCGTCGGTGATGCCGAACCACTTCAGCTTCGCGCCGGTGCGCTGCGAGAGCAGCTGCCACGGGACGATGTTGGAGTGGTGCTCCATCTCCGTGATGACGATCTCGGTCTCGTGGTCCACGCGGTAGGGCTCGTCGGCCCAACCGAGCATGTTCGCGACGAGGTTGAGCGACTCCGAGGCGTTCTTGGTGAAGATCACCTCGTCGCGGCTCGGCGCGTTGATGAACGCCGCCACCTTGTCGCGAGCACCTTCGTACAGCGCCGTGGCCTCCTCGGCGAGCACATGCACGCCGCGGTGGACGTTGGCGTTGTGGCGTTCGTAGTAGGCGTTCAGGGCGTCGAGGACCTGGCGCGGCTTCTGGGAAGTCGCGGCATTGTCCAGGTACACGACCTTCTTCCCGTCGTGGACCACGCGGTCCAGGATGGGGAAGTCCTTACGGATCGCCTCTGTGTCGAGGAGGCCCGGCAGCTGTGTCACGCGGTTGCGCCACCCTTCGTGTAAGCCTCGTAGCCCTCGGCCTCCAGCTTGTCGGCGAGCTCGGCGCCGCCGGACTCGGCGATGCGGCCGTTCGCGAACACGTGGACGTGGTCGGGCTTGATGTAGCGCAGGATGCGCGTGTAGTGGGTGATCAGCAGGGTGCCGACCTCGCCGGTCTCGCGGACCCGGTTGACGCCCTCGGAGACGGTGCGCAGCGCATCGACGTCCAGGCCCGAGTCCGTCTCGTCGAGGATCGCGATGGCGGGCTTGAGGAGCTCCAGCTGAAGGATCTCGTGGCGCTTCTTCTCACCGCCGGAGAAGCCCTCGTTGACGTTGCGCTCGGCGAACGCCGGGTCCATGGAGAGACGCTCCATGGCCTCCTTGACCTCCTTGACCCACAGCCGCAGCTTGGGGGCCTCGCCGCGGATCGCGGTCGCGGAGGTCCGCAGGAAGTTGGAGACGGAGACGCCGGGCACCTCGACCGGGTACTGCATGGCGAGGAAGACGCCGGCCCGTGCGCGCTCGTCGACGGACATCTCCAGGACGTCCTCGCCGTCGAGGGTGACGGTGCCGCCGGTGATCGTGTACTTGGGGTGACCTGCCAGCGAGTAGGCGAGGGTCGACTTGCCGGAGCCGTTGGGGCCCATGATGGCGTGCGTCTCGCCCTGCTTCACGGTCAGGTCGACGCCCTTCAGGATCTCGCGCGGGCCGTTCTCGGCCTCGACGGAGACGTGCAGGTCGTGGATCTCAAGCGTTGCCATGGGGAACTCAGGACTCCTGGGTGACGGAGACGAGCACGTCGTCCCCTTCGATCTTTACGGGGTATACGGGGACGGGGCGCGTCGCGGGCAGTCCGGACGGCTTACCGGTACGCAGGTCGAAACTGGAGCCGTGCAGCCAGCACTCGATCGAGCAGTCCTCGACCTCGCCCTCCGAGAGGGAGACGTTCGCGTGCGAGCAGATGTCGTTGATCGCGAACACCTCGCCCTCGGTGCGGACCAGGGACACCGGCGTGCCGTCGATCTCCACCCGCTTGGGGGTGTCCTCCGCCAGCTCGCTCAGCGCCGCTGCGCGTACATAGCTCATGCCGCGGACGCTTCCAGCTCGGCCTCGATCTTGCTCATCAGACGCTGTTCGACGTCCGGGAGACCGATCTGCTGGACCAGCTCGGCGAAGAAGCCGCGGACGACCAGTCGGCGGGCCTCGTCGGCCGGGATGCCGCGGGCCATGAGGTAGAAGAGCTGCTCGTCGTCGAACCGGCCGGTCGCCGAGGCGTGGCCGGCGCCGACGATCTCGCCGGTCTCGATCTCCAGGTTGGGGACCGAGTCGACCCGCGCGCCGTCGGTGAGGACGAGGTTGCGGTTGAGCTCGTAGGTGTCCGTGCCGGTGGCGGACGCCTGGATGAGGACATCGCCGATCCAGACCGCGTGCGCGTCCTGGCCCTGCAGCGCCCCCTTGTACGTGACGTGCGAGCGGCAGTTGGGCGCCTCGTGGTCGACCATGAGGCGGTGCTCCTGGTGCTGGCCCTCTTCGGTGAAGTACAGGCCGTAGAGCTCGGCCTCGCCGCCGGGGCCCGCGTACGTGATGCGCGGGTGCAGACGGACGAGGTCGCCGCCGAAGGTGACGACCACCGACTTGAAGGTGGCGTCCCGGCCGACGAGGGCGTTGTGCTGCCCGACGTGGACCGCGGTGTCGTCCCAGTCCTGGACCGAGACCACGGTCAGCTTGGCGCCGTCGCCGAGGAGGTAGTCGACGTTGGCGGCCAGCACCGCGTCACCGGTGTGGTCGATGACGACGACCGCCTCGGCGAACGCGCCCACCTCGATGACCTGGTGGCCGAAGGCGGTGCCGCCCTCGCCGTGCACGGTGATCCGGATCGGCTCGGGCAGCACGGTCTCCTTGGGGACCGTGACGACCGAGGCCTTCTCGAAGGAGCTGTACGCCTGCGCCGCGACCCGGTCCACGGGCACGCCGGCCTTGCCGACCCGGGGGTCGGCGCGGTCGACGAGCTCGTGGGTGACGCCCTCGGGCGCCGTGATGTCGATCTTCAGGTCGGGACCGCCGGCCTCGGCGCTCCCGTCGTGCAGGCCCTTCAGCCGCGAGAGGGGCGTGAAGCGCCACTCCTCCTCGCGGCCGTGCGGCACGGGGAAGTCCGCCACGTCGTAGGACGGCGGGGCGCTCATCCTCGTGGCGACGGTGGACTCCGCGGCCACCGCGATGGAGCCGGTGGTCGTGGAACCCGCCGGTGGGGGTCCCCCCGCTCGAACGGAGCCGAGAGTGGGGGAGTTCTGAGCCTCAGCCATGGCTGTCGTCGTGCTCGCTTTCTGCAATCAGGGAGTCGGTCGCTGCGTGGGGCCGGGCGTCAGCCGACCGAGCCTTCCATCTGCAGCTCGATGAGCCGGTTCAGCTCCAGCGCGTACTCCATCGGCAGCTCACGGGCGATCGGCTCGACGAAGCCGCGCACGATCATCGCCATGGCCTCGAACTCCGTCAGGCCGCGGGCCATCAGGTAGAAGAGCTGGTCCTCGCTGACCTTGGAGACGGTCGCCTCGTGGCCCATGGAGACGTCGTCCTCGCGGACGTCGACGTAGGGGTAGGTGTCCGAGCGGGAGATGGTGTCCACCAGCAGGGCGTCACACAGCACGTTGGACTTGGAGCCCGCGGCGCCCTCGCCGATCTCGACCAGGCCGCGGTAGGAGGTCCGGCCGCCGCCTCGCGCCACCGACTTGGAGACGATGTTGGAGGAGGTGTTCGGCGCCATGTGGACCATCTTGGAGCCGGCGTCCTGGTGCTGGCCCTCGCCCGCGAAGGCGATGGACAGGGTCTCGCCCTTGGCGTGCTCACCCATGAGGTAGACCGCCGGGTACTTCATCGTCACCTTGGAGCCGAGGTTGCCGTCGACCCACTCCATGGTCGCGCCCTCGTAGGCGACGGCGCGCTTGGTGACCAGGTTGTAGACGTTGTTCGACCAGTTCTGGATCGTCGTGTAGCGGCAGCGGCCGCCCTTCTTCACGATGATCTCGACGACCGCGGAGTGCAGCGAGTCCGACTTGTAGATCGGCGCCGTGCAGCCCTCGACGTAGTGGACGTAGGCGTCCTCGTCGACGATGATCAGCGTCCGCTCGAACTGGCCCATGTTCTCGGTGTTGATCCGGAAGTAGGCCTGCAGCGGGATGTCGACGTGGACACCCTTGGGGACGTAGATGAACGAGCCGCCGGACCACACCGCGGTGTTCAGCGACGCGAACTTGTTGTCGCCGACCGGGATGACCGTGCCGAAGTACTCCTGGAAGAGCTCCGGGTGCTCCTTGAGCGCGGTGTCGGTGTCCAGGAACAGGACGCCCTGCTCCTCCAGGTCCTCACGGATCTGGTGGTAGACGACCTCGGACTCGTACTGCGCGGCGACACCGGCGACCAGGCGCTGCTTCTCCGCCTCGGGGATGCCGAGCTTGTCGTAGGTGTTCTTGATGTCCTCGGGCAGGTCCTCCCAGGAGGCGGCCTGCTGCTCGGTGGAGCGGACGAAGTACTTGATGTTGTCGAAGTCGATGCCCGACAGGTCCGAGCCCCAGTTCGGCATGGGCTTCTTGTCGAACAGCTTCAGGCCCTTGAGGCGGAGCTTGAGCATCCACTCCGGCTCGTTCTTCTTCCCCGAGATGTCGCGGACGACTGCCTCGGAAAGCCCTCGCTTGGCAGAGGCGCCGGCCACGTCGGAGTCGGCCCAGCCGTATTCGTACTTGCCCAGACCCTCGAGCTCGGGGTGAGCAGTCTCCGTGGGGAGCGTCATGCGGGGTTCCTCCCGGCCGTGCTTGCAGATGCTGTGGTGGTCTTGGTCGTGCTGTGAGCTGCCTTGCCGGCCCCGGCCTTCGGGATGAAGGTCGTACACACTCCATCGCCGTGGGCAATGGTGGCAAGGCGCTGTACGTGGGTCCCGAGCAATCGGGAAAAGACCTCGGTCTCCGCCTCGCACAGCTGCGGGTACTGCTCGGCGACATGGGCGACCGGGCAGTGGTGCTGGCAGAGCTGTTCACCGAGCTGGGAATTGGGCGCGCTGCGCGCCGTAGCAGCGTACCCGTCCGCGGTCAACGCCTCGGCAAGGGCCTGGGTGCGGGCCTCCGGCTCGGCGGCCTCCACCGCTTCGCGGTAGCCCTGGGCCTGGGCCGCGAGCCGCGCCCGGGCGAACGCCGCGACCGCGGCCTCACCCATCGCGCCGCCGCCCGCGGTCTGCGCGATCCAGCGCAGCGCATCGGTGGCCAGCTGGTCGTAGGCCTGGTCGAAGGCGTCCCGCCCGCAGTCCGTGAGGGCGAAGGCCCTGGCGGGGCGGCCGCGGCCGCGCGCGCCGTAGACCCGCTTCTCCCGGGGCTCGACGACACTCTCCGCGACCAGCGCGTCCAGGTGACGGCGGACCGCCGCCTGGGTGAGCTCCAGCCGCAGGGCGAGCTCGGCCGCGGTGGACGGACCGTGGTCGAGAATGGAGCGGGCGACGCGATTGCGCGTGCCCTCCTGCTCGTCGTGCGCCGACGGGACGGGGTGCTGCCGCGGCGCCGCGGCGGGGTGCTCGGGCGCGGAGGGGGCCAGCCCGGCGGCCGGGGCGGCCACTGGTGCTTCCTGATCCTCGCTCGACTTTTTCACAACGCCATTGTTGCGTAATTCCTCAGAGCGATTCAACCCATGTCCGCATCACGGACTGGTGGCCTCGATCACTTAGGGTCACCTAATCGCGAGGCCGGCCCGGGTGCCGCACTCCCCGCGCGCCGGGTGTCCGGTGGCCGGAACCCGCCATCGCACGAGCCCCGCCCGTGGGCGTTGCCGCCGCTCTCCGTAAACTGCCCGGCATGCGAACCGAGCCTGCCGTCGAGGTCGTCGGCCTGGTCAAGCGATACAGGACCAAGACCGCCGTGGACGGGCTCGGCCTGACCGTCGCGCGCGGCTCGGTGACCGCCGTGCTCGGCCCCAACGGCGCCGGCAAGACCACCACCGTGGAAATCTGCGAGGGCTACCGCCGTCCGGATGACGGCACCGTCCGCGTCCTGGGCCTGGACCCCGTCGCCGACGCCGCCGCACTGCGCCCCCGGATCGGCGTGATGCTGCAGTCCGGCGGCGTCTACGCGGGCGCCCGGGCCGACGAGATGCTGCGGCACACCGCCACCCTGCACGCCCACCCCGTCGACGTCGACCTCCTGATCGACCGACTGGGCCTCGGCAGCTGCGGCCGCACGCCCTACCGGCGACTGTCCGGCGGCCAGCAGCAGCGGCTCGCACTGGCGATGGCCGTCGTCGGCCGCCCCGAGCTGGTCTTCCTCGACGAGCCCACGGCCGGCCTCGACCCGCAGGCCCGGCACGCCACCTGGGACCTCGTGCGGGAGCTGCGCACCGACGGCGTGAGCGTCGTGCTGACCACCCACTTCATGGACGAGGCCGAGCAGCTCGCCGACGACGTCGCGATCATCGACGGCGGCCGCGTCATCGCCCGCGGCACCCCGGAGGAGCTCTGCCGGGGCGGTGCGGAGAACAGCCTGCGCTTCATCGGCCGGCCGGGCCTCGACGTCGCCTCCCTCCTCAAGGCGCTGCCCCCGGACAGCACCGCCACCGAGCTGACCACGGGCACCTACCGCGTCAACGGCACGGTCGACCCGCAGCTCCTCGCCACCGTCGCCTCCTGGTGCGCGCAGAACGGCGTCATGCCCGACGCCATAGCGGTCGAGCGGCACACCCTGGAGGACGTCTTTCTCGAGCTCACCGGCAAGGAGCTGCGCGCATGACCGCCACCGAGGCAGGTACCGCCACCGGTACGTTCACTCCGCGTCCCGGCGCCGCCCCGCTGCCCCGGATGATCCGCGCGCAGGCCACCCTGGAAGCCAGGATGCTGCTGCGCAACGGCGAACAGCTGCTGCTGACCGTCGTCATCCCGACCCTGCTGCTGGTGCTCTTCTCCGCCGTCGACATCGTCGACACCGGGTCGGGCAGGGCCGTCGACTTCCTGGCGCCCGGCATCCTCGCCCTCGCCGTGCTGTCCACCGCCTTCACCGGCCAGGCCATCGCCACCGGCTTCGAACGGCGCTACGGCGTGCTCAAGCGGCTGGCCGCCTCACCGCTGCCGCGCTGGGGGCTGATGGCGGCCAAGACCTGCGCGGTACTGGTCACCGAGGTGCTGCAGGTCGTCCTGCTGGCGGCGGTCGCGTTCGCACTGGGCTGGTCCCCGCACGGCGGCCCGCTGCCGGTCGTGCTGCTCCTCGTTCTCGGCACCGCCGCGTTCTCCGGCCTCGGGCTGCTGATGGCCGGGACACTGAAGGCCGAGGCCACCCTCGCCGCCGCCAACCTCGTCTTCCTGCTGCTCCTGGTGGGCGGCGGGGTCGTCGTCCCGCTGACGAAGTTCCCCGAGGCGGCCCGGACGGTGCTCGAACTGCTGCCGATCTCGGCGCTGTCGGACGGCCTGCGGGACGTGCTCCAGCAGGGCGGCGGGATGCCCTGGACCGACCTCGCGATCCTCGCCGCATGGGCCGTCCTCGGGCTCGGCGCGGCGGCCAGGTTCTTCCGCTGGGAGTAGTCGCGGGAGGGCGGCAAACGGGGACACACCCCCCTCGTGAAATCTTGCACAAGAGCCCGCCTACGATGTCTCCGTGCCGAATTCGCTGAAGCCACTCGAGCTGAACCCCCTCGAGCTGATCGCCCGCCGCTGGCAGCCGTCCGCGGCCTTCGTGCGGCGGGCCGCGCTGGCCACCGTCGTCATGGCCGTCATCATCGTCGTGACGGGAGGGGCGGTCCGGCTCAGCCAGTCCGGCCTGGGGTGCTCCACCTGGCCCAAGTGCACGCCGGAGAGCCTGACCCCGACCGCCGCGATGGGCATCAACGGCCTGATCGAGTTCAGCAACCGCATGCTGACGTACGTCCTGTGCGTGGTCGTCGGCCTGTTCATCATCGCCGCCCGCGCCAGGCATCCGCACCGCCGTTCCCTCACCCGCCTCGGCTGGGCGCAGTTCTGGCTCGTCATGAGCAACGCCGTCATCGGCGGCGTCACGGTCCTGACCGGCCTGAACCCGTACATCGTCAGCTCGCACTTCCTCGCGGCCACAGCGCTGCTCACGGTCGCCGTGCTGAGCTGGCAGCGGGCCGGCGAGGGCGACGAGGAGCCGCGCGACGTGGTCGCCCGCCCGGTGCGGCAGCTGGCCTGGCTGCTGGTGGCGGCGACCGGCGCGCTCACCGTCATCGGCACGGTCGTCACCGGCACGGGCCCGCACGCGGGCGACGCGCACAAGGTCCACCGCATCCCGCTGGACTGGCAGGAGATCACCCAGCTGCACGTCGACTTCGTCTATCTCGTCGTCGGCCTGACCGTCGCCCTGTGGTTCATGCTGCGCGCCGTCAAGGCCCCCGCGGCCCCGCGCCGGATGGTCGGGGAGCTCTTCGCCGGTATCGCCCTGCAGGGCGTCATCGGCTATGTGCAGTACTTCCTGGGCCTGCCCGAAATCGTCATCGGGCTCCACATGCTGGGCTCCACCCTGGTGTGGATCTGCGTGCTGCGGGTCTGCCTGTCGCTGCGCGACCGCGGTCCGCTCCAGGAGGACGACCCCGAGGCGCCCGTCCTCTCCGAGGAATCCGGGGCGCCCGCCCCTCAGGCCGCCTCCGCCGGCAGCCGGTAGACCCGTCGAGCCGTTCCCGACCCGACCGTCTCGATGATCCGCCGCCCCTCGGCGACGCCGCACAGCCCCTCGTCGGCCCACTCCCGGGCCACCCGTTCCATGGCCCGTACGAACAGCCGTGCCCCGGTGACGTAGAGCTCCGGCAGCCCACGCGTCCCGGACGAGAACAGCAGCTTGCCGAACGGCGCCTGACCCAGCGTCTCCCGCGGACTCGGTCCGACGTCCGCATAGACATGGGCGTGCACCCCGGCGAGCTGCGCCGCGCGCCGGTGGTGCGGCGCGGCGGGCAGCAGTACGACATCCGCGCCGAAGCCGGCCGTGGCCGCCAGGAAATCGGCCAGCGGCCCGGCATCGGGGCAGTGCAGCTGTACGGGCAGCCCGGTGGCCATGGCGCTCCACAGCAGATGCCGCACGAGCGTGGGCTCGACGAGCCGCTCCCCCGGCCGCCGGCCGCGCAGCCAGCGGTCCGCGGCCCGCCGGACCTCCCCGGCCTCGGGGGCGCGCCCGTCGCAGTGGGCGGCGCCGGAGGCGAAGGCGGTGGCGTGCTGGGCCGCGGCGTAGAGGGCCTCGGCGGTGTAGCCGAGAAAGGAATCGACGCTGCCGGAGGTGTCGGCGACCTGTTCGGCGAGCGCTTCGAGCCGGACGACCTCGTGGGCGCGGGCTCCGGCGGCGGCACCCAGTTCGGCGGCGGAGGTCAGATCGCTGGGGGTGCCGGCCTCCAGCAGGAAGGTGGCGATGCCGGCGCCGCGCAGCAGCAGCCGGCCGGCCCGGAAGGCGCCGAGCTCGCGCCTGCGGGCCAGATAGCGGGCGGGCGGACAGTGCGGCTCCAGGCCCAGCAGCGGGGGGCACCAGCGGCGCACGGCGAGCCCGGTCCGGCTGTCGAAGTAGCTGATGCCCGCGGGCGCCGGACCGTGTGCGCCGGCCGCCGCGGCCAGGTGGGCCTCGAAGGACCCGAGCCCGAGGTCGCCGTGCACCACGCCATGGCTGTGCTGGTCGATGAGCGGTGGCAGTCCGTCCATCCGCCCCTCCTGACCGAGAGCCCCCGGGCACGGACGAAACGCCGCGCCCGACGGGCCTAACGGGTGGGGAGGGAGTGAGGTAGCGGGCTCCGCTTGTGACGTGCGCCCCGGCGCACGCCGCCCGCTCCCGTCAGGAGTTGGCCGGGCCGCCCAGCTGGAGGCCCGCCATCCGGGACCATTCGTAGCGGCCGGTGCGGACCTTGGCGGCGAGGTCGCCGTCGAAGTCGTCCTGGAGCGCGAGCCCCGCCCGGTCGGCGGCCGCCTTGGCGTCCTCGAAGCTGTCCGCGACGAGGTTTCCCCACTCGCCGTTGGCGCCTACCAGGGCGATCCGGGTGCGGCCGCGGCCGATGTGCGCGAGCTGGCCCTCGGCGCTGCCGCCGTGGGTGTCGGCGAAGGCACGGATCTGCTTGGCGAGCCTGGCCACATGCTTGCCGGTCCGCTGGTCGCCCTTGGCCTCGGCCGCGGTCCGGGCCTGCTCGTCCGCCTGCTGGGTGTCTGCCATGGACAACATGCTACCCGTCGGTAATCGACTGAGGAAGAGTCCACGTCACACGGCCCACCGGGGCGGTCAGCGCAGGAAGGGGTCCACCGCGACCGCCACGAACAGCAGCGAGACGTAGGTGATGGACCAGTGGAAGAGCCGCATCTCCTTGAGCTTGGGGCCGGTGATCCCGGCCTTGGCGCGAGCCTGGAGGCCGTGCGCCTCCTTGAGCCAGAAGGCGCCGCAGACGAGCGCGACCGCGGTGTAGAACCAGCCGGTGTAGTCCAGGGGCTGGAGCAGCAGCGAGACGGCGACCATCACCCAGCTGTAGGCGACGATCTGCCGCGCGACGACCTTGTTTCCCGCGACGGCCGGCAGCATCGGCACGCCGACCCGCGCGTAGTCGTCCTTGACCTTCATCGACAGCGGCCAGTAATGCGGCGGCGTCCAGAAGAAGATGACGAGGAAGAGGATGAACGAGGCCCAGGAAACGGAGTTCGTCACCGAGGACCAGCCGATGAAGACCGGCATGCATCCCGCGATTCCGCCCCAGACGATGTTCTGCGCGGTACGCCGCTTGAGAATCATCGTGTAAACGACGACATAGAAAAGCAGCGCCCCGAGCGACAACATCGCCGACAGCGGGTTGACCAGGAACCAGAACCAGGCGGTGGAGCCGACGGCGAGGGCGGTCGCGAAGACCAGGCATTCGCGCGGCGAGACCATGCCGGTGACCAGGGGCCGCTGCGACGTACGGTCCATCAGCGCGTCGATGTCGCGGTCGAGATACATGTTGAAGGCGGCCGCGCCACCGGCGGAGAGGTATCCGCCGACGCACGTCGCCAGCACCAGCCACAGATCGGGTACGCCCTTGGCTGCCAGGAACATCACCGGCACGGTGGTCATCAGCAGCAATTCGATGACCCGTGGCTTGGTCAGCGCCACGAATGCTTTGACACGGGCCCCGAACGGCCGGTTACCGGGACTCCCGGGGGCCTGAGAGAGCGCCCCCGCTGGACGGGATTCGACGGCCGTCACGCACACCCCTGGAAGTAACTTCAGCGGCCCTTGCCGCGGAGATAAGGCCCGCAAGCCCGACCGGCCGCGAAAGAGGCGGTGAAGCTTGCGCGTACCACGCCACTTTAGACGTTGGCGATAGAGCGATCTTCGCGGGGGTCGGGTCGTGTTGGCCCCGCCCGGCGCCGCAGGCCCCGGCATTCCCCGGGCGTCCGCCCGACGTCCGGGAGGCGAAGGCGCCCGCCGCCCGGCAGTCTGGTCGTATGGCCGACGCATCCGGGCCGGGAACACCCGATGTCCTGACTTGGTTGCGCAAAGCGACGACCCCCCGCGGTACGGCGCACCGACTGAGCGTCGAAAACACCGACTGAGCGTCGAAAAGGCGGCCGCACCGGCGGGGGTAGGCTCGGCACCGCCGGCGGACATACCGTCCCCAGCGTCCGACATGTGGAGAGGAGCCCTGACTCAGGGTGAGCACCAAGCCGACCACCACAGATTTCGAGTGGACCGAACTGGACCAGCGGGCGGTGGACACCATCCGCGCCCTGGCCATGGATTCCGTGCAGAAGGTCGGTAACGGCCATCCGGGTACGGCCATGAGCCTGGCGCCCGCCGCCTATGTTCTCTTCCAGAAGCTCATGCAGCACGACCCGGCGGACCCGGACTGGACCGGCCGTGACCGGTTCGTCCTCTCCGCGGGCCACTCCAGCCTGACCCTCTACATCCAGCTCTACCTGGCCGGCTACGGCCTGGAGCTGGACGACCTGAAGGCCTTCCGGACCTGGGGCTCGAAGACTCCCGGCCACCCGGAGTACGGCCACACCACCGGCGTGGAGACCACCACCGGCCCGCTGGGCCAGGGCGTCGCCAACGCCGTCGGCATGGCCATGGCGTCCCGCTACGAGCGCGGTCTGTTCGACCCGGAGGCGGCGCAGGGCACCTCGCCCTTCGACCACACCATCTTCTGCATCGCCGGCGACGGCTGCCTCCAGGAGGGCATCTCCGCCGAGGCGTCGTCGCTCGCGGGCCACCAGAAGCTCGGCAACCTCATCCTGCTGTGGGACGACAACCACATCTCCATCGAGGGCGACACCGAGACCGCGGTCTCCGAGGACACCTGCAAGCGCTACGAGGCCTACGGCTGGCACGTCCAGCGGGTCGAGCAGCTGCCCGACGGCGACCTGGACCCGGCCGGTCTGGCCCGCGCCCTGACGGCCGCCAAGGCCGAGACCGAGCGGCCGTCGTTCATCGCGGCCCGCTCGATCATCGCCTGGCCCGCCCCGAACGCCCAGAACACCGAGGCCGCGCACGGCTCGGCGCTGGGTGCCGAGGAAGTCGCCGCCACCAAGCGCGTCCTGGGCTTCGACCCCGAGCAGGACTTCGAGGTCTCCCCGGAGGTCCTGGCGCACACCCGTGCCGCCCTGGACCGCGGGCGCGACGCCAAGAAGGAGTGGGAGAAGTCGTTCGCCGCCTGGCGCACGGCCAGCCCGGAGCGCGCCGCAGAGTTCGACCGGATCGCCGCCACCGACCTGCCCGAGGGCTGGGAGGAGCACCTCCCGGCGTTCGAGACCGGCAAGGCGGTCGCCACACGCGCCGCCTCCGGCAAGGTGCTGCAGGCGCTCGGCGCGGTCATCCCCGAGCTGTGGGGCGGCTCCGCCGACCTCGCGGGCTCGAACAACACCACGATCGACAAGACGTCGTCGTTCCTGCCCAAGGGCAACCACCTCCCCGGCGCCGACCCGTACGGCCGCACGATCCACTTCGGTATCCGCGAGCACTCCATGGCCGCGGAGATGAACGGCATCGCGCTGCACGGCAACACCCGCATCTACGGCGGCACCTTCCTGGTGTTCTCCGACTACATGCGCAACGCCGTCCGGCTGTCCGCACTGATGCACCTGCCGGTGACCTACGTGTGGACGCACGACTCCATCGGTCTGGGCGAGGACGGCCCGACCCACCAGCCGATCGAGCACCTCGCCTCGCTGCGCGCCATCCCGGGCCTCAATGTCGTACGCCCGGCCGACGCCAACGAGACCGCCATCGCGTGGCGCGAGATCCTCAAGCGCTACACCAAGAAGTTCGGCGTGGGGGCCCCGCACGGCCTCGCGCTGACCCGTCAGGGCGTGCCGACGTACCCGGCCAACGAGGATGCGGCCAAGGGCGGTTACGTCCTGTTCGAGGCCGAAGGGTCCGACGGGCAGAGCGCCGCGCCGCAGGCCGTCCTGATCGGTACCGGCTCCGAGGTTCAGCTCGCCGTCGAGGCGCGCGAGCAGCTGCAGGCCGCGGGCATCGCGACGCGGGTCGTGTCGATGCCGTCGGTCGAGTGGTTCGAGGAGCAGGACCAGGCGTACCGCGACAGCGTGCTGCCGCCGTCCGTCAAGGCCCGTGTCGCCGTCGAAGCCGGCATCGGCCTGACCTGGCACCGCTTCGTCGGTGACGCCGGGCGCATCGTGTCGCTGGAGCACTTCGGTGCCTCGGCCGACGGCAAGGTCCTCTTCCGCGAGTTCGGCTTCACCGCCGACGCGGTGGCGGCGGCGGCCCGGGAATCCCTCGAAGCAGCAACGCGCTGACGCCCGCATACGAGAAGTAGGAGATGCAGAACCCATGACAGACGCACTCAAGCGCCTCTCCGACGAAGGCGTCGCGATCTGGCTGGACGACCTGTCGCGCCAGCGCATCACGTCCGGCAATCTCGCGGAGCTGATCGACCAGCAGCACGTCGTCGGCGTCACGACCAACCCGTCGATCTTCCAGAAGGCGATCTCGGACGGCCACGGCTACGACCAGCAGGTCGCCGACCTCGCCGCCCGCAAGGTCACCGTCGAGGAAGCCATCCGCATGATCACGACGGCGGACGTCCGCGACGCCGCCGACATCCTGCGCCCGGTCTTCGACGCCACCGGCGGCCAGGACGGCCGGGTCTCCATCGAGGTCGACCCGCGCCTGGCGCACCACACCGCACCGACCATCGCCGAGGCCAAGCAGCTGGCGTGGCTGGTGGACCGCCCGAACACCCTCATCAAGATCCCGGCCACCAAGGCGGGTCTCCCGGCCATCACCGAGGTCATCGGCCTGGGCATCAGCGTCAACGTCACGCTGATCTTCTCGCTGGAGCGCTACCGCGAGGTGATGGACGCCTACCAGGCGGGCCTGGAGAAGGCGAAGGCCGCCGGCCTGGACCTCTCCCTGATCCGCTCGGTCGCCTCGTTCTTCGTGTCCCGTGTGGACAGCGAGATCGACAAGCGCCTGGACGTGATCGGCACGGACGAGGCCAAGGCCCTCAAGGGCAAGGCCGCGCTCGCCAACGCCCGCCTGGCCTACCAGGCGTACGAAGAGGTCTTCTCCTCGGACCGCTGGGCCGCGCTCGACAAGGCCGGCGCCAACAAGCAGCGGCCGCTGTGGGCCTCGACCGGCGTCAAGGACCCGGCCTACAAGGACACGCTGTACGTCGACGAGCTGGTCGCCCCGGGCACGGTCAACACCATGCCGGAGGCCACCCTGGTCGCCGCCGCCGACCACGGCCGGATCACGGGTGACACCGTGCGCGGCACCTACGCCGAGGCCAAGGCCGACCTCGACGCGCTCGCGAAGCTGGGGATCTCGTACGACGACGTCGTGCAGCTCCTGGAGGACGAGGGCGTCGACAAGTTCGAGACCGCCTGGAACGACCTGCTCAAGTCCACGGAGGCGGAGCTCAAGCGCCTCGCTCCCTCGGAGGGCTGATCCCCGTTGTCCAGCAGCAATCCGCTGCGTGACGCCCTGGACCGACGGCTCCCGCGTATCGCGGGGCCGTCGGGCCTGGTCATCTTTGGCGTCACGGGCGATTTGTCCCGTAAAAAGCTGATGCCCGCCGTCTACGACCTCGCCAACCGCGGCCTGCTGCCACCGGGCTTCTCGCTCGTCGGGTTCGCCCGCCGCGAGTGGGAGCACGAGGACTTCGCGCAGGAGGTGTACGAAGCGGTCAAGCAGCACTCGCGTACACCGTTCCGCGAGGAGGTCTGGCAGCAGCTCGTGCAGGGCTGCCGATTCGTCCAGGGCGACTTCGACGACGACGAGGCCTTCGAGACGCTCAAGGAGACGATAAACGAGCTCGACAAGGCCCAGGGCACCGGCGGCAACTTCGCCTTCTACCTCTCCGTGCCGCCGAAGTTCTTCCCCCAGGTCGTCCAGCAGCTCAAGAAGCACGGGCTGGCCGACCAGAAGGAGGACTCCTGGCGCCGCGCGGTCATCGAGAAGCCCTTCGGGCACAACCTCGAGAGCGCCCAGGAGCTCAACCGGATCGTCCACGAGGTCTTCCCGCCCAACGAGGTCTTCCGCATCGACCACTACCTGGGCAAGGAGACGGTCCAGAACATCATGGCGCTGCGGTTCGCCAACACGATGTTCGAGCCGCTGTGGAACCGCAGCTATGTCGACCACGTCCAGATCACGATGGCCGAGGACATCGGCATCGGCGGCCGGGCCGGTTACTACGACGGCATCGGCGCGGCCCGTGACGTCATCCAGAACCACCTCCTGCAGCTGCTCGCGCTGACCGCCATGGAGGAGCCCGCCTCCTTCGACGCGGACGCCCTGGTCGCCGAGAAGACCAAGGTGCTGGGCGCGGTGCGGCTGCCCAAGGACCTCGGCAAGGAGACCGTGCGCGCGCAGTACGCGTCGGGCTGGCAGGGCGGCGAGAAGGCCGTCGGCTACCTCCAGGAAGACGGCATCGACCCCAAGTCGAAGACCGACACCTACGCCGCGATCAAGCTGTCGATCGACAACCGCCGCTGGGCGGGCATCCCCTTCTATCTGCGCACCGGCAAGCGTCTGGGCCGCCGGGTCACCGAGATCGCGGTGGTCTTCCAGCGCGCCCCGCACTCCCCCTTCGACCAGACGGCGACGGAGGAGCTGGGACAGAACGCCCTGGTCATCCGCGTCCAGCCGGACGAGGGCGTCACGGTCAGGTTCGGCTCGAAGGTGCCGGGCACCTCCATGGAGGTGCGGGACGTCTCGATGGACTTCGCGTACGGCGAGTCCTTCACGGAGTCCAGCCCTGAGGCGTACGAGCGGCTGATCCTCGACGTGCTGCTCGGCGACGCCAACCTCTTCCCGCGCGTGGAGGAGGTCGAGCAGTCCTGGCGGATCCTCGACCCGATCGAGGAGTACTGGGACAGGCACGGCAAGCCCGCGCAGTACACGGCGGGCACCTGGGGCCCGGCCGAGGCGGACGAAATGCTCGCACGAGACGGACGGAGCTGGCGTCGGCCATGAAGATCGATCTGACGGAAACCACGTCCAGCAAAATCAACAAAGCGCTGGTGGAGGGCCGTCGCGCCGTCGGCACCCCGGCCATCGGCATGGTGTTGACCCTCGTCATCGTCACCGACGAGGAGAACGCCTACGACGCCCTCAAGGCGGCCAACGAGGCGTCCCGCGAGCACCCCTCGCGCACCCTGGTCGTCATCAAGCGGGTCAGCCGGTCGCCGCGCGACCGCGCCAAGGCCCGCCTGGACGCCGAGGTGCGGGTCGGCACGGACGCCGGCACCGGCGAGACGGTGGTGCTGCGGCTGTACGGCGAGGTCATCGACCACGCCCAGTCCGTGGTGCTGCCGCTGCTGCTGCCGGACGCCCCGGTGGTGGTCTGGTGGGCGGTGAACGCCCCGCTGGACCCGGCCAAGGACCCGCTCGGCGCGCTGGCACAGCGCCGCGTCACCGACTCCTACACGGCCGAGGAGCCCGTCACGGAGCTGACCGAGCGCTCCGAGAGGTACACCCCCGGCGACACCGACCTGTCGTGGACCCGCATCACGCCCTGGCGCTCGATGCTGGCGGCGGCGCTGGACCAGATGCCCTGCACGGTCACCTCGGCCGAGGTCGAGGGCGAGGAGTTCAACCCCAGCGGTGAGCTGCTGGGCATGTGGCTCGCCAGCAGGCTGAACGTCCCGGTCCGGCGCACCGTGTCGGCCGGTCCCGGCCTGACGGCGGTCCGGTTGGACACCACCTGCGGCCCGATCGTGCTGGACCGCCCGGACGGCTCGCTGGCCACGCTCTCCATGCGCGGCCAGCCCGACCGCGCGGTGGCGCTCAAGCGGCGGGAGACCTCCGAGCTGCTCGCCGAGGAGCTGCGCCGGCTCGACCCGGACGACATCTACGCCGCCGCGCTGAAGTACGGCGTGGCCCGGCTCGGCGACGGGGAGGCACAGCCCACGCCGGACGCCCCGGCGGCCGGCGAGAGCGCCCCGGAGAAGCCCGCGGCGAAGAAGGCGCCCGCCAAGCCCGCCAAGAAGGCGGCTGCCAAGTGAGCGCTCCGCAAGTCGTCGTCCACCGCGACAAGGAGCTGATGGCGAAGGCCGCGGCGGCCCGGCTGATCACGAAGATCGTGGACGCCCAGACCGCCCGTGGCTTCGCCTCGGTCGTCCTGACCGGCGGCCGCAACGGCAACGGCCTGCTCGCGGCCCTCGCCGAGGCCCCCGCGCGGGACGCGGTGGACTGGTCCCGCCTCGACCTGTGGTGGGGCGACGAGCGGTTCCTCCCGGACGGCGATCCGGAGCGCAACCACACCCAGGCCCGCGAGGTGCTCCTGGACGGCGTCCCGCTGGACCCCGCCCGGGTGCATCCGATGGCCCCGTCCAACGGACCGCTGGGCAATGACGCCGATGCCGCCGCCGAGGCGTACGCGGCCGAACTCGCCGCCGCGGCGGGCCCCGAGGACCACGGCCCGGTGCCGTCCTTCGACGTCCTGCTCCTGGGCGTCGGCCCGGACACCCATGTCGCGTCGCTCTTCCCCGAGCTGCCCGGCGTGTACGAGCGGGAGCGGACGGTGGTCGGCGTGCACGGCGCGCCCAAGCCGCCGCCCACCCGCACCTCGCTGACCCTGCCGGCGATCCGCGCGGCCCGCGAGGTCTGGCTGCTGGCGGCCGGCGAGGACAAGGCCAACGCCGCGGCCATGGCCCTCTCCGGCGCCGGCGAGGTGCAGGCCCCGGCAGCGGGCGCCCGGGGCCGCGGCCGCACACTGTGGCTGCTGGACGAGGCAGCGGCGACCCAGCTGCCGCGCGACCTGTATCCGCCGGCCTCGGCCTGAGCCGGGCGGCGCTCCGGCACAGCAGGGCCCCCGTACCGCTCGTCGGTGCGGGGGCCCTGCTGCTGCTCCCTGGCGCTCCGCACCCGGCCCACCCGCACGCGCCGGACGCGCCCAGGCCGTGTATCGAAAGTGGACCTTGAGCGATGAATGATCTCGATTCATGGGGCGGGGAGATCTCACGGACGAGCAGTGGGCGCTGCTGGAGCCGTTGTTGCCGAAGGGCACGAGAGGGGGGCGGCCGCCCGTCTGGCCGCGGCGGCAGTTGATTGACGGCATACGGTTCCGGGTCCGGACCGGGGACGCTCGCGCGGCGGGTTCACAACCAAGCTGCACCTTGCCGTCTGTATTGATCACGAGCGTTGTTAACGGTTGGGTCTTGATCACGGCGAAGGCCTCCGTGTGTGGTGGAGGTGTCGAATCTTCACCGCACGGAGGCCTT
>NZ_JBICVM010000019.1:0-125174 GCF_043199095.1 Streptomyces sp. NPDC048650 | reverse complement strand
GCTGATGACGCTCTTGAAGGGCCCCTGACCTGGCATTTTGCCAGGTCGGGGCCTTCTGACGGCCAGGCGGCGGACGAGTCGGCCTGTACGCCGGGGAGAGTCACCGCAGTGCTACAACCTGCGCAAACGCACCAAGTCGCCGGCCTGGCGGCTACTTTGGTGGCTACTTACGCCAATCAACCCCCGCTCGATGCCCGCGCGGCGATTACGTTCCGCAAGCTAGTCCACTAGCCTTGGCCGGGTCGATAAGGTTGAGGCCATGCCCTCCCAGAGTGCCGCCCCGTACCTGCAAGCAGCTGACGCGATTCGCGAGCACATCGCCTCCGGCGGATGGCTTCCCGGCCAGCGTCTGCCGTCCCGCAGGCTAGTCGCTCGTGAGCTGCTCGGGCTCGCCGAGGGCGGGGAGAACATCGTCCGCCGCGCCCAGGGACTCCTCATTGAGGAGGGAGTTCTGGAGGCGCGGGCGGGGTCGGGGACGTACGTCCGAGCCCCGGAGACCAGCCGGGCCTCGATCACCGGGCCGGTTGCCGCCTGGGCGCGCGTCACGCCCGGGGGCACCTGGACCGCGGACGCCGACAGCGCCCCCAGCACCCCCGCACCCGACGACATCGCCGATCGCCTCGGCATCGCCGTCGACGCCGAGTGCGTGCGCACCGACTACACGGTGCACGATCCGGGTGGACGGGCGCTGATGGCCGTGACCAGCTGGGAGCCGCACACGGTGACCGCCGGGACGCCGGTGATGCTGCCGACTGGCGGGCCGCTAGCGGGGCAACCAGTGACTGCCCGGATGGCGCGCATCGGGCTGACCGTCACCCACATCACCGAGACGATCACCCCGATCGCGCTCAACCACGCCCAAGCCCGCCGAGTCCACGGTCGCGTCGGCGCGCCGGCGCTGCTGCTGGCCCGTACCCACCACCTCGCCGACCGCGCGGCGGAGACCGCGGACATCCTCGTGCCCGGCGCCCACAGCCAGCTCATCTATCGGCACAACCTGTAGCTCTCGGCGGGACGCTGCATCCACGGGAACTCAGCCAGGGGGCGCCTCGGGCAGCTCCCCGGCGAAGACCCACCACTGCTGGATGGTCCACACCGCGACGCTGGCACGGTCGGTAGACATTCGCAGCCACACCTCGTCACCGCCGGGCATAAGCGCCACCTCCAGGTGCGGGTCGTCCCACGCCCCCATCGGGTACATCCACTCGATGCCGTCGGGCCAGGTGCGCATCGCCACCGTGCGCACACTCAGCGCCGCGGCCATCGCGTCCAGGGCCGTGCGGGGTATCCGTACCTCCGCCGGCTCGCGCTCGCTCCCTGCCACCCGGGCCTCCATCCTGCGGCGAGGCGAAGCTCACCGTTGCGGCACAGCCTGCCAGGCCCGAGGCCCACGACGCACACGCAGGCAGGGAGGCGGCCGCGTGGCTTCACCGACGATTTCGATTAGATGGGCACGGATGCCCAGGTCACATATCCGGCGTCGTCGCCCCGGTACTGCCCGATGTCGTCGGTGAGGCGCTGCACGGAGAACAGTCCCGGCTCCACCTCGGGCGTCGGCAACGGCCGGTCCATCTCTCCGACCGTGAGCAAGACGTGGGCCCCGTCGTACGAGATCCGGCCCGCCAGGTCGACACTCGCGCGGTGCCGCGCAGTGACGTCGACGAGCTCCGTGAGAACGGCCAGGACTGACTCGGAGGCGGACGCCGCCTCCGGTGCTGCCGCGAGGAGCGCCGGCAGCACCATCGCGGCGAACCGGCGCGAGCGGCGCAGGGCCTCGGCTGGCTCGTGTTCAGGCCCGAGCCGGAAATCAAGGAAGTTCATCGCGTCGGGAACCTGCAGCAGGGCAGCTCCCCGTCCAGTCGCAGGAGTCCGCAGGCTGGAGGCCCAAAGCAGAGGCTCTGCGTCGGAGATCGTCACTCGTTCATCACTCCATCGCGTCGAATAGACGCACGAGGCTGCCCGCTCCCCCGAGCCGGGCAGTCCCGTGCGCACTTCAGGGCACGGCGAAATCCGGCCGCACCACCCCTACAGGCGGCCCTGTGTGTCATTGAGTTAACAGTGACGTAGAGTGTTTACGCAAGTCGGATTAGATTCGGACAAACCTCAAGGTCCGGGCGTAGACGGAAGGCGTCCTCTCGCCCGACCGTATGGACTAAAGTGACGCAGCGATTACAAGCAAAAAAGACAAATGGACATGAGTAGCCTGGGGGCGGAGATGAGTGCTGGCGAAAGAAGTGAGCCACGCACCTTGCAGGAGAAGATCAACTACCTGCTGACGGAGTCGTTCCCCGACGGCGCCCCGAGCGACCGCGAGTTCTGTCGGATCGTGGAGGCCCGCGGCGGCGCCTTGTCTCATAGCTACTTCGGCAAGCTCCGCAAGGGCCAGCTCACCGAGGTCAGGGAAGAGACTCTGCAAGCGCTGGGATTGGGCTTCGACTGCGACTGGCGCTTTTTCAAACCGGAATCGCAGGTCGAGGCAGAGGTGGTCGCCGGACTCCGCTTCCTGGCTGACAAGCGCGCCGGCGGCATCAGCGGAATCGCCGGGCGGGGCATCACCGAAGAGGGGCTCTCGCCCGACCTGCTCAACTTCGCCCTTGACCTCGTGGAGAGGGCGCGCCAGGAGGCACAGGAACGTCCGGCGGAACCTCAGTCATGACGGACGCACCTTCTTCCGAGCCGTCTCTGAGCGAGGTGCAGAAGCGGTGTAAGACCGGCCTGGCAGACCTTCCGATTCCCAACCCGTTCTCAGTAGAGCAACTGCGGATCAACATGGAGAAGGCCCGCGGCCGCCGGATCATCATGCAGCCCATCCCTGACTCGATGATCACCGTGAGGACAGCGTGCGGGCTGAGGATCAAGGACACGGACTTCAGCATCGTCCTCTACCGCCAGCGCCCGTCGGCCTACTTGACCGAGCACGTCATGTTGCACGAACTGGTCCACGAATGGTTCGACCACGGCACCCAGCTCGGCCCCGACGAACTCAAGGCACTGCTGCCCGTATTCGGGCCTGACCTGATCAAGCGCGTCGCCTCCGGCCAGGCCACTGTCCAGGCACGCGCCAACTACCGCACCGTCGAGGAGAAGATCGCCGAACTCGGCGCCTCCCTCATCCCCCGCATGGCCCGCGACGTGCCAAGCGACGACATGCTCGGCCGCCTGGACGACACCCTCTCCCGGCCCGCCGGTGGCAGCTACCGACCCGGCCGTCGCCTTCGCAACCTCTTCCGCCGCTCGTAACTCAAGGACCCCCGTGCTCGACATAGCCGGCTACCTCGTAGCCGCCCTGATGACCGCTGTCGCCATCTGGCGTGCGCTAGGCGGTTCCGACGCCCGCCGAAGATCCCTCTGGGGCTGTTTCCTGGGCTTCTCCATCGCCCTGTGGACCAAGACCGAGGTCGTACGCATCGGGCTCAACAACAGCTCGATCACCGACGCCTCCATCCTGCTCAAGCACTACTCGGCTGGCGCAGCGATCTTGGCGATCATGTACTACATCGTCGCCGTGTACGGGCAGTACCCCGCCGATGGCGAGATGGCCCGCGCCGTACGAGTAGCCCGCGTCATCCAGCGCGCAGCCACCAAGACGGCCCTCGCAAGTTTCGCCCTGATGACGATCATGTTCTTCACGGTCGTCGACCGGTCGGTAGCGAGTGACCACTTCGTCAGCGATCACGCCGGGCAGTGGGGCGCCACCGCCTACATGAGCGTTTTCTACGTCTACCTAGGCTCCGCATCCGCCATCTGCCTCTACCAGTGGGCCGGCGCGTTCCGCCGTGAGGAACGCGGGCTGTTGCGCGTCGGCTTGGGCATGATGGCCTTCGCCATGGTCCTCGGCGTTGCCTACTCCTTCGGCCGCATGCTGGCCATGTGGGTCTGGCTCGCCGACCAACCCAGCTACGCGGTCGCCCACAAGATCGAGTCCTCCACCGAGGCTATGCAACTTCTCCTCTTCGTGCTGTTCGCGCTCGGGGTATCGGTCCCGGCCTCGGAGAAGGGCCTCCGCCGCGCCCGCGCCTGGTGGGCCCTCGCGCGCCTGTACCGGATGTGGCGCGAGCTGATGACCGCCTTCCCCGCCATCCCGATGCAGCCGCCGCGCTCCCGGTACCGCGAGCTGACCCGCCGTGACATGGACGCCGAGCTCCGGCTCGACCGGTGGATCCACGATGTCGGGGACGCGATCGAGAAACTGCGTCATCACGTCCCCGACAACCTGATGGCCGCTGCCAAGGAAGACTCCGCCCACGGCGCCATCGCTCAGGCGTGCTGGATCAAGGCCGCGCTCGCAGCCAAGGCTGGAGGGGCGCCCGCGGGCCCGGTCGCAGCGTTCGAGCAGCAGCAGACCACTGACCAGGACGGCGAAGTCGCCTGGCTGCGGCACGTCGCCAACGCCTACCGGAAGACCGACCCATCCCAGGCACAGCGCCTGCTCACCACCGCAGGAGCCACCACATGACCATCACCACGGCGGCCAGGACCGTCACCGACATACTGCAGCCCCGCAACGCCTTGCTGGCCGGCATGCTGGGCATTGGCGTCGCAGCCGCTGGCGACTGGACCGGCATCCCCTGGGGTCTGCTCGGCGCACTGTGCGCTGGCATCATCCCCGCGGCCTACATCGAGTGGGAGCGCAAGAGGGGCACCTGGGGCGACCGCCACGTGGTGGACCGAACGAAGCGGGCCCCCATCTTCGTGGTCATCCTGGCGTCCATCGGCCTCGGTTCGCTCGCCATGGTCCTTGGACATGCGCCGACCGGCATCCTCATCGCGATGCTCGCCCTCTGGGCCATGACCATCGGACTCCTGACCATCAACACCGTCTGGAAGATCAGCGTGGACAGCGCGGTCGCCTCCGCCGTCGTCGCGATGCTCGCCGTCGTCCACTCGCCGTGGTGGCTGCTCGCCTACATCCTCACCGCAGCTGTGTGCTGGTCCCGTGTGGCACTGACTTACCACACCGTCGCCCAGACGGTGGCCGGCGCATCGCTCGGCGCCGCCACCGCCGCGGCGTTCCTCCTGGCCTGACACTCGAACAGCACGGAGCCCCGGACAGTTCGTCCGGGGCTCCTTTGCGTTCAGCGCGCTGCTGCTCAGTGCGGCAAGCGCACCGTCACGTCGTACAGCCGCGTGATCTCTGCCGGGCTCTCGCCGTCGTCCGTCACCAGGAGGAGCTTCAGCCTGCCACCGCGTTCCCGGCTGACGATCGTCATGCCCTCGATGTTGCCGATCAGCGGGTTCGCCTGACTCGGGATGTGCGACACGGCGCCGAGCGACGGGCAGGTACCGCTCAGGTCGGCCAATAGCGTCCGCTTCGCGAACCGCACCCGCGGCTGGTCCTCGGCCAGGGCCTTCACACGGCTGGTGTCCGTGGCGTGCCGCGGATCAGCCAGATAAAGCTTCGCCGTCCAGCCGACGTTAGCCGCGAAGGATCGTTCCAGCACCAGATACCGGCCGTCACCGGTCGCGGCGATCTCCGAAATGCCGTAGCCCGGCTCCGCGGTGTACGCCCACTGTCGAGCCAGCCGAAAGTCGTGGCGGCCGTGACGCTCCCAGGTCTGGAAGCGGCGCGTGTTCATGCCGTCGGTCGTCAGCCAGCCTTCCATTGCGCCGACGAGCGTCCGGCCGCCGTGGTCGAGGCTCAGGCCCTCCAGGGTGCGGTTCAAGATGCCGTGCCCGGCCGGAGCAACCTGGAACGTGTCTGGCACCGGCAGGCGGCCCAGGAGTCGGCCATGCCGGTCGAAGCGACGGACGGACGGCTCCAGTTCACTGGTGACAAGGAAGTCCCCGTTGCGCTCAACAGCCAGGCCCTCGGAGTCCAGCGCACGGTCGTTCTCGTCCGTCAGCGACGTAACCGCTCTTGGCCGGAGTTGGTGGTCCAGAGTGAAGACCTTCGAGCGGTCAGACAGGGCAAAGAGGTGGCCACGGCGGTCCGTGGCGAGGGAGGAGAGATCGCCGACGAAAGCGCCCTGGTACGTGGTCTTGTCGAGGGCATCGGAGTAGCCCCGCATGGTGACCTGCCGAGAGCAGGTCTGCGCTTTGGTGGTGGCCTGGGCGGGGCTGGCCATGGCCGTCAGGGTCGTGGCTGCCACCACCGCGGCGACGGCGGCGGACAGCACGGGTCTTATCTGCATGGCCGAAAAGTACGGCATGCCACTGACAATGGCCGATTCACCCCCTACATCCTGAAGGTCCGGGCCTGATCCGGGGTCTTCACCACGCAGTTAGCAGGGGCGTAACGACGAGGCCCGGCGAACCGGAGCCTCGACAGCTGGAAGCCTCAGCCCTTGCGGGCGTCGCGAAGTGCCCTCACGAGCACGTCGAGTTCTCCGCTGTAGACAATCACTTCCTCGTCCTCGGCCGGAGCATCGAAGCGGGCGACAAAATCATCAAGGGCTGCGGTGCTGACGGTCAGAGCGTTGGCGTCTTCGCGCTCATTACGCTCGGCCAGCCGCCGCAGCAGCTCGGCGCGATCGACGGGGAGGTAGACGATCAGAGTGTGACCACCCGCATCGCTGGCTGTCTGCCGCCAGGCGCTTCGCTCGGCGCGGCGCCACAGCCCGTGGTCCAGGACGACGTCGTTCCCAGCTTCCAGCTCCTTGATGAACCGCTGTCGGATCGCTTCAACAACGGGCTGCTCGCGCTCGAAGTAGGTGTTCTCGGGGTAGTCCACTCCGTAACGACCATGGAGGCGGTGGACCTCCTCGTCGACGGACAGCCGGACGAAGCCGTGGCCAGTCAGGGCCTGAGCGACGGTGGTCTTCCCAGAGCCGGTCAGGCCGGCCAGGAGAACGGCGAGGGGCACTTGCCATCCCTTCCGCTATGCGTGTGCGTGAGCATGGTCATTGTCTCTAATCCTGGCCGGCGTGCGCGTGGGGCCGCCAGGCTGTGAGGTGATGATGGGTGGGGAGGGTGCCGGGGCCCGGCGGTCAACGTCGCGGCCCCGGCGGAGCGGGTCAGGCCCCGAGCGCGGCGCGGGCGTCCTTGTCCCAGACGGGGACGGCAAGGCCAAGTTCGACGAAGCGGGCCGCGCGCGCCTTAGCCTTGTGCGGGCCGGAGAACTTGCAGCCCTTATGACGGCGCGGCGGGGCGGGGTTGGCGCCCTTGCGCTCCCGCATGTGGCTGTAGAAGACCTCGATGTCGACCGAGCACAACAGGCAGTGCAGGCTCCATCGGTGTTCGCTGCCCGGGTAACCCTCGTGGACTCCGGCGCACCGGGTGCGGGTGCAGCCCTCGGGTTCGTCGACAGGCGTGGCGCGGGTGGTGTAGCCGAGTTCGAGCATCCGCGGCCAGGCCGCGGCGAGGGAATCGCGGTTGCGCTTGACGTCGGGCAGAAACGGGGACAGGTATGGCGCAGACATAGCGCACGGGCCTTTCGGTTCGGGTCTCGTCGGCGGTTGCTCTCCGCCAACAACCAAAATAGTACAGCACGCGTTGCGTGGAGTTGACCCAGAAGGAGTCGCCCGGCGAAACCGTCGCGTCAGGGAAGAACTTCCGGCTCGACTGCCGAGGCCGGAAGCTCGGCGAGTGGGTCGGCGGGAACGCAGTGTGGTACCGGCTGAACAGCGGCGAGAGCTGGGTTCCGGCCTGCTACGTTCACACCCAGCAGCTGGTTGCCCCCTGCTGAAGCTGGCCGCGTCCTGCTGCCTGGGGTTCCGAATGCGCGTCAGCCCGAGGCGAAATGGTGGCCTCGGGCTGACGTACGTCGCACGGGGGATTGCGGGACGCACACTTCTAACGGCCATGGGGCCCAAGGGACACGGCCGAGCGGTGCCGCAATGACGGAATGTCGTGACCGGCCTGCCCGACCCCGACGAGGCCCCGCCTTGGCGCCCCGAACACGGACCCAACCCCACGTCCACACTTGGACGAACGGTCCCGCCCTCGTCGCCGTCAACGAGACGCGCCTGCTGCTCCTGACACTGCGGGGGGCTCCTCACGACCAACTCAGGCGCCCGGCGCGGTCATTTTCAGGTGATAAAGATGCTGCCGGACGCCGTCAGCCAGGTCAGCGTAGAACGGCACTCGGGCGGCTGCTTGGAGAATTTCGGTGCAGGCGGTCAGCTCACCGACGCGTCCGGCCGGGGTGTGCAGAACGTGGGCGAATTCCTTGCGGATCCGCTCGGCGACCTCCGGCACGGGCAACGAGTGCAGGTACAGGTTCGCGGCGTCGTAGCCGAGGGGCGCCGTGCCCCAGCCTTCCCAGTCCAGGAAGACCAGCGCCGGGCCGGTGATGTTCGCCCAGTGCATGTCGCCGTGTGCTGTGGTCCAGCCGATCTCGCCGGGGGTGACGCCGGTGAACTCCGGGACACGGCGACGGATGTACTCCTCGCGCACCGCCTGCCGGCCCGTGCGGACAAGCGCGATGTGGTCCAGGGCCTGGCGGAGGTCCTTCCACCAGGTCTCCGGCAGATCCGCGCAGTGCTGAAGCACCGGACTCCTCGACACGGGCGGGGTCTCGACGATCTCGTAGTGCTCTGCCCGGTAGTCCCATCCGTCGGCAGACCAGTCGCGCAGATCGAGCAGCTGGGGCCGGGGCACGGCGGGTGGCACGGACCGTTCCGCCTCCTTGGGGCCGTCCCACAACTTCCCGCCGCTCTTGCTCTCCGGTTCGCTGACCAGCCGCAGCCACGAGGCGCCTTCCGGCGTGTTGACAGCCCCGGACAGCGTCCTTCCGGCGTACCCCCACACCTCTCCGCCCGCGGTGCCATCGAGGCCCAACAGGGCGCACGCATGCCCGCGGGCGGAGATCATGCGGTCCCTGACGGCTTGCTCAGGGGCAGTGAACATCGGCTACCTTCTCCGGCTGACGGCGGCGACGTCGGCCGCGACCAACTCGGAGACGAGAGCTGCGACGTGTCCGACGGGGATCCCGGAGCTTACTGCCAGTTCGCCCAGGGCCGGGGTGCTTCCCTCGGCGAGAGGCTTGATCACACCGAGTGCCGAGGCGGCGAACATCCACTCCTGGCCGCCTGCGCTGAACACGATGTGGCCGCCAGTGTCCACTTTGAACCAGGCTCCGGCAGCGGTGAGGTGCACGAACAGGCTCTCGTCTGCGGGGATACCGTCCACGAACGGCAGCGACGGCATTGGCCGGCCGGGATCCATGCTTCCCCGCGCGTTGATGAACTCCTCGATCACCCCATCGTGCAGGGCTTCGGTGAACTCCTTCCCGAGCGCTTCCAGATACGCCGTCCGTATCCGCGCCGTATGAGCATGCAACGGTACTGGCGGGAGGCCCCCGGCTGTAGGGGGCAAGACGGGCATGTCCGGTCACCTCGGCAAGACGGGTCGTCCCCAGAGAGTCGCCGTCTCGTTGGGACGGCTATGACTGAACTATTCGAATTCTCGCGCATCACTCACCAGGACTGTGAGCCGTACGCGTTCACGGTCGGGCACGAAGCCGCAACCGACCGCCGCCTGTCGTCTACCGACCTGGCCACCTACATCAAGTGCCTGTGGCTCTTCGATGTATGCGGGCCCGAAGCAGATGCGGAGTGGCTCATTAGGGAACTGTCGCTACCACCCGAGGAAACGCGTCGCAGCATGAGGTACTTGGTTGAGCTGGGATACCTGCGGACCCCCGGGAGCATCCGCGAAGACATGGGCAATCCTCTCCGTCTTCGTCGGTGAAGCAGGGCAGCCGGTCCCCTCAGTGAGCGAGGGCCGCGCCGCCGAATGAGGAGCGGCGCGGCCGGTGAGCGTCTGTCAGGCGGCGTGGGGGGCTCGGCAGCCCTGCGGGAAGCCGGTGACGAGCCGGCGGCCGAGGTCGGTGGTGTACGGGGCGTACAGGGGTCCGCGTACGCCGTCGTCGCCGTCGTTGGGCTGCACGTTGCCGTGGGGGTCGCGGAACTCGATCAGTCCGTCGCGGTGCAGCGCATTCGTGGTCGGCCACGGGGTGCCCTCCGGAAGGCGCCCGTCCGGTCCGGCGCCACGGAGCGCGGTGTCCCCGGCATCGGTGAGCAGCGCGCGGCGGCCGCGGCTGTTGATCGACAGGAACGTCGGCCCGTCGTAGCCAGCCCAGCGGGCGCCTGCGGCGGCGCGGCCGGTGTTGGTCACCTCGGTCACCCAGCGAGCGAGGTAGATGGCGCCCAAGACGCGGGTGTTCGTTTCCTGGACGCGGCCCTTGTTGTCGGCGAGTGCGCCGAGCAGTGCGCGGCGGTGTGCGGGGGTCGGACTCTTGCGTGCGGTGGTGGCCATGGTGGCGGTCCTTCCGTGCGGGATGGGTGGGGCGCAGGACGGCGCTCGCCCTGCGCCTCGGTGGGGGGCAGATGGTCAGAGGACGTCGGTGGAGTCGAAGAAGGCGGCCAGGTTGCTGGCGAACCGCTCACAGCCGAAGGGGAGCGTCGGCGCAGCGAACTCGGCGTGCACCTGCCGCTCGTACTCGACATCGGAGATCAGACGCGCCGAGTGGTCGACGGTGCGGTACCCGACGACGCTCCACTTCTCGACGCCGAACCGCGTGGTGCGGGTGACCGGGTCGATGTACTCCAAGAGCCGGATGATCAGGATGGGCCCGGACTGGCCGTTGATGACGGACTCGCGCAGCGTCTTGCCGCCCAGGATCTCCAGGGAGTACACGGCATCGTGCTCGGGCTGTATGTCGACGGGCCCCGAGTCGGCGAGGACGGTGCGCAGGGGCCCGCACAGGGCGGTGAGTTCGTCCACGGTGGGCAGGGTCAGGGTCAAGGACACGACGGATTCCCCTTCGTTTCGGGTCTGTGGCGGTTGCTCTCCGCCAATACTCAAAATAGTACAGCATGCGTCACGCCGGAGATGGTGGCCCCTGGCAAATCGGCCTGTCCGGCCCTCGCTACGCCGCCCGCTGCGCCGAAGCGGAGCACCCCGCCTAGTTGGTCATCATGTTGGTGAGGTGCGGCCCGACGTACCCAACGACCAGACGGCCGGCACTTCCGCCCCGCGTGCCCTTCACGTCGTCCAGGAAGTACACCCGCGGCGCGATCCGGCCGCGCGTGGCGAGCTTGACGTGCGCCTGCATCTCCGCACGCACCCCGCCGATCGTCGGGAACATCCGCTCGTGCCCGTACTGCTCCATCGTCGATGCGCTCTCCGCCATCGCAACCTGCTTGACCGGGTACGGCTTCGCCCCCGCGGGCGGCGCCATACAGAACTGGTAGAAGCCGCCGTTGAACCCGCCCAGCGCCGCCGCAGCGTACGAGTTGAGCGAGACCAACGCCGTCCAGCCCTTCGCCGCCCAGGTGCGCGACATGGGGTGCTCGTCGAGCCCGAACGCGACCCGGCGGTCCGCGGTCACCGCTAGGTGCTCCAGCTCCTCCAGGCGCTCCCACAGTTCCTCGAACGACGACGGGATCCCCGGGAGACTCTCGGCAGCCTCGGCAACCTCGGCTGAGCGCCCCTGACGCAACAGCAGAAGCCTGAACCGATCCGCCTCCGCCCGCGCCTGCTGCAACGCGTCCAGCGTCGTCAAGTGGTCCTCGATCTCACCATCCCTCTCGGCGATGACCGCCTGGAGCTGCTCCTGCATCGACGCGTTCGCCCGCTCGGCCAGATCGACGGTGCGGCCGTATTCGGACAGCTCCTTGTCGGCCTGCTCCAACAGACCGTTCAACAGGGACACCTCGGCATGCAGTTTCTCGTCATAGCCGCCCACCCGCTGTGCCGGTACAGCTGTGAGGAGTCGCGCCTTGTCCATGGACTCACGGCGCTCCTGGCGGTGCTGCTCGGCGACGCGGTCGGGGAACGCCACGGCGGAGAGCCGACAGGGTAGGGGACGCTCCAGGGCAAGCATTTGCACGCGGCGGGCGACACCGCGCCACGTCTGGTCTGCCGGGTCCGTCAACCGGGCGGGGCCCAGGAGCCGATGCCGGGGTGCGTCCGACGCCCATGCCGGGTCAACAAGCGGCAAGAACGTCCGCACCGCGCCAGGGCCAACACGGTGCTCGTGGCCGATCGCCTCGCGGAACGCGTCGACCGCGGCCAAGTCCCACAGCAGATACGCAGACGCGTCTCCGGCGATCTGCCGCATCGTGCCGGCCACGCGCTCCGACCACAACGGATCACGCTGCATGGGTCGTGCCGCGACGACGGTGGGCATCTCGCGTTGGGGGTCACATAGGACGTCGAGGAGCGAGTCCACGCGATCGTGGGTGACGCGCAGCGCGTTCACGCTCAGCCTTGACACGCCGTCACACGGCTTTAGTTCACCCACCAGGTCGCGGATGAGGTTCGGTTTGCTGGTGCGGAAGGTCTGCGTGCTGTTGGGGAAGCACTCCAGGTCGATGCTCACACTGCCACCGTCGCCCGTGGTGGAGCGGACGGCGGTCACGGTGGTGCGCCATGTCGCCTCCAGTTTGTCCTCACGGAGCTGGATGCGGGTGGCGTACTCTGCGCCGCCGTCGTCGTACGCGGCCTGCGTCAGAAGAAGCGACGAGTCGCCGAGCGCGTGCTGTCCGGTGCCGAGCTGCACGGCAGCGTGCGGGAACTTCTTCTTCAGCCATGCCCCGGACACCCAGCGGGCGGTGTCGAGCAGTGTCTCCGCGTCGGGTACGGCGAACATGGAACGGTGGGTGAGTGTGCTGGCAGGTGGACTCACAGATCCTCATCAGGGGCGGGGCCCGGTACGTGACCAGACCGGTCGGACAGGACTCCGCGCCAGTCAGCGAGCCTATGAGCGGGCGCTGAGGGCGCATGGGGAGAACTGGGCAAATGGCCGACAGCCGACCCCCAGCAAGGGGGCCGACTGCCGGAGCACGGGGCGTTAGTCGCCGAAGCGGCGGGACTCGAAGTGGCAGTAGCCGTAGTCCGTCACGTCAGTACGGGAGGAGACGGCCAGCCGCGCGGCGATCTTGTCGGGCAGCAGCACGACGGGCGTCGCCCACTGGTCGAGCGTGATGATGATCTGCGCCGAAGTCAGGTCGGCCGTGATGGTCGAAACGGTCATCAGGAGGGGCCTTCCAAGGAAGGGGAGACGGGATTTTGCGAGTTTTGAGAGACCTCTACGCGCGCGCATGTGTAAGAGCGGGTTGTTTCACGCTGCTGGGCGTTTTTGAGGCTGGTGTGGCTGGTGGGCCTAGTCGGTGTGCAACTCGTGGCGGAGACGCCAGTCGGGGAGGGCGCCGGGCCGGGAGCTGGGCACGCGGGCGTAGGCGCGGAAGGTCTGGTAGCCCTGGGCGGTGTAGCCGTATTCGAAGTAGAAGAGGCGGCCGTTGAGCAGGCGCATGTGCTCGGTCCAGCCGTCGCCCTCGCCGTCGGGGTGCTGGTGTGCGTCGAAGCGGGCGCTGATGGTGAAGGATTTCGTAGGCATGGTCGTGCTCCTCGGGGGTGCTTATCCGTGTTTCCGGGCGGTGCGCCCGGCGCCGGCATCGGGGTTCCGATGCACAGGGCGGGGCGCACCGCCCGCCGGGAGGGGCGGGCGGTGCGAGCGGGTCAGGTTGTCGGCTCGCCGTGCTCGCGCATGGCCTCGATGAGTGCGAAGTGCTTGAGCGGCATGTAGTCCTGGAGCCCGTGGGCGAGCCAGGAAGCGCGGCCTTCGGGGGTCAGGGCGCGGGCCCATGTGCGGCAGTCCCGGTAGACGGTTCGGGCTGCGCCGTAGGTGACGCCGACGCGGTCGATGTAGTCCTCGATGGCGGTCGCGCGGTCATGTGCGGCGATGGCTCGGATGCTCGCGGCGTAGCCGTCGATGGCGGTCACTTCGAAGAGGTCGACGCAGTCGCCGAAGCCGGTGGCCATGGCCAGTTCGTCGTTCGCTTCCTCGGTGTCCGGGGTGAGCAGGACGCCGCACACGGTTCCCTGCTGCATGAGGACAGTGAAGGAGCGGGGTGTCTTGTCCAGGGTGACGGGCATGGGTGTCCCTTTCGGTTTGGGTCTGCCCGGTTGCTCTCCGGGCTGTTCGGCGGGGTGTTCCACCAACACTTGAATAGTACAGCGGACGTCACGACGACGGCAAGTCGAGCCATGGAATCGGCGCACAGCAGCTACATATAGGAGAGTTGCCTCAACCAATGGCGGACGCTGTACTTTTTCGTTCGCGATGTGTAGCGTTCCGATCGAACCACCGGCCCGGAGAGCAACCGGGCCAACAGACCCGATCCGAAAGGGACTTCCCCATGCGCAAGCCGCGCCTTCTCGTTCGCCGCCCCCACCCTGCGGCGCTTCTCGTCGCTGGGCTGGCCGCTGCCGCCCTTGGGCTCGCCGCCGTCCTCTCCGGCGGGCACGGCACCGAAGCGACCCGCGCCAACCGGCCTGCCAGCAAGGCGGAGATCGCCACCGCGTTCAACGATGGCTTCACCGACGGCCGCGCGGCCGCGATGGGCGACGACAACCGTGACGGCCGGATCGACGAGGACGAGAGCGGCTGGAACTGCCGCACCATGGGCAACGGCGTCTGCGGCCCTCACCCCGTCCCCGCCGAGTGCAAGGGCGCGGGTACCGCCATCGACCTGTGCGTGACGGTAGCCAGTCGCCCGCCGTACAGCCGGACCAACCCGGACGGCTCCCGCGCCGACAACCCCGACGGGCGCGCACAGGTGCGCGACCTCGACGAGAGGCCCGGCACCCCGGAGTTCACGGCCGCGCTGCGCGCCCTCGACAACGAGTGGCGCGAGCACCACTGACCGCCCGCCGGGGCGTCGCCGTTACGCCACGCCCCGCCCTCCCCGCCCCGACACCGGAAGGCTCCGCCATGCACACCCTGACCTTTGCCGACAGCTCCGTCACGTTCGCCCTCACCGACCGGCCGACCGCCGAGGACTTTGAGCCTCTGCCGTACGGGCTCAGCCTCGACGACGCCGTGGCCGTCCGCGCTCACGAGGTGAAGGCTGGTGATCTCGTGGTCGCCCAGTTCAGCGACGGGACCGGCGTGCGTCCGACTGAGCACGCTCCGACGCCGTTCCCGGCCGATCCGCACACCGTCTCCGACTGCCCGTGCGAGGGCTGCGAGGAGTGCGACAACGTCGACGGCTGGACGATGACGAACCCGGACCGCGTCGCTGACGTCGGATGGCGGTTCGTGTGCCTGCACCCCTCCGAGCCCGGCGACGACGAGTACGAGGACGAGCCGTGCGTGATCGCCCTGCGCAACCGCCCCGTGGTCGTGATCCCCGTCAGCGTCGTGGCCGACGCCCGGCAGGCCGCCGAGGAGGCAAAGCCGCCCGTGCGCATGTACGGCGTGACGTGGTCCGACGACTTCGAGGCGTCGAGCCCGGAGGAGGCCGCGCGCCTGGCGTACGAACAACTCAAGAGCTACGCCACCGATGGGTGGCCGCCGGTCCTGGAGGTGACGGGCGAGGGCAACCAGATGACCGTGGTCGACCTGAACGCCGGGAACGGGGTGCAGGGCTGATGGGGCGCGACTGGAACCAGATGGCGCGTGCCGACTTCGACGAGTCCACGCCGCTCGCCTTGGTCGACGAGGGCACCGCGCGGGCAGGTGCTCGTGTGCCGGCCACCCCGGACGCGTACGGGACGGCCGCCCTGTTCGGCGACGAGACGCCGGTGCGCTCGGCTGCTCCCCGCCGCCGGGCGCAGCATGAGCAGCCGCAGCCTGACGCCCTGTTCTAGCCACCCCGTCAGTACAGCGCGCGTCGCTGAGCAGTTACGCCCACACCCGCCGGAAGGGCGCCATCTGCTCGAAGTTGCAGAGGAAGAAGGGCGCCTTGTGATCGTTCGGCAGCCTCGGTTTGGATTCAGAGCGACGCGTGCTGTAATATTTCTCTTGTTGGCGGAGAGCAACCGCCGACAGACCCGAACCGAATGAGGACCCCATGGCTTCCGCCAACTCCCGCCGCGCCACCGCCATCGTCCGCAACCGGGCCCGCGCCAACCGCGAAGCTGCCCGCGCCCGCCGCGTCGCCACCACCGCCGCCCGCCGCGTCCGCACCGGCCCTCGATCACTCACCACCCACGTCATCGCTACCGGCGCCCCGCTCGACGTCGTGTCCGGAGCTACCGACGCGCTTCGCATCCAGGCCCGCAAGGCAGGCATCCGGGGCCGCGCCGCTCGCATCCGCCGCACCCTCAACGGCCACGCCCGCCGCGTCGTGACCGTCTACCGCTACACCGCCGAGCAGGTCGCCCAGATCGTCGCGAACTACAAGCCTCGCAAGGCCGAGTACAAGGTCATCCGCGCCGCCCTCGTCGCCGCCTGACGGACACAACCCCCCGCCGGGGCGCACAGTCCGCGCCCCGGCCCCCTCACCGAACAGGAGCCCCACCCATGCGCATCGACTTCTACGCGAACTGGTCCAACGTCCGTCAGGAGACCGTCACCGACCTACCCGACGACATGCCACGCGAACAGATCATCGAGCAGGCCCACGCCGTGATGACAGCCCACCCCGGCCGCGCCCACACGGCTGCCGTGCGCACCGACGAGGGCGGACCGCTGCTGTTCGTCTACCGCGACGGCCGAGTCCGCGACCCCCAGTAGCCCACAGCCCCGTCGGGGCGCGGCCTCCCCGCCGCGCCCCACCCCGCCGAAGAGCAACCGGCCCAGACCCGAACGGAACCCCGTGACCTACCAGCCCACTTCGGTCCAGATCGCTGCCGCCACCCGCGCCCGCACCGCCGCCAGCGTCGCCCGCGAGCGGTTCGCCGCCCCCACCACCATCACCGCGCTCCTGTTCATCGCCGCACACTTCGACGCCGCCGCGACCGCGTGTGACGCCTACGACGGGACCACAAACGCTTCCTTCATGGAGATGGGGCGTGCCCTGTCCGACGCCCGCGAGCTGATCGCCCTGCACCCCGACAGCCGCTTCCCGGACACGGTGATCGACTACATCACCGCACCACTCAGCGCCGCGCCCCTGCCCGCTCTGCCCCGGCTACTCCCGCCCAACGAGTGGGACGCCGCCGAGGAGACCGCGCTCCGTGCCGACCTCGACCGGCTCCACACCGACACCGAGGCAGCCGACACCGACACCGACCGCTGGTTCCGCACGGTGCTCGCCGTCCTCGCGAAGTGGAAGCGGCTCGAAGGCGCCGTCAACGTCGACAGCCTCCGCCCCTGCAACCGGGCGCGCGTCGCCGAGCTACACCTGAAGTGCACCGCGTGCGGCGGCTCCACCATCCGGTTCACCGTCTGCGAGTGGGCCGTCTGCTCCTGCGGCCAGGGCCAGACCTGGGCGGACGCCATGGTCTGCGACTGCATCGGCTACGACTGCCCAGCCGTCCAGCGCTTCGCCGCTAACTGACCACCCCGCTCCACGGGGCGTACCGCCCGGTGCGCCCCACCCCCGGCCGGAGAGCAACCGGCCCAGGCCCGAAAGGCACCAACGATGAGCAGCACCATCACCCCGCTCGCCCCCGAGGCCCGCGCCGCCTACGGCGCGTATGCCGCCTGCCCCCGCCGTCGCGACGTCGCCGACCTGCTCACCAAGCGACTCGGAGCGATGGAGGCGTACGCGTCTGCCCGTCGCCATGCCCCGGCTTGGAGCAAGGCCGCGGCGCAGCTCAAGGGCGCCATCGTCGACGTGGCCATCGCGACCGCCGTCCGCCGGGGACGTCGCCCCCTCATCCGGGCCGCGGTCGCCACCGTGAAGGACGCGATCGTGGTGTTCGAGACGGCGTACGCCACCTCCCTGCCGTACGACGAGCAGGGCCGCTACAGTCCCGCGCCCGGCACCCAGCACCCGTTCAGCGTCTCCGACATCGGCGATGCCGCCGTGCAGCTCCTCGGTCCCGACTGGGAAGCCGAGCCCGTCCCGTGGGGCGTCGGCGCCTCCATCGAGCACAAGGACGAGACGTTCGGCTACCTGCTGCTCGTCGACACCGGCAGGCACCCCATGACCCATGGAGTCCTCTACGTCGCCGACGACTCGGACAGCGGGAGCCGCACCTACCTGCGGGACGCGACCACCGCTGACTCTCTGCCGTCGCTCGCCGCGCGCATCGCCGCCGTCGTGCGCGACCTCCACGACGCGGAGGACTGACCGCCGCTCACAGTGCCCCGGCCACCCTGCCGGGGCACCTGGCCCGACGAGCAACCGGGCCACCCGAACCGAAGGGGTTACGCCCCGCTTCCGGCAGAGGGCGACGCAAGACGCTCCCTGCCGGTCCACTCCCCGGCGAGAGCAACGCCGGATGACCCGAAGGAACCACCTGATGGCCACTGCCACCGCCCCCGTGACCGCCGCGCCGGCACTCGCCCACCGCGTCGCCGAGCATCTTCCTCACCGCGACGGCAACGCCTGGACGGTCGCCCCGTACGCGGCGTGGTGGACGACCCGCCCCGCCGCGCGCCTCGCCCAGGCAGGGCGCCCCGGCGCCCTGATCCTCGCCGCACACCCGTGGCGCACCGAGATCGCGTGGCAGCTCGACGATCGCGAGCCGTACGGCCCCGACCTGGCACTCGACCGGATGGCGCCGGAGCCCGTTGCCCGCGAGACCCTGCGGCTCGTCCTGCCGCGCCTGGACGACGCCGCCGCCGTCGCCTACTCCCACCGACCTGCCGAGGCCGAGCACGCCCGGCTGCGGCACCTGAACCTCATCGGCAGCGCGGTGCGCGCCCACGGCGCCGCGACGCTCAACCACGTCGGCAACCAGCCGAACAGCCACGTCGTGACTTGGGGCAGCGCGGGCGTGCGGTACGCCGTGACGCTCGTCGGCGCGAACCCGGCCTGCGACATGTCCGTCACGGGTCCTGTCGCCGCCGTGGAGCGGTTGTTGCCGCTGTTCCTGCCCGAGCCAGCCGCCGAGACCCCCAGATTCCCGATGCGCACCGTCGGCACCCGTCTGGGCCGCCGCATAGCCGCGCACCTCGTGCAGTACACGGAGGTCGACCAACTCGACGACGGCGGACTCACCTTCGGCGGGAGCACCGGCCCATTCGGGTACGTCGCCCCGCCCACCGACCCGATCGCCCGCGTGCGGGACACCACGCCCGCGTCCGCCGAGCTGCACGGCGTCGGCGTCGACCACCTGGTGCACCTCGCCCCGTTCCTCACCCGCTGACCCATCCCTTCCCACGGGGCGCGCCCGAGCGGCGCGCCCCGGTTCCGACTGGAGACCATGCCCATGCCCGAGAACGCCCCCGCGAAGTCGTCCTGGACCGGGCGGACGGGCGCCCCTGACAGTGGCCGGGTCGGCCCGCTGAACCACCCTGGCCCGCTTGCTCGTTGAGTTCGCACGGCTTTCCGGCGGGGCGTTCCCTCATACCGAAGGGGCGCCCTGTTCGCCGTTCGACCTTGGCGCGGCCACCTCTTTTTGATACAGCACCGGCCACAAATACCTCCCTGGACTGCATAAACATACCCGTGGCGACGCATGCTGTACTATTTCTGGTGTTGGTGGAGAGCAACCGCCGACAGACCCGAAGCGAAAGAGACAACCCAGTGCCCGAGCTGACCGCAGCAGAACAGAGCGTCGTCACCACCGCGCTCGCCCACAAGGGGACCGGCGCCCCGATACCCACCCACGTCATGGCCGAGCTCGACGAGATCGCCGCGCCATGGCCCGGCCGTTGGCTGCTCCCCTGGGAGGAAGGCGAACCGGAGCGCGTTGTTGAACTGTGCGCTGGTCCGGGCGGCTGGGGAGAGGGACTGAAGACGGTCCTTGGGGTCACACGCTTCGACGTCGTCGGCGTCGACATCGACGAGGACGCATGCGCGACCGCCCGCGCCGCCGGACAAGTGCGCGTCTGCGCCGACATCGCCAAGCTCGACCCCGAGCACCTGGCACTGCGCGGCACGCGCGGCGTCATCATCAGCCCCCCATGCCCCAGCTTCTCTACGGCAGGCAAGCGCGCCGGACTCCTCAAGGCGAACATCGAGATTCTGTGCGAGACCATCGCCTACGTCGGTGAAGCGGCCGGGTTCATCCGCCTCGACGAGGTGTGCTGCGACGAGCTGTACCCCAACCTCGAAGGCGACTGCCGCTTGTGTGCCGAATACGGCTACCACGAGGGCTACGCCCCGCGCTCCGGCGCCACTTGGGCCGAGGTCCGCGCAATGCTCGACGGCCTCACCGACCCGCGTATTGGCCTGATGGCCGAGGTCGTCATCTGGCCGCTCGGCCTCCAGACGGCAGGCGCGCCGATCGAGTGGATGGCCATGGAGCAGTCCAGCAACCTGCCTGAAGGCGTCCTGGAAGACCTCTCGATCGAGTTCGGGTGCGCCGACTGGTTCCGTACCTCCTGGGCCGTTCTGGAGGCCGCAGACCTCGGCGTCGCCTCCCGACGCAAGCGGACCTTCATGGTCGCCACCCGCCACAAGTGGGTGGCCATCGCGCCGCCTGCCGCGTCCCTGCCAGTCACGACCATGGCCGAAGCGCTCGGCTGGGACGAGGGCGAGCGGATCAATACCCGAGGCAACCGGCCCGTCGACCCGGCTACCGGCCGTGCGAAGGGCGGTAATTGCTACTCCGCCGACAAGCCGTCCTGGTGCCTCACCGGCAAGACCCGCACCTGGGTCCGCGAACGTGATGGACTTCGGCTCACCCCCGCAGAGGCCGGGACCCTCGTCTCCTTCCGCGCCACCTACCCATGGCAGGGCTCCCGCTCATCACAGTTCCAGCAGGCCGGAGATGTCGTCTGCCCAGTCGTCGCCGCCTTCGTCCTCGCCGCGATCCACGGCATCGACTGGGAGCCACGGGTCCGGGACTACCTCACCGGCCTCTACCACTACGACGACCTGTGGGCCGAGTACGACCTAGCAGTGTGACCGTGCCGCCCGGCCTCCCGCCCTGGAGGCCGGGCCAGCCGCCCAGCGCGCGACGCAAGGCGTACGGCCCGCCCAGGATGCGCGACCGACCGACTGCCCAGCAACTGGAAGGCCCGTTAGTGAACACCCTCACCGCCCGACTCCACACGCTGCGCCCCGCCTCGGCTGCCGTCGCCACCGTCGCGGCGGCCGCTCTGCTCTTGACCGGCTGTTCCTCCGACTGCGACGACACGCCCGCCTGTCACGTCGTGCGCTCCAAGGGTGGTGACCTCGTTCCGTCCGGCGGCGGCCGACCGTGTGTCCTCTACGGGACCGGACGGCAACGCGTGGCCGGCGACGACGCTCGCCCGGCTGCGCCGGGGGGTGCCTCGAAGAACCGGTCGATGCCCAAGGCCCTGTCCGCGGCCAAGCCGAAGATGCCCGCCCCGAAGGCCCCTGCGGTCAAGCCCCCGTCCCTGGTAAGGAGGTAGGTGCCGCGCGCGGTCAACTCTGCTGGTCGTGCTCCGGGTTGATGCGATCGGTGAGTGCCGGCTCGGTCCGGCCGGGGGAAATGATGAGCTCGCCCGCAGCAGCCTTCCAGGTCAACGGCAGCCCTGCGGCCTTCCGTGCGCGGCGGTAGGCCAGTGCCCACCCCCTGTCGTGCTCGGCCTTCCCCTCCGCGTTGACGTGCGAACGCCACCACAGCCACCCGAACGGGTGACTGCGGCCGTCCGCGCCAGGCGGCACGAAGGAGTGCGCGGCGGTCGTGCTCAACTTCGCCAGCATGTCGGTGGTCTGTTGCACGCCGCCGAACGTAAACAGGTCTCGCCGGGCCCCTTCCTTCGCGCCCTGGACCATCCCGCGCAGGAACCCTGCGCCCAGGACCGCCACGACCAGGGCGACGATGACGCCAACGAGCGCCCAGCCCCAACTCACCGCTTGCCCCGGATGCCTGACACCATCCGCAGCCAGGGGTGCGCCGAGCCGCCCTTCGTGACGGCGCTTGTGGATCCAGAATCGACGCCACAGAACCGGGCCAGCACAGGCTGAAAAGCCATCAGCGCCGCTTCCGCCTCCTCGTACGCGGCCTTCCCTTGATCGAAGTCAGGCCAGGCGTGCACCACGTCGCCAGCCACGTACTGCCGAGACATCTCGCTCGTGACGTCCTGCGCCAACGGGTCGAGGGAGAACCGCTCGTTGCAGTAGTCGATCCAGGAGGAGCGCAGCGACAGGAGCCGCCCGGCGGCCACCACAGCGGGCAGGAGGGCTGGGGCAAGGGGCGACTCGGGGGTGACGCTCACGGCCAGCCTGTGCAGCGCGCTGTGCACCGCCCTGCTGTCGTACAGGGACTCCCCGACGAGGCAGTCCGGATCAGCCCCCGGCGTGGTGCTGAGGAACGGTGTGCGGGTCGCAAGCACAAGATGCGCGTGCCAGGCCATCTCTCGTTCGACCCGAGGCAACTTCCGGTCGGGCATGCTCTCCCCCTCGTGCGCAGTGCGTCGAACGCCTGTCTACCCGACTGGTCGCTCTGTCCACAACGATCACACGAGCATCAGGCGTCACGTTCTTCCGCAGGGGACGGCTTCCGATGCCGGCCGCGGCCCTTGCCCAAGGCTGGCCGGTCCCACTCGGCGGGCTTCTCCTCGACTGGCTGCGGCGGGTGCAACAGGGCCTTCGCGGCAGCCAGGTCATCGACGAGCCCGACGGTCACCCACTGAGTGCCGTCCCACTCCTGGATCACGCGTGGCGCGTCCGGCTCGACGTGTGCCCCACGATTCGGGCCGCCCGTGAGCGGCACCGCCCGCAGCTTCCCCTTCGACAGGGCCCGGCGCTCCTCACGCCGCCGCGCCCACTCCTCCAGCGGCTCCTCGTTCATCGCAGCATCGTGGCGCAGCCCGGTTCTTGAGCGCCACTCTGGCCGTAGTGCGGCGAGGTTCAGAAGCGGATGGTTCCCCGGTTGTGCTGCGACAGTAGAACGTGCAGCCCGGTCTCGCCTGCCTGTCCGACGCGGTACGTGCTGGCGTCGGGGTGGTCCGGGTCGGGCTCCGGGTACTCGTGGCACAGCGCACGCCAGCGCACCATGACGGGATCGTCGGCCTCGTCCTTCGTGTGCCCGAGGGCCTCTAGTCGGTCGGTCCACCGCTCCGTCAGCCCGATATCGCGCCGGGATCCGGCCAGTTCCTCGATGTCCTGTCGATTGACGTCGGAGACGGGCACCGAGCGTTCGCGTGCCAGGAGGTAGAAGCCGATGGCCAAGGAGCTGGCACCGTCCACGTATTCCTCACCGGAGGTGGTCGGGTAGCCCGTCGTGCTGATCACCTCGTGGCCGAGCGCGGGTGAGACCACAGCACGCGCCCGGTACCACGCGTCACGCCACAGCTCGCCACCTTCCCTGTCCGACTGCAGGGCCAGCTCGTCCAGGCGCTCGCGAACCGTCAGATTCGGGGTGCCGCACACTGGCAGTGCCGCGAGGTGATCCCACGTGTAGTAGCCGCGGTCGACGTCCTGCCGCATATACACGGCGTGCAGTCGGCTGACGCTGATCTCGACGCGTGCAGGGCGGATGCCGCGCAAGCGGCGGTTAAACTCGGCGTCGTGCACGTCTCCGGTGCGAAAGTAGGCCGCCGTGGAGTGCGGCCAGTGCCGGTCCCCGGCCGCCCGCAGTTGAATGTCCTTCACCGTCGACACGGCTTTACGGACCAGGGTGTTGAGGGAAGCGGGCTGCTCCTCGGGGTACATCGCGACTGTGACGGCGCTGGGCCCCGGCCACACCGGTCCCATCTGGACGGTCATCCGCGACGCGTTCCAGGCGACTTCCTTGCGGACGGCTTCCACCGCGCGCTCCACCTGGTCCCGCGTCAGACGGTGGCGGATGCCCTGCACAGTCCAGTGCAGCCACTGGGCCGGCACGATCCCGACACGGTCGTCGTACTCGGACAGCAGGTCGTGATGTGCCTGGATGAACTCTTGGTACTTCGGGTCATCCAGGATGGCTACGAAGTGCAGATACGGGCCGTCTGCCCACGTTCGCTTCGGGGAGAAGAAGCTCTCCACGCCCACCCCTCCATCATCTGGGCCGCACCTTGCGACCAGCACGCTACCCAACCGTACGGGGCGCCAGTCGACCGAGTGAGGCGTGTGTTCGGCAGGACAGTTGAGCGCCGGTGCTCACCAGGCGACATAAGCCCTGCCAAACGGTCACCGTCCGGGCTTCCCATCCCCTGTACGGAAGGAAGCCCCGTGAGCACTCCCGCGCCCTCCCGCCGCACTGTCGGCCTCGTCGTCGGCGCCGTCCTCGTCATCGTCGGTGCCGTGATCGCCTCGCTAGCCGTCTTCGGTGGTAGCACAGCCCCCGATCCCAAACCGTCCCGCCCGCCGACCTCCCAGCCCTCCGAGCCGACCACTGGGCCGACCTCGGAGCCGAGCTGCCTGCTCTACGACTTCGAGTGCCAGAGCGGCGGTGGCTCCGGCGGCCCGACTCCACAGCCGTCTACCCCGCCCGACGGCCGCACGGGAGGCGCCGGCGGGAACGAGGGCCTCTTCGGCGACACTGGCTGACCCCCGGCCTGCCGCAGACACCCTTGCCAAGCTGGGTGTGTCCGCGGCAGGCGGTGGAGCGTTGCACTCCTACGCTGAGCAACATGAGCGCCCCCTCCGACCCCACGAAGGTCCCGAGCACAATGGACCTCGCCAAGATCGTGAAGACTCTTGGCGGAACGCCCAGCAAGTACACGCCGCAGGGCCCTTCCGTCACGGAGCCCTTCATGAAGGCAGCACTGGCCACCGCGGCCTATGCCCGTGCGGCCAAGACCGCCCAGAAGGCGCAGGCCGACCTCGCGAAGACCGGCGCCGTGCAAGAACGGGCGTCGCTCAACATGCTGCTGACGGCCGCGGTCGAGGAGGGCGACGACCGCCTGGAGGCCATGCCGCTGTTCTGGTACTGGCAGGTCGGTGACATGGCCAGAGCGCTTCGCGAGATCCGCGAGCAGGCTCCCCAGGCCGACCCGCTGATCAAAGCACTCGCGGATACCTCGCGCGCCTTCATGATCCTGCTGGAGGCCCGCCTGAACCTCAACGCCGAGCACATCGGCCAGCTCACGAAGGTTCTCGGCGAGGCCGAGGAGATGCTGACCAGCGCACGGTCGAACACTGCCCGGCTGCCGAACTGGATTCGGCAGCCCGGCAATCTCGGTTGAGCCGACCGGAGACCGCCCCGTCCTGAGCTCGACGCTAGACCGCTCGGCCGGGATGCTGCCCCGTTGCACTTCCTGCCGGCACCCGCCCCTTCGGCTGGTGCCCGGTGAACGAACGGAGCACCACATGCAACCCGCAGTCCTCCAGGCCATCGACGCCTGGGAACTGAGCTGGAACAGGACACAGGCCGCGGCCGTAGCTGCACTGAAGGCCGCCTTCCCCTCGCTCGCCGACCGGCCTCGGTACGTCGGCTGCAACGACATCCGTTTGGAGTACGAACAGGACGGGCTCGGCGGGGGAAGGGTCTGCGTCGACGACGAGGGCCGCGCCAACGTCGAGTTCGGCCAGGTCCCCAACGAGATGATCGCGCGTGCCGTCGACGAGATCCGGTTTCCCTACCTCGACTACGCCGACGGGCCGCTGTGCGACGCCCCGCCGGGCACCTACGTCTACGAGTGCGAGTCGACCCACTCCCAGTTCGAGTTCGTCCTCGGCAGGCTCGGGCACGGCGAGGTGATCGTCTCGTCTGCCACGGTCCCCGATGCCGCGGCGCTCCTGGCGACCATGGCCGAGGTGGCGCAGATCCTCGAAGCGCGGCCGCCGGCCCCGGAGCCACAGGGCAGGACGTAAGCGTCTGCTGGTGTGCATCGTCCCGTCCTCGCCCCGCCGCCTTCCCGCGGTCGCACTCTGCGGCCCGGCGGCCGGGCAGGACGGAGACCGCTCGTGGCCAGAAGGCGCACCGGTCCCACGGACGCAGTCCGCGAACTCGTCTACCAGCGTGACGGCGGACGCTGCGTCCGCTGCGGCTCCGTGGACCGGCTGACAGTCCACCACCGCGTCAACAGGGGCATGGGCGGCGCCCGCGAGCAGTGGATCAACCAGCCGCCGAACCTGCTGCTGGTCTGCACAACGTGCAACCTGTGGTTCGAGGACAACCCGCGGGACTCGTACGCGGCCGGGTGGAAGGTGCGCCGCCCGCAGCTCCCCAACGAGGTGCGCGTCCTCTACCCCGGCGGCGGTCTTTACTGGCTCACCCAGGACGGCGCGCTGAGCATGGGTGTGGAGGCGGGACGATGAAGCGCACGGCCCCCGGGTTCGTCGACTTCGGCCGGTGGACGGCCGGCACCTGGATTACGAAGACGCCCGGCATCTGGTTCGCGATCGGCTACACCTACAGCCACACCGTGAAGCCGTACGGCGTCGGCGGGCCCGCCATCACGCTCGGGCGCCGCACCTGGGCCGTGTTCACGCTGTGCTCCCGCGCCGAGTACAAGGCCCGCAAGAGCGACCCGTGGGCGAGGGAGAGCGAGGAGTTCCAGCCGCTTCCCCGCCACCGCCGCGGACTGGAGCGGCTGCTGTGGTGGCGATGAGGAGCCTGGCCGGGCTCGGGGTGCTGCGCCGCAGTGCCGTCCCGCGCGCAGCGGTGGGACGGATCGCCTTCACTAACGTCCCTCACCCCTGCGATCCAGGTATTGCACATGACGTCGAAGGGCGGTTGCTCCTGCTCGGGCGCTTTGGGTTTGTCCTGCTCAGGAGGGGTGCACGGTGGTCGCCATGACAAGGCGGCGCCCTGCGCTGTACTATTTCTGGGTTCGTTCGGCATGGGGTTGCCCCAGCCTTCGCCGGCACCAGTGTGGTGCCCAGCCCCGGAGGCCAGTCATGCCCACTCCGCACCACAACCTCACGATCCCCGCGCACAAAAACCTCCGAGCCGAGGCCGAGCGCCAGGTCAAGGACGAACTGGGCGCCATCGCTCGTCCCGACGACCGGTTCAAGCGGGCCTGCGAGATCGTGCAGCAGGCCGACCTAGAGGTCGCCGCGCACGCCGAGGAGCGCAACCAGGCCGCCCTGTCGCTGTGGTTCTACGACGGCGTCCGCGGCCTGGACAAGGTCCTCGGTATCCTGCCCAACGCGTACTCCGAGATGCGCCGCATCGCCCTGCGCGGCCACAAGAAGGCGACCATCAATCCCGGAGGCGACCCCAACACCCGGATGACTGCCGAGCAGCGCCAGGCGGCCGCGGAGGAGGCCGGCGTGCCGCACATCGCGGACGCCGCTGACCGGCTGCCGTCCCTGTCCGCGACGGTGTCTGTGGCGACCGCGCGCAGGAAGGCCGCGATGCCGTTCCTGCAGGACTCCGCGCTCGTGCTGACGGAGGAGCCGTACGAGTGGTCCACGGACCGGATCGCCGAGCTGGGGGATATCACTCCGAAGTATGCCCGCGACTTGAAGAACGCGGCGAAGCGGCGCCGCGGCCACTGACCAGCAAGTCCCTCGACCCGGCCCCGAAGCAGCACCGGGGCCGGGTTTTCAGTCGCCGGTGACCGGGGCCTGAAAATCCGGCGCCGGTGAATCCGGCTTCCGGTGTAACGGGTTCCGGCAGATCAGGCCCCTTTAGTAGGAACATCAAGCATGACAATCAAGTAGTTACGGTGCCCTCGCTTCGCTCAGGCACCGTCGGCCTCCTTGCCAAGGGGCCTGCCTGGCGTCATCGGGCCCTGCCGGCTCATGATCACGGCTGGATAGGCTGCGCTCATGTCACGCGTACGCATCGCCCTTGCCACGGCCCTCGTCGGAATGGCCGCGCTCACCGCCTGCTCCTCCAGCGGCGACAAGCCGAGCTCCGCCGCCGGCGGGCCGGACGGCGACAAGCCGGTCTCTTCCCCGGCCCCGAAGCCGATCACGAAGGACCTCGCCCAGGCGGCCATCACCCAGGCACTGTTGGGCGACGGCGAGACGCTTCCCGGATGGGCCCTGCACGGCGACAAGGACGTGACGGACGGGGAGTATTGCAACACCACGGAAGCCGACTCCTCTCCGAAGGGGTGGGTCCGGGGCGGCGACACCTCGTACGAATACAACGGGTCCACGAGGAACATGGCCTTCGTGAACATCTGCCTCTTTGATACGGCCAAGGACGCACACAACGCCTACACGAAGTGGAAGGGCACCGAGGCGAGCAAGGAACAGTCCACCAAACCGCCGGTGGGCGAGGAGAGCACCCTCGTGATCAACCCCGGCGTCAGCGAGGACAGCGTCTACGGGTTCAGCCGCTCGGGCAAGGTCAACATCCGCGTGAAGATCGATGGCGGCACCGCAGGTGACCCATCAGGCGCACAGGCCATGCTCGCCGCGACACTGAAGCGTCTGCAGCAGCTCCAAGACGGGAAGCCCGCCACGGTCACGGCCACAGACGAGCAGGTCACCGCCGGGAAGTAGCCGGAGACGGCCAGATGGCGGCGTCCGGCTGTCACAGAATCGGGCGGGGCGGCGTTCTCTCCAACATGACGCCCATGCCCAGCGCTCTGTCCCTCGCCCGCCACTACTACGAGGCCCGCCGTGAGGTCCTGGCAGCGGGCGGCCACGAGGCCACGCCCTGGTACAGGCTCAGCGCCGACGAGCGCGCCGTCGCCATCGCCGAGGCCGCGATCATCGTCGAAGCCGTACGCCGCGCCAACGAGGAGCACCAGGCGCTCTTGTGCGCCCTCGACAACCGTTTCCCTGCCATCGATGCGCCCGGCGTCGTAGAGGTGTAACAGGATCGCGCCGCTCGACGTACTTATAGATGCCGAGGCCCGCGCGGCTCCCCTCCCCCCCGGATCCGCGCGGGCCTTGAGCGAGGCTTCCGGCGTGCGAAGCGCACAGCGCGGTCGTCATCACACAGCGCGCCGGAACCCGCGGTCTGGCCGGGTGCCTGGGCATGGGCACCGGCCAGACCGCGACATAAAGCCCACCCGAGCGGCACCGTCCCGATCATGTCCCGCACGCAGCCTGAGCAGCCGACACGCACCCGCGTGGCCCCCTCGGCTTCCAAGCTGCAGCACGCCCGACCCGGTGTCGTTTCCCGCGACGCTGCGAACGTCGCCGACATCCTCCTTCGCCTGACGCCCACCGAGCGCCGCAACGCCTTCAAGGAGCATTTCACCGCCCGCGAACGGGCCGTCATCATGACGGAGGTCGAACGGGCAACCGGCTCCCTATACGGCCTGTGGCGAGACTCGCCCAGCGGATTCGTCGAAGACGTCCTCGGCGAGAGCCTGTGGAGCAAGCAGCGCGCTGTTCTCGACTCGCTCGTCGGCCACAAGCGCACCGCCGTCCCTGCGGGATTCGGCGTCGGCAAGACGCACTTGGCCGCGCGCGCCGCGGTCTGGTTCACCAACGTGTATCCGGTCGGCACCGCACTGTGCATCACCACGGCAACGAGGTTTCGCCAGGTGCAGCGGCAGCTCTGGCCGCACATCCGCAAGATCGTGCCGCGTGCCGGCCTGCCGGGCTACTGCGACACCGTCCAGTACAAGATGCCCGACCCGTACGGCAACGACTTCGTAGCCGCCTACGGGTTCTCCGCCCCGGCCAACGATGAGGCGGCGATGCAGGGCATCCACATGCCCCATCTCCTGCTGATCGTCGACGAGGCGGGCGGTATCGCCCCCATGATCGGCCACGGCACCAACAACCTGCTCACCGGCGGGCATGCGGCGATGCTCGCCATCGGCAACCCCGCGATGGACGATCCCGCCTCGTGGTTCGAGGAGCTGTGCATCGAGGGTGAGGACCCGAGCGAGCCGACGACCTTCACCATCCCGATCTCCTCCCTCGATTCCCCGGCGATCACGGGCGAGTTGGCCCCGTACTGCACCGACTGCCCGGCGGGCGTCGTCCGGCACTCCCTCGCCGACCACATGCCGGACCAGGACTGGGTGGACCGCACCATCCGGTCGTACGGGGAAGATCACCCCTACGTGATCGCCAAGGTCTACGCGAGGTTCCCGAAGGGCGGCGGCGGCATCGTCGTCCCGCCGAGCTGGGTCGAGGCCGCCATGTCGTACGAGGATCCGACTGGCGACGGCTGGCACCGCCTGTGCGACCTCGGCCTGGAAGGCGAAACTGCCCAGCACACCGTCCGTGAAGGCGCCTGGGTCCGGTTGGGTGTCGACGTCGCGGCCGATGGCGGCGACGAGTTCACTGTCTACAGGGTCGTCGGTGACGCAGTCGAATTCCGGCACGCGTCCGCCGGCGCCGCGAACGACAACCAAGTGTCCGTCGCCGAGGTGGTCTTGGAAGAGATCCACGCTGCGCAGCGCCTCGCCAACGCACTGAACTCCCCGCACCCTGTGCGCGTCAAGGTCGACCAGAACGGCATCGGGCACGGAGTCGTGTCGATGCTCCAACGCTGGGCAGAGACCGGCCGGCACCGCGCCCAGATCGTCGGCGTCATGGTGTCGGAGTCGCCGAGCCAGGACGACCCGGGCACCGTCATGCGGCCGTGGCGCAAGCGCGACGAGATGTGGCTGGCGACTCGGAGCCTCCTCCAGCCGGACCCCTCCTCCGGCCGCGGTCGGCTGCGGTTCCACGTCGACAAGAAGGCCGCCGCACAGCTGTCTACCCCGAAGCTGCTGTCGACGACGAGCGGCTACACCCAGATCGAGTCGAAGAAGGCCATGAAGGGGCGCGGCATGAAGAGCCCGGACCGGGCGGAGGCAGTGCTCCTCGCCCTGTACGAGCCGGAGCCCCTGAACAAGCCGCGCCGCCGCGGCCTCCTCAACTGAAGAAACAAGCCACATTGAGTAGATTCGAAAACATGCCCGAGGATGCCCCGAGACGCCTGGACCCGACGATGGACACAGCATCGGCGGCGATCATTCTGGGGTGCGAGCCACGACGAGTCGGCCCGTGCACGCGCTGCCGTGGTCTGACGGTCCGCTACGGAGGGCCGAAGGCCGAACCGGTCTGCCGGGCCTGCCTCTCGGCCGAGGCTCCTGCCGCGCCGAGCAACCGGTAGATTCAGGCAGATGAGCACTGAGCAACCGCTGCACGTGGATGCACGATGATGGTCAGGCTCTCGCTGTGCTGCAGCGCGGCCAGCTTCGCGTTCATGATTCACGCGCTCATCTCCAGCAGGCGCCGCGCCCACATCCATCAAGACCGGATGCGGGCCCGTTACGAAGACGGGGTCGCGCAGGTCGACCAGACCGACGCCGCCTACCGGGATCGCCACCTGATCACCTCTCGGTCTGCGAAGGCGTGCCTCGCCTTCGCAGTGGTCGCGATGGTGCTTCTCGCTCTGTCCGCCGCATAGTGGGCCACGCCACGATGTGCGAGCGTCACCGAGTGCGCCACGGAAACCTCCACCGGCCCCGGCGGCTTGGCGCATCCCTCTGCTCCGGCTCCGCCTTCGGTGGCGGAGCAACCCTGTCCGGCTCCAGGCCAACCTTGTCTGGGTGCACGCAGGCCGGAATGCCCCCGTCGAGCGTGTAGCGGTGCCCGTTCACCGGATTGAACGGACACTCCCCGGACGGCCTGCTGTAGACCACGAACTGCTTCCGCGGATACTGCTGGGCCGGACAGATCCCGCAGACCGGCGGCTTCTCTTCACGGTCCGGATTGATGTACGGCGGCCCGGTGGGCTCCGGGATCTCCATGGAGCCAGAGGGTAGCGGGCTTCTCGCTCTCCGCCGGGCTACGGGCCGCTGCCGCAGGCGACTGCGGTAGCGTCCTCATCCATGGCGGACCCGTTCCTCACAGCCCTCGATCAGGCCACCCGAACCGTCGTTGCGCGCGTCCGCGGCGAACTCCCCGCGGCGGCCCCGACCGCGGCGGTGGGCAACACGATCGCGCACTACTACTGCTGCGACCCGAACCAGTCGCTGTGCGGGCTCGAACTGGGCGACACGTCGTTCGCCGGGGACAGCGAACAGGATTGCGTTGTCTGCGCGGACCTCAATGAGAGCGATGTGGATTGCCCCCTGTGCGCCAGCGGCCAGAACGCGGCCTGATCACGCTGGGACGGGAGACTCGTGGCCGCACGGGCACGAAGCAACGGCCTCCGCGCACACCATGACTCTGCCGGCATCCTCGGTGTCCGCAGCGGAGAACACCGCTACGACGGTGTCCGGGTCGGCCAAGCACGGGTGCTTGTCGAGGAGCCCCCGGAGCGCCGCTTGCGAGGCGAGGCCACGCGCCCCGAAGTCGGATGCCGGCCACCGGCCCGTGGCACGGTGCGCAGCAGGCGCCTCAATAGCGGCAGGGGAGACGGCGGCGAGCAGGTAGTCCGGGTGGACACCATGGAATTGGCGCATCGGAGTCCTCGTCGGGGGCGGGCGAATACGTACAAAGTTAAACGGAACAGTTGACTCCACACCGTCGTACCAAAGACCGAACTTGCACCCACCCCAGCTCATCCCCACGGAGTACAACCGTCACCAACGGATATCGAATCGCCTCTCCTGCGGCAACGCGAAAGGCCGCCGGGGCGGTCCTCCAAGCTTCTGTCCGGTGACAGGGAACCTTGAGCGCGTGCCATCGATACCTTGAGCGGCCAGCTCTTTGGGGTGGCCTGACGCGACCCAGGTCAGCCAGTGCCGGTGATCCAGCGTCCATTGAGGACGTCATTGATCATCTGTGTCGTGACTGTCTGCCGCATAGAGAAGAGGGCCCCGAATGAGTCTGTGCGCACTATGACGTCATGGGCTTGGTGGCTCGATCGGCTACTGATGATGCTTCGCACCTCAGCTTCGATGGAGCGCATCGTGGCAGCGAAGCGACTGTAGAACAGGTCCTCCGGCCCCAGGTGGCTGACGCTGGCCATCGCCTGATGGACCTGTTGCCGCAGCTCGGCCGACTTTTCGTCGAACTCCGTGAGCTCCGCAAACCGGCCAGCGGAGGCGTCCGTCGTGACGTGCATGAGATAGGTAAGCCACTCCTGCGCAGCGGCCCGGACGCCGCCGATCAAGGTCACGGCCTCAATTCGTTTGACATCCGCTGTTCGCGCTGCCTCAGCCCTTTCACTGCGCCTCTGGAGAGCTACCGCGATGCCCCCGGCGATAAGAGCACCCATTGCTGTTCCACCTACGCCGATCCAGGCAGCGTCCATCGGTCCCCTCCTGCTCGACGGTCCAAGTTAGTCGCTCCTGGCTGACCGCACGTCGAGTTGAGCGGTAGTCCACAACCTGCGGAGGCGGGTTCACTCAAAGTTCGATGGCACGCGCTCAAGGTTCGCCGTCACGGGACAGCTTCGAGGGAACAGGACACTCCGACGAGCCGAGGCTTTGCCTTGAAATTCGAACATGTGGTCTATTCAGAGTATGGACTGTGCCCGCTTCCCCCAGGACCTTCTAAAGGATCAGACCGCTTGGTACCTGACGTACGACGAACTGGCCGTCGCCCCGGCCGGGTCACAGACAGCTGCGCGCCGTCGGCTACTGGACCTGTCCCGCCGCGTCACGGGGCATCCCTTCTGGGAGACGCCTGCCGGGACGCCGGCCGCCCGGGTGGCCCTCAAAGAAATCGCCCGCGCTCAGGCAGAGGCGGGCTCGTGACGCGCTCCGCATGGAAGCCTGCCGCTGAGCGGCGCAGTGACCTTCTACGCAGGCAACGTGCGTGGATCGCCGAATACGGCGAGGAACCATCCGTGCGTGAACTCGCAGAAGCCGTCGGCATCTCCCCCTCCACCGCAAGCCTCCACCTGACGCGGATGCGGGAGGACGGAATAGACATCGGCACCCGCGGAGTACGCAGTCGCCGCTGCCCGCACTGCGGGCGCTGAAGGGAACCTGCCCGGCCGCCGCGATGGCCGCCCTTGGCCCTGCCCCCATCCGGTGCCCGAGCGCCATCAGCGACCGATGGCCGGCACCTTGTCCAGGCCCGTCTCGCACATGATGCGCTTCACAGAGGACCGCCCCCGAGCCTGGCCAAGGGCGGCATCGCCACTCGTTCGCGTCGCTTACTGGACGGGGTTCTCGTCGAGCCAGTTGGACAGGTCGTGCGCGGACCCGAGGACGTCCGGCCTGTTAGTGAGCCTATCCTCGCCGACGGCCATCCCCTCCTCGATCTTGTCGAGCAGGACGTACGCCTCCCGCCAGAAGGCTGGGCCGGTCTTCTTGTCGGCGTTCATCGCCTTCCGCAACACCTTGGCGGGCTCGGCAACAGCCTTCATCTTGTCCCAGCACTCGCCCTCCGCCTTCGGGCAGCCGTCGCTGGTGTCGAAGCCGGTGACGGCACCCTGGAACGCCTTCGTCGCCACGGCGACGGCCGGAGCCTTCGGCTTCGCGGTCGGCTTCTTCTGCGCCTCGGCGTCGCCGCCGCACGCGCTTGTTCCCATCACCGCGGCCGCGAGCAGCACGCCCACCGCGGTCCTCCCCCACGCGAATCTCCCCATAGCGAATGATCATGCCATGTCCGGCCTATCCGCCAAGGGGGATCTTTTCCAGGTCTTCCCATGTGATGGTCTTTGACTGCCTGCTGGTCTCGGCGGTGACGTCGACGAGGTGGACAGCGGAGATATGGAGGGGGCGTGGCTGGGCCGGATGCGGCGCAGCGGTCGCTGTGCTGTGACAGCGGCCACCGGGAATTCCCCACGGACGGCCATTTGTGGATGTAACGCTCGGTGACCGCTGTCGCCAGCTGGTGGGCTTGTGGCCAGCTGTCCGGCCAGCACCTCCCGGCCCGGCCAGTTGCCGCCTCGGACTCGTCAGGCCAGCGAGGCGATGAAACCGGCTACGGGCGATGGATCCGTGACGGCTCTGGTGCCAGGTGCGAAGCGGAGGCCGCATGCGCAGGATGCTCTGGTCGAGGCAGGCTGAAGGATCTACGGGATCACCCTGCCCTGTCTGTCAGTCCACGGTGACGGTGACGGTGCAGGACTGAAACGACTGCACGGACTGCTCCCAGGGGCGCCGGTAGACGAAGGATACGGCCGCGGTTCCCGCCGCCTTCGCAGTGAAGGTGAAGTTGAAGACCCCGCCGACCCTCACCTGCTGCGTCGTGTTGGCATTGCCCTCGTAGCTGCTGCCGTCCAGCGTGAGTACTGCGGAATCGACCTTGTCGACAGACCACGCGTAGCCTGTGGTGGGGTTCCCCTCCAGGCCGATGATCAGTGTGCTGCTGTTGCGGATCGCCACCTTGCTGCCGTCCGAGCCCATGATCCTCGTTGCGTTCTGGTCGGTGCTCATCGCGATACCCACCTCTCCTCAGATTCCGGGCTCTGTGGGCCCGTTAGCGCGTCGGCCGCGCTAGATCATGATCCCTAACGGCCTCACGGCGCACTGAGAAACGGGAAAACAGCACCCGCGCAGTGAACTCCGCACCCATGACTGTGGCTCCGTACGCGACAGTGAGCAGCGTTTTGACAGCAGTTCGGGAGGCGCTGTGGTTTCTGGCCCACGTCGAATGTTCACGGCTCTGAGCAGCAGCTCGGGTGCCATAGGAGAGATGGGCCGTCTGACCGCTTCTGGAGGGACAGGGCAAGGCGCTGGCTACGGGGGCAGGTGGCCCGTAGCGGCGACATCATTGCCGAGTGTCAGGGCCGTGGTCCGGGCTGCTGCTCACAGCCGTGAACATCGACATAACTGCAGTGCAGGTGCCTCCCGCAACGGTGAACAACTGCTGACGCGAGTCGTGAACAAAGCCAATGGCTGCGAGGCACATGAACGAGCCTTAGCAGAATCGTCTGCTACTCGGGAGACGGTCGCTGCCAGTACATCCCTGGCCCCGCCGGCCGTCGGCGCCAGCATGCTCGGATGTCGCTTCAACAGCTTCGTCGACTCCTCGGCAACGCCTGGCCTCCAGGATCGCCCCCCACGTCGATGGGAGGGGCAAATCGAGGAGCACCCCTCTGCGAGCATTACCGAACTGTCGGCTGTCGGCGACTGCTCTTCGTGACATCTGCGGCCAGATGACTCCCCACCAAGTGGCCGTGAGTGGGGAACCTGAACTGACCACCAACAGTGCTGCATCGGAGTCGGCATGGTCGTAGGCATAGGCGGCCGTCAGGTGTTGGACGCCCCACGGGTATCGGGCGGCTTCCTCGCCGCAGATGGCGCGGATGGTGTGCCGGATGGTGGCATGCAACTCGGCCAGGCTGCCATCGGGATGGAGATCAGCGATGACGCCGGAGTGGTAGCTGAGGAGCGAACCGACGGTCAGTTCCAACGGTGCGACGTCCGCCATGCGCTCTCGTAGGGCGTCCACCAGGGCTCGGCGCTCCTCGGTCGGCACCTGGGACGCAGTGCGCCCCGTGACTTGGTCGATGGTGATGTGGAGCCACTGCGGCTCAACAGGGCACACAGGGAACCCGGCGTCGGCCAGTGACTTGTTCGCCTCGGAGATGAGGGCGAGCAAGGGGTGGTGGCGAAGGTCGGCAAGATCGACGGGGCGTAGACGTGTAGGACGCTGTCGGCCTGCCATGTCTCCGCTCCGTGCTGGAACTTGAAGGGCTGCATCCAGGGCCCCGTCAGAGGGTGACTGCGAAGCGGCCGCGGAGTTTCTCCAACCCGGCGAGATAGCCCGGCCCCCAGCGGGTCATGGAGGAGTCGAAGGTGTCGTCGTAGTTGCCTTCAGGCGTGCGGTGGTTGTGAGCTATCTCAGACCACAGGCGCACCACCGGGTCGCCACCGTCGGATATGTCATGGCCGATGGCCGTGAGGTGTTCCTCCCAGGCGACCCGGCGTTCCTCGACCGAAACGCCAGCAGCGTAGAGGGCTTCGACCTCCTCGCGGGTAACTGCGTCAGGTTCAACACCGCGCTCGGCGGCCAGAACGTAGTACGCCGTGGCGAGTCCGGCAGCACCTTCAGCCACCACCACTCCGTCGACGACGATCGCGTAGCCGTTGAGCGGCCCCTCAACCATGCGCAGAGTGCGGTCCCACGCCTGCACCCACAGCGCTGGCCCACCCATGGCCTGCCATTTACGGAGTTGGTCTACGACAGTTCTCAACCCAGGGCCTCCCTTACGCTTCACAGCTGCTCTGTTCGACGGTTTCATGCCCGGCGGCGGGATGGGAGTGGATTCGCAGGAACGCCGAAGGGCTTCCTTTGCTGGGACCCTCGGTCAGGCTGTGACAGGTGCCACATCCCTCAGTCGGCGGAGCGGTCACATTGGCCTGGTCAGCGCGCCTACGCCCCGCCTCGTACCCGCGATCCCACGCTCCCTTCAGTTCCCACCGTGGGGCGGCGACGAGCCACGGCACCAGGGTCTCCGCGAGGTATTGGTACTCGGCGGCCTTCGCGGGGTTGTCGCGCTCCAGCTCCTCGATGTCGGCGCCCAGCTCCAGGGTGCGGATGATGTAGTTGGTGAGGGCTTCCGCCCGGTGGTCGACGCGGCCTGTTTCCTCGGGCGGCGGCACTGACAGCAGGACCTGCGCCAGGTCGGGGTGCCGGTCGGAGGGGCCAACCTCGTCAAGGTGGCAGTGCAGTTCGACATTGAGCCAGCCCTCCAGCGGCAGCAGCTCGCCCAGAACGCGGGTCCGCGCCGCCTGCGGTCCGATCTCCCCGCTCAGGCGACGCATGGCACTTCCACGGTCTCGTCGATGATCGTCTCGGCCTTTGTATGGCAGTCCTGGCAGGCGCTGCTGTGCGAACCGCAGATAGCCGCCGCAAGGGCATCCAGGGCGCCCGTGGCGGCGATGTTCAGCAGGGCCGGAGCCTTGCGCGCGCACGCCGCGCACGAGGCGGTCTTGCCCGCCCTTCGGCCGCAGGCGATCAACGCGACCTTGTCCAGCAGCTTCACAGACTCGGCGATGGTGGTGCTCACGCGCGGGCTCCCTTGGGGGACTTGGGCTTGAAGTTAGCTATCGGCTTCAGGCCGGCCGCTCCGGTTTGCTCGTACACACGCATCTCCTGGCAGTACGAGCAGCGGTAGGCGACGAGCCAGCGCAGTGGATTGTCCTTGCGCAGCGGGTTGCCCTGACGGCCACCGGCCATCACGCGCGGCCCAGCGTCGTCGCACCAGCCGCACGGCGACGAGTAGTGCGACAGCTTCGGCGCCTCGATCCACTCCGACCAGCGGATCAGCCGCCCACCATACTCGGCCGGCAGACTCGGCGCGGTGTACGTCGGCAGGTTCGGAATCGCACACAAGTGGCGCCGTTGGTGGTCCGGTTCGAGCTCCGGCAGGACCTCAGTCACGCGCGTGACCACCTGGCGGGCCTGTTCCGGCTCGGGCTCGCCACGCAGTACCCGCAGGCATGGGGCGCACAGGCGCTGTTCGTCGACAGGTCCGACCCAAGGGCGCACGCCTGGCGCGGACTTGGCCTCCGGCTGACACTCCACCGGCACCGTAAACATGATCGCTTCGGGCACCTGGGCTCCGTCCACGGCGACGTGCAGGGCCACCCTGCCTGCCGCGCGCACGATGACCCGCCCGGCCCAGATCGGGGCTGCCGTCTCGACGGCCAGCGCGGTCACGCCTCGTCCTCCTGCTGCAGGAAGGGCAGGGGCGGCTCCATGACGAATACGTGCTTGCCCCAGCAGCCCGATCCCGCGACGAGGGCGCGTGCTTCCATGCGCCAAGATCGCGACAGCCGGCCGTAGCCGCAGGCCGGGCATGGAACCTCGCTGCGGACCTTGACCGTGGTGTTCGGCAGCGGTGCCGGGAAGATCGGGAACCCGGCGGCGAGGGCTAGGGCCTCGGCAGCATGGGGCTGGAGCCGGATATAGACCTGCTCCCATTCCACCCATGGGGTGAGCGTGTCCACAGCTGTGGGCACGTCGAACGTGGTGCTCATGGAGGGGCATCTCCTCGGTAGGTGATCGAGGGGCAAGCCCTCACGGTCACTTACGTCAGATGGCCAGATCTGTTACGCCCAGAAGTATCGGCGCAGGTCACTGTGGCAGGCCGCCTCACGGCGTTGAGCTCAGGGAGGCCAGCAGTTCGGAGGCCGCAGCCTCCATGGCGCCGGTCAGCGGGCCTACCCTTCCCGTTCGCCGGTACGCCCGCGCCACGTTCGCGCACAGGATCAGCCGCGATAGTTGACCGGTTCGAGTGTTGAGGACGTCGGCGAACTCGTTGAGGACGCGTGCGGACAGGGTGGGGACCGGTAGCGAGGCTGACCACAGACAGGCGGCGTCCCAGCCGGTAGGCGCCAGCCCCCAGTCCTCCCAATCGAGCAGGGTGAGGGGGGCGGCGGTGAGGTTGGCGTATCCGACGTCGCCGTGTGCGCACGTCCATTCCGTCACTGTCGTGTCGACTTGGTCGCCGTACACCTCCCCGATCCGCTTGGAGAGGTGGCCCTGCTGGACGCACACCCGGCTCGTCTCGTGCCGGGCCAGGTTCCCAAGCGCCGTATGAAGGTCGGCCCACCATGCGTCTGTCAGGTCCGGATCGCGGTCGACGGTGCCGGTCGGCGAGAGTGCTGGGGCGGTGGCGAGGCTCATCTCATCGACCCGCCAGACGACCCCCCGGCCCTCGTCGTGCCACATTGAGCCCGCGAACCAGTTCGGTCGCGGCACTCCCCCGATTGCGACGGATGCCTCCAGCCCCGTCCAGGATTGCGCGCTGAACGCGCCGGGCCGCGCCCACGCCAGCCGCACCCACGTGCCCGCCGACGTCGGGAACCCGGCCGTCCCGTTGTACTGGGAGTAGTGGGCACGGCCACGGTCGAAGTCGCGGCCGGTGCGCTTCTCAGCTTCGGCCAGGACGTCCTCGTGGCCGATGGTCGACAGGTCATCCATGGTGGGCTGCACGGGCGGGTTCCTTTCCGTGTCCGGCCCGTTCCCAAAGCAGTGTGCGGTAGGCGTGAACCATTTCCGTGCTGGTCGCGATGCGGGTAGCGGCGGCGAGCTCGGCGAGGTGGTCCGGCTGGGTAGTGCCCACGGCGATCCTGCTAACGGAGGGGACGGCGAATGCTGCTGCCAGTCTGGCCTGGACGCTCGATACAGCTGGCTGCCCTGGTTCGAGGAACAAGCCGGTGTCGAGGCCAGACCAGACCGGATCTGACGGGTTGCCCGCAAAGGGTGCCATACCCCACATCGCCCTGCTACTTAGCTCGTGGGCCAGGTTCTCGGCGGCGTCGAGGACTTGGCCGGGGGCGGCCAGGCCGGCGCGCACCATGACCACATCTGGCTGTACGGGCACCCCGGCCGCGACCGGCGCCAGGGGCAGCGGGTTCCACGTGGCGACCCCCCAGGCTAGGCAAAGGCCCGCGGCCTGGCAGGCGGCGAGCGTCTCGCACGCAACCGCGAACCGTCCTGGATCGTGCTCGGGGTTGTGCAGGAACACCGTGTCGGGCACCCGGCCGAGGGTCTCCCCTGTCTCGGCTACGGCGGCCCGCAACCGGTCCGGGTCGAGGTCGTGGCCGTCAGGAAAGTAACCCACCTTGGTCGACACCTCGAAGCGGTCCAGGAGTTCGCCTGCCTCATCCACGAGCGCCCGGTGCCCCTCGTAGCGGCTGTAGTTGTAGGCCGTATCGACTGCGGTGATGCCGACCTCTAGAGCCCGTTCGAGGACGGCACGGGAGGGACGAGTCCGGTATAGCCCGAGAACAATTCGTCGGTCAGCTCCGCGCACAGCCCCTCCCGGATCAGGATGTTGGCGAGTTCCCCCGCGTCGATGCCGGTCTCGATGCCTGCCTGCTTGATCTCCACTGGCGCGCCGGACAGGAATAGGCGTAGCGCGGGCAGTGTCTTGCCGTGAAAGGTGAGGCGCTTGCCCGTCGCGGAGACAGTGACGTGTTCGCCTTCCGGTTCGACGAGCGGCGGGAACTCGGTAACGCAAGCCACGGCGGTCGGCGGCCCGAAGAGGCCGGAGGTCTGCACGTGCCGGGCGGCCGTGCGCTCCTGCTCGCGGGTCGCGAGGAAGGCGGCCGGAGGGAACTCGTCGGCCAGCCGGGTGGTGGCGGACGCGAGTGCGGCGGTCTGCTCGGTCTTCCCCTCAGCCGTGCCCCACCGGTCCAGGTCCGTGCGGAACGCCTCCTCGCGCCGGCACTGGTCGGCCAGCCATGTCAGCCAGTTCACTCCCGTGCGCTTCACGAACCCGAACGTTAAGTGCAGGCTGTACCCGTCGCCGCTGTCGGTGCGGGTGGCCTGGTGCCAGTGGCCTCGGGGTATGTGCATGACGTCCCCGGCCTTGAGCGTGCCCCGCCAAATGGACTGTTCCGGCGCGTCGTTGTTCGGTGCGGCGTCCCGATACATCGGCACCGGTCGGGACACGCCACGCACGTCCCACGACTTCTCACCGGCAATTTGAAGGATCACCACGTCATGGTCGTCCCAGTGCAACGCGAACCCAGCTGCGTCCTGGGTCGTGAGGTACGCGTTGACCTGGACGAGCTCGCGAGACCACCACTGCAGCGCCCGGCAGGCGACCTCAAGGGTGGGGTCGAAGAAGTCGAGTTCGTCGAGGACCAGAGTGCAGCCCTCGCGCATCAGCGCCCCAAGGCGCGTCATGTTCGCGAAGCGGACGCCCTGACCGCGGCGGGTGACGGTGTCGGTGAAGTATTCGCCAGGGTGAAGCTCATGCCCGTCCTGGAACGCCCGGAACTGGGGATGCGACAGGCCGCGTCGCATCACGGTGTCAAGAAGCCGGGTCGGGTTCATCAGCCGCGGGAGGAGGGTCGGGGCAGGGATGCTGCCTCTGGTGAACGCGGAGCCCATGGGCGCTGGGCCGTCCCAACCGAGAGCGGACTCGATGGCGTGAACAAGCTGGTGCTGCACATGGCCTCCGGGAATCGTGAGAGGCGGGCCCGCCGCAGACCGCGGCGGGCCCAGGTACGGATGAAGCGGCGCCTACGCCTCTGGGTGATTCAGGCCGTCGCGGTTGTCTCCGTCGTCCCCGGCGGAAGTCCCGGTCGGGTCGGACTCCTGGGTATCGAAGCGGTCCTGCACGCGGGCCAGTTGCTCGACGGCGATCAAGAGTCCGGACTCGCCGGCGCTGCTGGACGGTTCTCGGTTGGCCATGTTCGTCCTCGCTCACTTCCAGTGAAGGGGGCTGATGACGTGCTGTGGTGCCCTGGAACCCTGCTCTCTCGAACGTGTGTACGCAAGGGCGCAAACGAGCCCGTCCGGGCGCACCGGGCGCGGCCGTGAACGAGCTCACACGGATCGCTGAGTTACCCATGGGTAGCCGACGATAAGAGTGATTGTCGTCGGTAATCTTGAGTCACTTGCCGCTTGACCAGGGGGAATTGTGACCGCGCCGGTAGAGCTCGTCGAGATCGTCGACGCCGAACTCATTGATGACGAGGGCCCGGCACCCGCCACCCCTCCGGCCGGAAGGCCACTCGTCGATCACCACACCGTGCTCCGACCCGGCCAGGAGATACCCACCGCCGGAAACGGCCCCCAGTACACAGAGCGGGACTTGTACGTCTCCGAGGAGACCGCCCGCGCGCTCGACGAGGCAGAGGGCCAAGAAGCCGGCCCGATGCGCGCCTTCCGGACCTGGTGCGCCAGCGAGTGGCGAGTGGCCATCCCATGCACGACGGCCACGTACACGGAGTACGGCCGGCACCTGATGGGCCGGGGCCTGAAGCTGTCCACGATCCGCAATTACATGTCGCGCATCCGCACGTCGATGCCCGTGGGCCTGAAGCCGGACAACAGCCTCTACCTGCAACTCCTGCGGGACTACCGGAAGAAGAACAAGAAGGCGTCGCGCATCAAGCAGGCGTTTCCCATCACGCTGCCGTATCTCATCCCGATGATGGAGACGGCCGAGGCGGACGGCCGCCCGATCGGATGGCGCGACGCCGCACTGTTCGCCTTCGGCTACCGGTTCCTCGGCCGCCGTATCGAGGACGCGGACGTCGACATCGAAGACCTCACGATTCTCGACGACCGGATCAAGGTGTGGGTCGTGAAGGACAAGACGCACCAGGACGAGGAGCAGGAGATCATCCTGCACGACCGGCCCGACCTGCGGCTCGTCGCCAGGGTGCGGCGGTGGATCTCCTACCTGGCCTCCCAGGGCGTCACCAAGGGCCCGCTGCTCCGCCACCTGCTCAAGGACGGCACGGTCGCCTCACTGGAGACCCGGCAGAAGACGGCCACCGTGCGGGGCGTGTACCTGCGTGGCCACACCGTCAACGAGCGCGTGCAGCTCTGGTTCGCCAGGGCCGGGCTCGTCAGCGACGGACGGCCGGTCAGTTCCCAGGGCCTGCGGGCCGGCGGCGCGACCGACCTCGCCGAGAACGACGCCACCGACGAGGAACTGGAAGAGGCAGGCCGCTGGGCGAAGGGCTCACCCGTCCCGCGCAAGGTGTATGCCCGCGCAGCAAGGCAGGGCAAGCGAGACCCCTTCGCCAAGGTCCCGATGTACGGCCACAAGATCGCACAGCCAGAACTAGAAGGCGCCGCCATGAGCCAGCAGACCGGCACCCAGCTCTATACGTTCATCGCCGACCGGCTCGACGAGGAGATGCGAAAGAAGTACGAGGAAGGCCGCGGCGAAGGCGCCGTGCGGCGCTACGCCGATGAACTGAGGGAGGCGATGCGTCTGCACCAAGTGCTCACCGAGGCCGCGTACGCCAACGACGGGGCCAGGGTGGACGAGCACCTGCAGAAGCTCACCGAGCGGGCCGCCACGTGGGCCGACCACGCGGAGCACCCATTGAAGGCGGTTGCAGGATCCGCAATTCCGTGAGCACTGGTTCTGCGGGAACGTCAGGATCCGGACTGGATGACCAGCGGCCATGTCGGTCGATCAAGGGCAATCGGGCTCAGCCTGAGCGCGGGCGAGAGTCGATTGGGCCGATCCAGATCGGTGCCGTACAGTCGACCGTACCGACGCGGGGTGGAGCAGCTCGGTAGCTCGCTGGGCTCATAACCCAGAGGTCGCAGGTTCAAATCCTGTCCCCGCTACTCAGAAGTGAAGGCCCGGCATCCACCGGGCCTTCACTGCGTGTGAGCCCGGTTCGGACCTGGTCCTTGGCGAACAGGGCACCGGGGTCGCAGAGGGCGCGAACGTACTGGGCTGCACCGAACCCGCACCCCGCCTCGGCAATCTGCCCTCCGCGACGCCGGGCAGGTCGTTGGGCTAGCTCGTGATCACCAGATTTGCTCGGACAGTGCTCACGGAATCGCGGGCCCTACAGCGGTGATCTAGTCAGCCCTTGTCTGCCCAGTAGTCCGCCAGCATCTCGCCCGGCCAGGCGGGCTCACGGATTGGGCCGCGCGGCCCCATCTCGGTGAAGAACGGCGACACGTCGTAGATCTTCGTGCCGACCACCGCGTCCAGATCGGTCACCCGGAGTCGAAGGCCATCGACTTCCAGCAAGCGCGGGAAGCTCTGCGCCAGCTGGTTGGGGCGCCGGTGGTTGCGGTGAGCGAACGTCCCGGTGGCCGGCCACCGGGAGTTTCCCCGCGGACTGCGGGCGTGGTACTCGACATCACCGGGTGATGCCTGGTCGAAGTGCCACACGACCACCAGGTGGGAGAACTCCTCCAGGCCCTGTACGGAGTCGGTGGGGAACTCGGCCTCGTCGATCTGGATCACCGACTCAATGCCGCCCCAGTAGTCATCGGACACCTGGGTGCGGCCCGCGACGACTTCCCCGATCGGCTTGATCTCCAAGGCCATGGCCCCAGCCCTTCGACTCGGTCTTAACGATGCTTGTGATCAATCTACTTGGGCCAGGTACGAGGCCGCACGGGCGTCGAGCACGCCGACGGCCGGGATGCCTCGCTTGCGGTAGGGCGAGAGCAGGTGGCGCATGTCGACGACCCTCTGGCGGGCCCGTCCCGAGTAGATCCCGTCCTCCATCGCGTCCAGGACGCTGGTCCACGTTGCGCATGCCTCCTCGACACCGCCCTGGGCGATCTGCGTCGCGCCCATGTACCCGAGGGTGACCGCGTGCGTGCGACGGAACGCAGCCCCGCGGGTGCGCACGGACCGCCGGAACTCCTTTACCGCCCGCTGATGATCGCCGAGGTCGCGCAGGGTGCACGCGGTCTCGTGGGCCAAGGATGCTTCGCCGAAGAAGAACGTCCTGTCCGGCTCCCTGATCCCGTCGTGGGCATTCGACAGGTCCTCTTCCGCGCGCAGCAGAGCCCGTGCCGCCTCCTGTCTGCGGCTGTTCGCGGCGAGGGTCCGCGCGTGCACCACGCCGAGGAGCGCTCGCTCGCGGGGGGTGGCGGCGGTGTAGCGCTCGCCGTGCACTGAAGCCTGCGCGATCTGGAGGGCTTCGCGTCGAAAGCCCATGTCGAGTGCCTGGTGCGCCATGGCCCGCAGGATGTGCCCGCTCAGGGGCGCGTCGCCGGAGCGGGCCGCCAGCTTCACCGCTGTGTTGAAGCGCTGGAGGGCGATCGTGTGCTCGCTGTTGTCGAAGGCCATCCAGCCCGACACGTACGCAAGCTCGGCGGAGGCTGAGAACATCGCGCGCCGCGTCTGGTCGTTGGCGAATCGGCCCCGGAGGAAGTCGTGCGCTTCGGTCTTTAGGTACTCGTCGACGGCGCGTCGGCCGTGGCCGCCACCGCGCCGCTGATCCATGCGTGAGAACGCCTGCGTCAGCTCTCGTACGGTCTCAACGTCTCCGCGGCCGACGCGTTTGCCCGCCGGGGGCTCCTCGGCCGGCGGTTGGGCCATAGCGTCCCACCATGTCTCGTCGGGCAGGATCAGGGCCGCCGCGGAGTACACCCCGCCCGCCAACAGCCGACGCCGGTCCGTGTCCACGCCACTCCCCAAGTCGTTCAGCGCGATCAATGGATCGACGCGCCAGTCCAGCGCCTCCTGCGCTGGCGAGGCGGAAGCTGCGAACCCGATCTCTTGTGGCGTGATCTCACGCTTCAATCGTCGGGACAGCGCCTGGCACAAGATAGCGGGCGCGATCCCCGACGGCTGGACGCCTCCTACCCACATGCTTACGTGGGAGCGTCCGATCTTGGAGTTCTCCCGCACCTCGCCATTCAGCGTCTCAACGGCGACCCGGTTGTACGCGGCTGTTGCCTGCGCTCGTGACCAGCGAGCTTCTAGGAGGAGTGCGGCCAGCCGCTCGTTTCTCTCGCGCGCCATCTTGCGCCCCCGCCACTGAAAACGATCTTTGACCACGTTGACCGGACCCGCCCCGGAAGTAGTTCAGGGACGGGCGCAGATCCAACGTAGTACTCAACTTCCCCTTGGCGCAGTCGAGGTGGCGGAAAGCACCCATCCCCTGGGCTCCTAGTCATCCGCTCGGCGACGTTCAGCTCAGGATGGCCAGCCGTTCGGAGGTCGCTGCCTTCATGGTGCCGGACAGTGGCTCCGTCTTCCGCCGGTGCGCCCTCGCCATGTTCGCGCACAGCATCAGGTGCGACAGCTGACCGGTCGAGTCGACTGGGTAGGGTCGCAGTACACCGACCAGGAGAGGGCGTTGCATGGCGAGCGAGATTGTGATTGCGCAGACGACCATCGACAACGAGGAACAGGCGAAGGCGCTGGCGCGCGGCGCAGTCGAGGGCCGGCTGGCGGCCTGCGCCCACATCGATCAACCGTTCACCGCGGTCTACCGTTGGAAGGGCACGATCGAGACTGCTCAGGAATGGCGCCTCTCCTACAAGACGACCACCGACCGGCTTCCAGAACTTGAAGCATGGGTGGCCAGGGAGCACAGCTACGAGGTTCCGGAGTGGATCACCCTTCCGGTCACCGGCGGGTCTGAGGCTTACCTGTCGTGGGTGGTCGACGAGTCGGCAGCACAGTAGCCCTGCGGTGAGCGTCCGGTCGAGCTAGCGGCACGGACGCTCACAGGCGGCCTACGCGCGGATCAGGCCGCGAACTGCTCGAGATGTCGGGCGAGTTCATGCTCACTATCGGGGAGGGCGGCAGCAATGACCTGCGCACGGCCCCTTCCCATGGTGTTCGGCCGAGCTTCTGCTGCGGCCGCAAACTGGCGTGACACGTAGACGCCTTGGTCCACATCGCCGCCACGCAACAGCGCTGAGGCGAGGTCCCCCAGGACGACGACGCCTGAGTCCGGTAGAGCTCCGCCCAGTCGGCTGACTGCGGTTTCTGCTGTTGTGGTCAGCTCCTTTCGCCTCAGCTGCCCGTACACCGACAGCGCCAGCGAGTCGACGCGGTACGGGGTTACAAAGCGCACCCATGCTTGTTCATTGGCGTGATCGGCGAAGTCGTACACGATCCGGGCGCGATCCAGGGCTCGCAGAGCACCTGTGCTGTCTCCGACATTCGCTGCTTCCTCTGCGTACCGGCCATGAACCCAGGCGGCAGCGGTGGCATTGCCGTGCCCCCGCACGTCCTTGGCAGCTTGAGCCAGAAGCTGCACCGCCTTCTCCGGCGTAGCAGCTCCGTAGCTGGCATAGGCCAGAGCCAGCGCCCTCAGCGGTGGGTGCCCGGCAGACTCTGCGCAGTCCTCCGTGACGTCGTAGTAGGCGCGAGCGCTGTCGTAGTCGCCCAAGTCCCAGGCGACCCATCCGGCCAGAGCAGCTGTTTCTCCGGCAGCGATCGTCAGAGCCCGCTCGTGTGTGCCAGCGCGCGGTAGCGCGGCGGTGATCGCGTCAAGGTGCGACTCCACCATGCCCTGAAGCTGGCGGGCCGTGAGGTGGTGCTCGCTCACATGGAGAGCACTGGCTCGGTCAATGAGAGAGCTCGCTGCGGCTGAATCGATCTTGGCACCCTTGCCTAGGGCTTGAGCAAGGCGGCCCCATGGCTCGGCAGCGGAGGCCGCGCCGAGGATTGCGCCCCCAAGTAGCGTGCGGCGTTTCACGTCGTCCAGGTCCTCCCCTTCGCGGCGACCCACCTTCCTCCGCCGAGCGCGGGCGCCTGCTGCCTCCCGCTGCAGTTCTTCAGGGGAAAAGCCGCAGGCCACCGCAATGTGGCTGAGTGTGTGGTTGGTGGGGATGTTCTCGCCGTGTTCGTAGCGGTTGATCTCCCGCCGGGTCATGGTGTCCCGGCCGGAAACAGCGTTGATCGCGGCTGCCTGCTGCTCCTGTGTGCGTCCAGTCTCCGAGCGGAGACGTAAGAGCAGTTCGGCGAACGGATCTGCTGGCATGAGTGTGACCTTTGTGGGTGGGCGGAATCCAATCATGGCCCCAAGTCCCCCCTCTGGTTTCCCCCTTGACAGATATTTCCCCCTCTGGGTTCCCCTGGCAGACCGCTTGGACGCGCGGTGCGATAGGCCCATGACCACGTTCCAGCTCGCCTTCGTCAATGAGGGCCACCGACAGCAGGGGCATTCCTACACGGACCACTACAGCCCGCCCCCCTGACGCGGCCGGGGTGGTGCCGCATCGATGACCGCGGACGATCTTTGACCACCTTGACCACCTCCGGTCCCTTGACCCCATGCCAATTACGCCGCTCAAGCGGTTCGCTCTTGTAGGCCAGCTTCACGACGAGCGGGAGCACCCACATGAACGCCTCCACTGCCAGACCCAGCGGACCGAGCGCTGTCCGCCCGAACAGCGCCGACCAGCGGCAGTTTCATCGTGTGGCCATAACCGGTGGCTTCAGCCGCAGCTCCGCGGTGCGCGTGTCAGCGATGCAGGCGCCAGCTGTGGGGAGGTCGTAGATGCCACTCGCCCTTGCCGACACCCTGACCGAGTTCCTGGACCGAGCGGCGTTCGTCTACATGTGGCCGCTGTACCCGCCGCCTGAGACGTGGAGTCCCGAGCGTCCGAGGTCTCGCAAGACCCCTGACTGGATGGACGTCGAGCGGCGGTCCGCCGAGCAGTGGCACCCTGACCGGGTCCGCATCTCGCCGGACCAGCTCGTACTGCTCGGCGCCGAGCGCCGCGAGGTCCTCAACCAGCGTCTGGCACAGCTCGAAGCCCACGGTCGTACCCCGCGCGTGTGCCTGTACGGCCTCAACCCTGTTGGAGAGCAGCCGGCACGCTCGTTCGCCGCCGCCCGCGCGTACACCCACCGCAAAGGGTGGAGGGTCGGCGCCGACCGCTGTATCGCGGACCGACTCCGCAGGACGGACCCGATGCACCGCCCCGGCTGGCGTTGGGTGCTGCACCTGATCCGCGCCGGTCACGTCGACGGAGTCGTAGCGCTGACGCACACGGAGATCAGCCAGCACCTGGACGAGTACGAGTTCCAGCTCGACCGGGTCGGCCACCACGGCGGGTTCGTGGCGCTCGTGACGCCGGAGGCCGCGGGGAGGAAGCGATGAGGCCTCACGTGGTGACCCTCCCGTTGGAAACCCGTCGAGGGAACGACGAGGTGAGTTGTGCCGGCCGACGTAATGGAGTCGTATGCCGCACGCTCCCCGGCACCGCCCACTTGGGAGGTTTCCGATGACCCCTGCCGCATCCGTCGCATCGGTCGCCCAGGCGAAGCCACTGTCGCAGACCGCGGGTGCCTTCGAGGTGTCGTTCACCCCGGACAAGACCCGCGTCGGCCACATGCGCACGATCACTGCCGCCTTCCTGCGGAAGTGGGACGTGGGCGGCTCGCTGGCCGAGTACATCGTGCTCGCCGTCTCCGAGTTGGTCACCAATGCCGTCCAGCACGGCTTTGGGGAGGTTGGGCTGCGGGTGCGCTTCGCCGCTCGCGAGTTGCGCATCGAGGTCAGCGACGGGAACTCCAAGCCCGCTGAACTGCGATGCGCCGACGATGACGACGAGTCCGGTCGCGGCATGTTTATCGTCGCCTTCTTCTCGACGGACTGGGGGGTCAGCGAGGACGGCACGACGACGTGGGCCGCGTTCCGCGTCCCCGCGGGGAGGTCGTGATGGTCGCCGTCGAGGTAGCCACCGCGCCGTCAAGGCGACAGGTCACCGAAAGGGACGTGGCGAAGCGCAGGCTCGCCCACCTCCTTTCCCGCTCCCTTGCAGACGAGGGGATCCCCGACGACCTGATCGCCACCCTTGAGGAAGCCCTCAGCGACCGTCCTGGCCCCGCCGCCCCTAGTCGGAAGTTCGACTGCCTCTTAGCCAGGATCGGCCTGCCGATCCCCCGCCGCCGGCCCCCGGAAGTCGCCCCGCTGGGCCTTGAGGATGCGGCACGGATCGCCGACCGGTTCCGCCGGGCCACCCACCAGCTCGTGCAGATCGCTCCGCACCGCGTGGCCCTGTACCCCACCGAGGAGCTGCGGCTGCTGCTCGCCCTGCGCAACGAACGCCCCGCTCCCGACGTGGCGCTGTCGTACCTGCGCCGATACGCCCTCGCGATCGTCGCCCTTCTCGATCTGATGGGAGACGACGAGGAATGACCACCCTGTTGGAGGCCATCACCGCCGCAGTGCAAGGCGATGAGCGTCAGATGGTGCGCGAGGATGCCCGCCAGGTGATCCTCGCAGCGCGCGAATGCCTGAATGGTGGCAACGCCGCGATCTACGCCAGCCTTCATGTACCGGCCGTGGAAGCGGTGATCGCCAATCTCCTGCCAGCTTGCACCGGACGCGCCCGACAATCCTCAGTGGCTCTGGCTGTGGTCGAACACGCATGTGCTCTCGTCGACGGCACCCATGTGAGCCAGAGCTACCCGGCAGGACGGCGGCTGCGCGTCCTCCTCCACTCTGCGCATCGCCTGCTGGTGATCAGCCAGGCCACGCCGCGTCGTCGCCTTCGGTGGAGACGACGACGCCTCGCCCCCTGCTGGCGCCGGTGGCCGGCCGGCCACTGCGAGGGACCAGACCGGCACCCCCACCCCTGGGTGCCCGGCGCTACCGGTCGGCCCGCCATTCCCTGCCCTGAAGCGGGTCGGCCGGTAGCGACAAACCTGCACACCCCGACGGCGTAACCACACCCCCGATTCCGGAGTTCTCCCATGTGCAAGCATCAGCCCCCGTGCCCGCCGCCCGACGCTTCCGATCGGGAGGCCGCGCACCCGGTGGCTCACCACCCGGAGCAGGGCTGGAGCCTGCTGTGCAACGGCGTCCTGCTCTTCGAAGACACCGGTGAACTCCTGCCTGACGGACAGGTCATCGACCCAGCGCAGCGTCGTGCGCAGGGGGCAGCGGCCTGATGCCCCCGACCGTAGCGAAGGTCATCCTTGCGCCCAGGGAGCGGCAAGTCCTGGAGGGCCTGGCCGACGGCAGCATGATCGCCGAGGTCGCGCTGAGCCTCCAGATCCGAGAGGGCACGGCTTCGGGCTATCTCAAGCTCGCCAAGCGGAAGCTGTACGGCGTGAGGGAGACGGCTGCCGCACTCGCCGTCGCCTACGCCACGAAGGCCATCGACCGGCCGAATCTGTTGGACCCCGGGTCGCTGTATCTGCCCCGTGAACAACGCGAGCTCGTGCCCCTCATCGCTCAGGAGATGACGGCCGCGCAGATGGCCACTGTTCTGAAGCGGGAGGTGGACATCGTCCGCCGGGACGGTCGCGAGTTGTTGGGGAACTTGCGCGCGCGGAACCGCGCTCACGCGATCACGCGGGCGTGGACCTACCAGTTCCTGACCGTGGAGCAGGTGATCGAATGGCTGCGCTGACGCCTACGGTCCCCGACAAGGTTGAGATCCGGGCTCTCGCCAAAACGGCGCTCGCCTGGAAGCTGGATACCTCGGGTCTTCCCACCGTCGAGGACGCGCTGAGCATCACGGAGAGGTTCACCGGTTACGGCCGGACCATCGCCAACGACCTGTGCATCCAGTGTCTCAGCCTCCCCGCCGACTCGGGCGCTGCTCGTAGTGCGCAGGTCACGCTCGGCGAAGCATCCCGGCGCCTCTACCTGGACCCGTTGGCCGGGACCGCCTCCCCGTGGGCGGCCGCGCACCGCGCACAGAATCTCGCCCGCCTCGTAACGAGTTTGCTCCGCGCTGCCGGAGCGGTCAGCGAGGAGCTGGTGCGCATCACGCGCCAGCAATCACAGGGCGCCACAATGAAGGGAACCCAATGAAGTTCAAGTACGTAGCCGTTGCCGCTCTGGCCGCCGTTGGCGCCGTCCAGATTGTGCAGAGGGAGCGGCACCAGCGGCAGCGGAACGAGGTAACTGTCGCCCATATCCAGCTCAACCGGCTCACCCACCTGACTGCGCACCCCGACCTTGCGGCCCTGTGGGCGCCCCCGGGCGTGGGCACCGAAGAGTACGTGAAGCTCCTGGACGCCAACCACCAGATCTGCGCGCTCTCGCTGAGGCACAAGTTGGGCATCACCCGCGGGAAGCAGTTGCGCTTCGTCGCCGAGAAGGTCATGGAGCGTGAGATCGGCCGGCGGTACTGGAAGCGGTTCGGCTCCTTCCGTGCGGAGGAGGCAGCGGGCGACAAGCCCTCCGAGGAGTTCACCGAAGCCATGCATGACGCGTACCTGGCCCACCCGGAGATCCAGCCTGCGGGCGTCTGACCTGTACTTCTGTGCCGCACGTCGCCACTGACTCACGGCACCGAGACTGGGGCCTCCTCCTGGTCATGAGGACCACCGTGCCCGTGCGCGGAGGGCCCGAGACCACCCCGCGGAGGAGGAGGCGGCGCCTGGGGCGCCCCGGCCACGCTCCGTGAGAGAGATGTGGCCGGCCCGCTCAACCGCCCGCCCGCCGACCTGGTACGTGACGGTCCCGGACGGCGGGCGGGTGCACCACCCGGCAGCCGAGTCTGGAACACGGCTCGGTGCCGGACGACGTGTGGGGAGGGGCCCCCTCCCATGGGCTCCTCCCCACGCATACCCGCCTCAACGAAAGGAGGAAGGACAGCAGTGACGATCTCCGGGGCCGCTTTTCAGTCGTACTCCGAAAGCCATTCCGCCCGGCGGCGCGTAGCCCCCGTCAAGGGCCAGCGACCTGGCTAGCGTCGCAGTCGACCACAGGCCAACGCGCCGATATACCCGTGCAGTTGTGCGAGATACCGCGAAGGAACCCCCTCTATGACCGATGTGACCGTGGACCCCGACGAGAACCGCGCGACCGAGCTGCGCAACAAGGTCGTCGACAAGCTCAAGGAGGACGGCACCATCGTGTCGCCCAGCGTCGAGGCCGCCATGCGCAAGGTGCCCCGGCACCTGGCCGTACCGGAAGCGTCACTCGACGACGCCTACAGCACCTACAACCCTGTGGTCACACAGGAGGACGAACACGGCAATCACACCAGCTCGGTGTCCGCCCCACAGATCCAGGCGATGCAGCTGGAGCAGGCCGACATCCGCCCCGGCGACAGCGTGCTGGAGATCGGCACCAACGGGCCGAACGCTGCATACATTGCCGAACTGGCAGGTCCCACTGGGCAGGTCACCACCGTTGACATCGACCCGGTGCCCGCCGCCCGCGCTCAGCAGTTCCTGGATGCGACCGACCACACCAATGTGCGGGTCGTCGTTGCCGACGCCGAGAACGGCGTTCCCGACCACGCCCCCTACGACGCGATCATCGTGACCGTCGGGGCGTGGGATCTCCCGCCCGCCTGGACCGAGCAGCTTAGGGACGGCGGCCGGCTCGTCGTGCCGCTCCGCATCAACGGCCTGACCCGCACCTATGGATTCGTGCGGCAGGGCGACCATCTGGTTGCCACCAGCGCCCACGTGTGCGGGTTCGTCTCGGTACAGGGCGCAGGCTCGCACAGGCAGCAGGTGATGCAGCTGCCCGGAGACAAGGGGGTCACGCTGCACTTCGATGAAGGGGCCCCCGCCAACCCATCGCTACTTGACGGCGTTCTGGACACGCCCCGCGCCGAGACGTGGACAGGCGTGACCGTTGGCACCGGCGAGCCCATCGGCACCCTCCAGATGTATCTGGCGACACACGTGCCGACCTATTGCAGCATGACCATCGACCCCGAGCTGACTACCGGAGCTATCGGTCCCACGGGCCTCGGATTCTCGATGGTCGCTGTCGACGGTCCGAACTTCGGATACATCGTGGTTCGCCGCGACCCCGACAAGAACAACGCAGAGTTCGGGTTCCACGCCTACGGGCCTGACGGCTCCGGCTTCGCCGAGCGGCTGGCCGACATCGTCCGCACCTGGGGCAAAGCACACCGCGACGCTCCCGGCCCCCGCATCGCCGTCTACCCGGCTGCCACGCCCGATGACCGGATCCCCGGCGACCGGATCATCGACAAGAAGCACAGCCGGATCTCAGTCTCCTGGCCGGTCGCGTAACGCGACGCCGGGCCAGGTCTCCTGCACCATCCCATCGGACAGAAAGAGTGATCACATGACCACTGCCGTACTCGACCGTGCCACCACGCTGAACGTGCTGCCGGGCGGCGACCGCGCCGACGACGAGTTCCAGCTGGATGTCCACGTCGTCATCTCCGAGAGCCCCATCACCAATCTGAGCTGCCCCACCAGTGACGGCTGCGGTGACACCTGCGCCAACGGCGCCAGCTCCTGCGTCTCCACGATCGAGGACGCCGCCTAACCGCTCCTCCCCATCACGTCTCCGGGGTGGCAACCGATCGGTTGCCACCCCGGCAACACCTCGCGCCCCATCAAGAAGGGGAACCAGTGGCACACAGATCACCCATCACCTACCAGTGGCAGCGGGGAGCACTGCTGCGCGCCTCCACCGCTCCCCGGCAGATACCTGTGCCGGATCTCGATCTGCACAGCGCAGACATCCCCGCCAAGGGACGCGCGTGGCTGGCCGAGGTGTGGCACGACCCGCTGCCGAACGCCTTGGCCGCCGCCAGCCCCGTCCTGTGCCAGCGAGTAACCGACATCCTCAACGGCACCCTCACCGACAGCCGTCGCATCCGCCGCGCCATCCGGTCCGTGGCCGCGTACCTGCTCCGCTGGAATCACCGACCGACGCCCTTCGGCGTGTTCGCCGGGGTCACCCCCGTGCACGTGGCCACCTCAGCCCGAGTTGACTGGGCAGGCGAATACGGGACAGTTCTCCGTCCCGATGCCAACTGGCTGACGGACGTCATCACCCAGCTGGAGAGCAGCCCCACCCTCCTTGCCCGGCTCACAGTCGTCGCCAACAACACCGGCCGGTCACGCGGTGACCGGCACGTGGTGGACGGAATGCCGACCGACGGGCACACCAAGAACTACGCACCGGTCGAGCTGTCCATCCGCCGTACCCGGCCTGTCGCCGCTGCGCTCGGCGCAGCTCACACTGCGATCACATACACCGCGCTGTTGCGCCATCTCGCCGAGCAATTCCCCACCGCGCGCCCGGCTCAGCTCACCGGACTGATCTCCGACCTGCTGGCCAAGCACATCCTGATCAGCAGCCTGTGGCCCCCCATGACGTCGATCGACGTGCTCGCACATGTGTGCAGTCAGCTGGAGAAAGCCGACGCGGCCAGCATCCCTGACGTCACCGACCTCGCCGCCCAGGTCGCAACCATCCACGAGCGAATCGACCGCCCCGACAACTCAGCACCGTGGGAACCCGGCTCCGGCCTCGTGAAGAACATGCAGCGCATCAGCCGCGTCGCAGCGGTCCCGGTGCTGGTCGACACCGTGCTGGCCTGCGACCCTCATATTCCCGAGGCTCTGCTTACCGAGGCCGCCGAAGCCGCCGGGATCATGCACCAGCTGTCGCCCCACCCCTACGGATATCCCCGCTGGCGTGAATACCACCATCGGTTCCTTGAGCGGTACGGCAGCGGCGCCGTTGTCCCCGTCCTGGACCTGACCGCCGACAGCGGACTCGGCTTACCTGCCGGCTACCTAGGTTCCGAACGCACCCGGCCGCCGTACCAGTTGACTGACCGGGATGAGAAGGTCCTGCGTCTCCTCCAGGAGGTGAAGCTCGACGCCGGCCGAGAGCTGGTCCTCAGCCGGGCAACGATCGCCGACCTGACCGCCGACCACTCCGAACCGCTCTTGCCTGTACCGCGGGCAGAGTTAGCCGTTGAGATCCATGCCCCCACACCAGCAGCCGTTCAGCGCGGTGACTACCGGCTGCTGGTCACCGGAGCGCCCCGGCCGGGCAGCAGCATGTTCGGCCGGTTCGCCCACCTCCTGCCGCCCTCAGCACAATCCACACTCTCCGACAGCTACGCGACCGCCAGCCCCGGCGCGATCCCGGCGCAGCTGTCGTTCAGCCCACGCCGCCGTCGCAACGAGAACGTCGCCCGTGTCACTCAGCTGCTGCCTCACACGATCCCCGTCGGCGAGTACCACGAACCCGGCCCCGGCGTGATCCCCCTCGCCGACCTGGCAGTCACCGCCGATGCGCGCCGCTTCTACCTGGTGCGCCTCTCGACCGGGCAGCACATCGAGCCCCGCGTCCCTCACGCACTGGAAGCGTCCATCCACACGCCACCGCTCGCCCGGTTCTTGGCAGAGATCAACACCGCCCGCAGCGCCGCGTACAAGACGTTCGCCTTCGGTGCCGCCGCGACGCTGCCGTACCTGCCGCGGGTCCGGTACAAACGAACCGTCCTCGCACCCGCCCGCTGGCTGCTGTCCTCCGAAGAACTTCCCGCACGCTCCGCACCCATGGCCGACTGGGCGAAGGCCCTGGACCGGTGGCGCGCAAGGCTCCATGTCCCTGCCCGCGTCGCCCTGGTCGAAAGCGACCAGCAGCTACCCGTCGACCTTGACCAGCAGATTCCCCGCGCACTGCTGCGCGCCTGCCTGGACCGCACCCACCTTGTCGAATTGCGGGAAACCCCCACGCCGCAAGACCGGGCGTGGATCGGCCGATCCCACCAGCTCCTCATCCCCCTGGCGAACTCCGCTCCCGCCGGCGTCCTCCCGTCTCTTCCCGAGCGCATCACCATCAGCCCGCTGATGCCGGGCCGGTCCACCGTCCTGCACGCCCGCCTGTACGCCCACCCCCAGCGGTACGCCGAGATCATCACCGGCCACCTACCCGGACTGCTCGGCCAGTTCGAGAACGCACCGCGCTGCTGGTTCCTGCGTCACCGCGACACCAACAGCCCGGACTCCGACCAGTACCTGGCGCTGCACCTGGAACTGGCCGCCTCGGACGACTACGGCCCCGCCGCCGCGCGGCTCCACGACTGGGCTGCCGCCCTGCATCACCAGCGTCTGGCCGCCCGCCTGGAGCTGACCACCTACCTGCCACAGACCGGCCGCTACGGACACGGCGCCGCGCTCGACGCCGCACACGACGTCTTCGCCGCGGACTCTGCCGCATGCGCCGCACAGCTACGCGCCGCCCCCGACGGCCCGACCTCCCAGGCCCTGACCGCCGCCAGCATGTACGACCTTGCCGTTCAGTTCATCGGCGACCCGAGCCAAGCCGACGCATGGCTTACGCGCACCCTGACCCACGAACACGGCCTCTTCGACCGGGACTTGACCCGCCAGGCCATCGCCCTGTCCGCTCCCGACCGTACGCACCTGCTGTCTCTGCCCGCAGGCCGGGACATTGCCGACGCCTGGCAAGACCGCGCCGCCGCCCTGCACACCTACCGCAGCGAACTGGCTTCCCAACGGGACCCGCATACCGTTCTGCGATCCCTGCTCAACCAGCACTGCACCCGGGCGCTGCCTATCGACTCCGACCATGAACGTTCCACCGGCCGGCTCGCGAGAACCTGCGCCTTGCGCCACGCGGAGGGACGCCAGTGACAACCACAACCGACCCGGCCACGATCGTCGACGCCTTCGCCCGATCCCTGGCCGCACCCCACCAGCCGCCCCAAGACCAGCCCTGGCAAACACAGTCCCTGGCCGCGGGCGCCGCTGGTGCCGCTCTACTCCACATCGAACGCGCCCGCACCGGACGCGGCACCTGGCGCCAAGCCCACACCTGGATCACGGCCGCCGTCTCAACAGACGTCAGCGCGGCTGAGACCACCGGCCTGTACCTGGGCGTCCCAGCCATCGGCTTCATGCTCTTGTGCGCCGTCACCGACGAGTCCACCCGCTATCACCAGGTGCTCAACGCCATGGACAGGCACATCGCCGATCTCGCCCACCGCCGGGCTGAGGCCGCCGATACCCGCCTACGCAGCGGACGTCACTCCACCTTCCACGAGTACGACGTCTTCTATGGGCTGACCGGCATCGGTTCCTACCTGCTGCGCAGCGCTCCGAGGGGCACCGCCATGGAACGCGTTCTCACCTACCTCGTTGCGCTGACCCGTCCCGTCCGCGATGACCACCACGGCGAACTGCCCGGCTGGTGGGTCGGCCACGCCCCCGACCTCACCGCCTCCGGTGACTTCCCCGGGGGGCATGCCAACCTGGGGGCAGCGCATGGCATCACCGGTCCGCTGATGCTGCTGTCCCTCGCTCACCGCCAGGGCGTGACCGTGGACGGTCAGGCCGAGGCAATCGCCACCATCGTCGACTGGATGGACGAGTGGCGGCAGGAGGGTCCCGCCGGACCCTGGTGGCCGGAACACCTCACCACCGCAGAACTGCGCACTGGCCGCACCATGCGGACGGGGCCTGCCCGTCCAAGCTGGTGCTACGGAACACCCGGCATCGCCCGCGCTGGGCAGCTCGCCTCGATCGCCCTCGGCAACGCCCGGCTGCAGCATCAGTTCGAGCACGACATGGCCCGCTGCCTGACCGACCCGGCGCAACTGAACCGGCTCGCCGATGGAGGGCTGTGCCACGGCTGGGCAGGCGCCTATCAGACTGCCTGGCGCGCGGCCCACGACGCCGCCACCCCGGCATTGAATACCGCTCTGCCCGGCCTCACAGCCGCCCTGACACAGCACGCCCACCCCGGCCCCGATCCTGGCCTCCTTCAAGGCAACGCGGGCATCGCACTCGCCCTGACCACCGCAGCCCACGACTCTGCGCCGACCTCGGGATGGGACGCATGTCTCCTAATCGACTGAACCAGCCCGCCCACCTGGAAACGACCCTGCACGCAGTGATGGAGGTCCTAGCCGGCGCCAGCACGGACGGTGCCGCAGTCCACGCCGGACTCGAACCCTCCGACCTGGACGCCGCCGTCGCCGTTTACCAGGAAGCGGGACAGCATGCACTAGCTCAGCAGGCGGGGCCCCCGGAGTGGCGTCAGCTGTACGTCCAGTTCACTGACTGGGACAACGCCGAGCAGACCGCGGCCGGCCACATCGCCCCCATCCTGGACCTTGCCCAACAGGACAGGCTGATCACGGGCTGGTGGTTCATCCGCAAACACCCGTGCTGGCGGCTGCGGCTGCTCCCAGCGCCCGGGGCACAGCTTCCCTCGACGTTGGCCGACACGTTGGACGAACTCACTGCCGACGGACGAGTCCACCGCTGGTGGCCGGGCATCTACGAACCCGAAGCCGCGGCGTTCGGCGGTGACACCAGCATGGCCATCGCCCACGCCCTGTTCCACGCCGACAGCCGGGCTATCCTCGCCACGCCCCAAGGGGGCCTGGGCCGCCGGGAACTGTCGCTGCTGCTGTGCGCCACTCTGATGCGTGCCGCAGGACTGGAGTGGTACGAGCAGGGCGACGTCTGGCACCGCGTCGCCAAGGAACGGCCCCTCCCCCCGGACGTACCGGCCGCCAAAGTCCATGCCATGGCCGGGAGCCTGCGGCAGCTGCTCCTCGCCGACACCAGCGCCACCGGCACGATGCTCCAGTCGGACCGCACGCTCAAGCCCGCCACCGACTGGGTCCGCGCGTTCCGGCACGCGGGAAGAGACCTCGGCACAGCCGCCCGGGACGGAACCCTCGACCGCGGCCTGCGTGAGGTCATCTCCTACCACGTGATCTTCCACTGGAACCGGATAGGTCTGCGCTCCCGCACCCAGAGCGTTCTCGCTCACGCGGCCCGCACCGCGATCCTGCACCCCGTTGACTCCACGGAAAGGCCGATGCCGTGACCGCGCCGCCCCCGCAGGCAAGGACCCACCGGTTCGGCAGGCTGTTCCCTCTGGTCAGCCGGTCCCACCTCGTCTACCCCAGCTTCGCTGCCCGGGTCGAAGAGGTACACAGCTGCGCGGAGAAGTCGACACAGGACAGGCCACTCCTCGACCGGATCAACCTCGCGTGCGCTGCCTGGAACCTGTCCTCACTCATCGCCTCCGACTGCGGACTGACGGACCTCGCAACAGACCTGTGCCTGCGTCAGTTCCGCCTCTTCCAGCCGGCATGGCCCGTCACCGGGGATACCGCCATCGCCTGCCTCCAGCCAATTGTCAACCTGGTACGGCTGACCACCCGAGCGGGAGACCCGCGAGCCGCCTACCAGCAGCTGATGAACGTGCACCGCGCCGTGCACGACGGCGGCCCCGTGACCGTCCACGGCCACCCCATCAACTTCACGGGCTTCGCCACCGACGCGACCCTGGACCACATCCGGCCCTGGCTACGCACCGTCCTACTCGAAGACGGCACCCGGCTCCTCGTCTCCACCGGCCAATGGCCACAAGCGGCAGAGCACGCAACCGTCTACGACCAGGCCCCCGAGCGCCTGCACGACAGCAGGCAAGCGCACGTCATGGCAAGCCTGCACACGACCGCCCCGGACACAGCTCACTCCTTGATCGACAAGGCAACGATCACCGAACCGTGGGAACGAGCCGTCGCACAGATCCTCCACCAATACGCCAAACACCTCGCGGGCCGCGCCACGGCAGACGGGTTCACGGCTGTGGCGCGCGCCGTGCGGGATGCCCTGGAGCCGGCCCCGCCGCACCTACGCATGTTCCGGGTGAGGCTGGTCCTGGCGGCCATCGCTCTGACTCCCGAAGGCTGCGAAGCCCAGGCACAGCCCCTGCACGACGCGATCGTCAACGACACCAGGCAGGCGGGCGATGCGTACTCTGCGCGCCAGATCCTGCGTCAATCCGTCCTATCTGCCAGCGAGCGGTCACACCGTGAGCTGGAAGCGATCGTCCGCGAAGGCGAGCTCGATCAGGGAATCCTGCCGGAGCCGGTGTTGTCCACGATGACGCAGGCCGTCAGCACAGCAGGAGCGAGCCTCGTGCACTGCCTCGCCGAGGAAGGGACGACGACGCCGCATTCGTGGCGGCCGGGCATCAGCTGAGGCAACGGGTCCCGCCGGTCAGCTGGTGCGCATGGGCTGTGCACGGGCGCCGTGCACAGCGTTCGTGAGTGCACGACTACGGGCCCATCTCGGACTGCAGGCCCTCGCAACCGGCAAGACGGCCTACATCGAGGGTGGAGTGCTGCGCCCCTCCGCACCCCCAGAACTCATCCAGAAATAGAACGGACGAATCCATCGCCGCCCAGAGCTGGGGCCTCCTCCTTCTCAGGCGGACCACTCTCCCCGCGCCCCGGTCGCGCGCTCTGGGCGGAAGCCAACAACCGCCCCGTTCAATCACCTGCCCGCCGTCCGGTGAATGGAGTTCCCAGACAGCGGCCGGGTGCGTCACTCCTCACCCCACCTGTATCCATCGCTGAGGAAACACATGACCAGCGCAGAAGGCGTTCGCCCCGTATATGACCGGGCACGGCCCAATCGCACGGCCCCCGTGGTCGTCCAACACGACCTGGACCAGCTTAAAGTCGGCGCCAACCCGATCGTGGTCGGGCGGCAGTACGGCCTCTCCATCGTCGGCCGCGACATCGCGCCGGGCGACGGCTGGTGCAGGGCTCTGTACGCACCCGAGTGCTCCTGGCCACAGGGCGCCGACATCTGCGTACTGGTCGAGTGGTTCCCCGACCGCGAGGTGGGATCGGACTGGGCGATGCGCCTCGATGCCGTATCGGCAGCGCTGCACTCGCTGGGGTACATCGTCGAGCGAGCAGGCCGGCCCGCCGACCCGACGAAGGACGAGCAAGCCAACCTGCTCGTGTACCGCATGGCGCTGGGGAAGACGCCGCCCGAGCGCCCTCAAGACGCGTGGGCCTACGTCCCGCCCCCGCGTACCTACCACTGGTCGGAAACCTCGCCTCTGGATCAGCTTACGAAGGACCTGGGCATGAAACGGCGGGACACTGGCCGCCTCCAGGATGGCTCACGCCTCGTGTTGTGGGAGATCGAAAGCGCCCTGTGGCCGCCGCTGGCCTCCTACTGCGCCAGGCTTGAATGGCGGCCGACCGCAGGGGCAACCAGCCGGGAGATCCACGACGGACGCCGCCGGCTCGTCGCCCTGGCCCAGGCTGCCGGCTATCAAACACGGCTGCCGGAGCGGGAAGTTCCCCACCCTGTGGAAAAGGTGGACATCCTCGTCTACTGCAGCGCCGCGACCCGGTGAACGCCAGACCAATCCTCATCCGTCACACCGGTCTCAACCTCGGTGATTCGGCCATCCCGAGTCATGTTGCGGGCCCACCCCCGCTGCGCTCGTGCGTTCGGCGCCCAGCAGTTCCCGGGGCCACGGACGTCTGGAATCGAGCGCGTTCGATTCCCGCGGTACGTCGTTATGCCGTGCACTGCCGAGCCACCCAGGTATGGCACCAACCCCCAAGGAGGATGCAGAGTGCCTGCTACTGACGCCTCAAATACCAACGCGGAGATGCCGCCCCCTCCACCCCCGGCTCACCTCAGCTTCGAGGGGGAGCACGCCAAGAACCCGCTGGCAGAGGCCAGTTTCGCGAAAATGTGCGCACGGCTCCCCTCAGTGCTGCGGCACACCGTACGCAAGGCATGGGCTGTCGACCGAGCCGCCGTAATGCTCCTGCTCGCCTGCCAAGGTCTCACCGGAGCATCGGCCGCCCTGCTCCTCGCGTTCACCGCGAAGGCCATGACCCACATCCTCGGAACGGGGCAGGTCTCCGAACATCTGCACGCCGCGCTGCCCGCGCTCATCGTCGTCACGGCGGCCGCAGGGGTGGGCCGCATCAGCAGCGCCCTGTCCTCCTACGCCGATGGGAGGATCACTCCTCTCCTGATGACAGAAGCGGACGTCGCCCTCGTCTCTGCGGTGTGCCGCGTCGAAGCCGCGACCTACGGGGAAGACGGATTCGCCGACCGCCAGGAGGCCGCCGAAGTGGGTGTCACTCGCACCCGGATGCTGGTTCAGGACGCCCAGCGGTTCATGGCCGCCCTGGTCCGCATGATCGCCGCGGGTGGTGTCATCACGGCGCTGCATCCGCTGATGTTGCCCCTTCTGCTGCTCGCCGTGATCCCGGCCGGCCTGGGCGCCGTACTCTCGGCGCGCGTCGACTACGAGACCCACTACGCCAACGTCGGTGACCGCAACGTGCGCGGCACGATGCGCTGGTGGGCCACCTACTCCCGCTACGGCGATGAGGTCCGCGCCAACGGCATGACCGGCTACCTCATCTACTGGTACCGCGCCCTGTCCGAGCGCATCGACGAGCGCACCCTGACCGCCGCTCCCCGCATGCTTCGCATCGTCCTGTCCACCAGCGCGCTCGGCGGAGTCTTCCTCCTGGGCACCTGGGCCACCCTCGCGTGGCTGGCCATGACCGGCCGCGTTGCCCCACCGATCGCTGCCACCGCGGTGGTCGCCGTCCAGACCACCCTGGCAGCACTGTCGCAGTTCGTCATCTACGGTGCCGCCCTGTTCCACACCTCGCTGTACCTCGCCGACATGCAGTCCTTCCTCAACACGGCGGCCGAACGCGCTCCCCAGCGCGGCGAGCTGACCATTGCCGAGCAGGTGGAGGAAATCCGCCTGGACGACGTCGTGTACCAGTACCCCGGCAAGGAGGAACCCGCCGTCGACGGGGTCTCACTCACCCTGCGCCGTGGCGAGATCCTGGCAATCGTGGGTGAGAACGGGTCGGGTAAGTCCACGCTCGCGAAACTGATCACCGGAATCCTGCTCGCCGACAAGGGCCATGTCCGTTGGGACGGCACCGACTTGGCCAACGCAGATCCCGACGCCGTATGGTCACGCACCGCCCTCGTGCCGCAAAACTTCGCCTGTTGGCCTCTGCGTGCCCGCGAGAACGTCACCCTCGGGCAGCCCAAGACCTTCGACGACGACTTGGTGTGGGAAGCGATCGACTCGGTCGGGATGCGAGAAGCAGTCGAGAAACTGCCCAAGCAACTCGACACCCTGCTCGCCCGTGAACTCTTCGGCGGCGCCGAGCTGTCCGGAGGGCAGTGGCAGCGATTCGTGTGCGCCAGGGCCCTGTACCGCAAAACCCCTCTGCTGATCTTGGATGAGCCGACCTCCCAGATGGACCCGCGTGGGGAACACCAGATTTTCCTGGAGATCAAGCGGATCGCCGCAGAGCGCATGACGATCGTGGTGACGCATCAGCTCGAAAACACCCGTCTCGCCGACCGAATTCTCGTCATGCACGAGGGGCGCGTTATCGAGCAGGGCAGGTACGACGAGCTTGCCCATGGCGGCGGTTTGTTCGCCGAACTCGTTGCCCTCGCCAAGGACCGATGAGCGTCGGCCCTCCAAGTCCCCAGGCGACAACGACAGAATCGAGACACACATGACCGATACCTGGCAGGCGATTGCCCGCCTTGCGGGCCGCCTGGAAGACCACTCCACGCTTCCTCGCGAACAGCGAATTCTGCTGCAACTGCTGAAGATCCAGGAGGAAGCTGGCGAGGTTGCCGAGGCGGTAATCGGGGCCATGGGGCAGAACCCTCGCAAGGGGCACTCGCACACCTGGGAAGACGTCGAGGCCGAGGTCTGCGATGTCATCATCACCGGCATGGTCGCGTTGACCCGCATGAACCCCGATGCCGCGGCGGTCTTCGAGCGTCACATGGAGGGTGTCATCGCGCGGGATATGAGCAAAGCGGAGGGGGCCACCGCCCACTGAAGGGCAGCGATCCTGATTGGGGGTGGTTGTAACAGATCGCCGCCCCGCGACGTTCCGCGCTGCGAAAGGGGTTGGCCTTTGTGTCAACCCCACCAGCGACACAGCGCGGAGGAATGGGTGACAACGGCTACAGCTCCCCTCTCACCGGCAGCGGGGCGGGCCTTTGGGCAGGAGTCCTTGTTCCTGGCGGCGCCAGCCCCGGCGCCTCCGGCGAAGAAGGCGGAGGCAAAGACAGCACCCCCTACCCTTCCGGCTGAGCCCGTCGAACCCCAAGACCTCTCGCACGCCTGGATCGTCGCCGCCGAGATCCAGGTAGAGCCGCGCACCGCGTCCATCGCGGACTTCCGCGGCTCCTTCAAGACGATCGCCGGGCAACGCGTCGACGCCCTGGAGGTCTACTGCAAGGGCTGTCGACGCCCGTACGACGAGGTGAAGGGCGAGGACTGCGCGGAGAAAGTCGACAACAGGCACCTGATCGGCGGGGACCAGTCGATACGCAAAAAGCGCAAGATGCCGCCGCCGCCGAAGGGTGCCAAGATCATCCCAGGCGAGAAGGTGCAGCGGCGCGGCATCGGCGCCTACATGGCCGGGGTCAGCCGCCCTCGCTGACCTCCATGCGCGAGCACGCGACACTAACCGCGCACTGCACCCATCGTGCGCGCCGTGAGTACACCGCCTGAGACACCCTCGCCACGAAGCCTCGCCCGCGAAGCCGCCGGTCTTCTCCTCGTCGCCGCCGGCGTGCTCGTCGGTCTCGTTGCACTGGGAGCCATGCACCCAGTGCTGAGCACCACCGTGGCCGCAGCGGGCACCCTCGCGGTCTTCCTCTTCTGGGCTCCGCCGAGGACCAGGGTCTCCCGTGCATGCGCCTGCACCATCATCGCCATCGCGGCCGCGGCCGCCGTCGGCTGCGCCTTCGCGTACTTTCCGCCTCTGGGATGGGTTGAGGTCGGGGCGGGCATCAGTGCGACGGGCATGTGGCTGGCCAGTGAGGGCGCCTGATGCTCCGCCAATTCATGCCCGGTATCCGCCGCCTCCTAGTCCCCCGCACAGCGGTGGAAGCTGTGGAAGAGAAGTCCACCGGGGCGATCGGCAACAACTACGTCTCCATGACATACGCGGGCACGACTACCGTCTGGGCCACCGAGAACCGCGCCGCGGGCTGGGACCTCGATCGCGTTATCCAAGAGGGGTACGAGCGCTCGATTTGGACGTTCAAGTCCGTCGAAGCCATCTCCAAGCACCCCAGTGCGCTCACCGTCGAGATTGGGCGCGGCGGTGACGAGCGCCAGTTCGCGGAAACCCTCGCCGATCACCCGCTTCTCCATGTCCTGAACGTCCAGGCCAATCCGTTGGAACGGGCCACCGTCTTCAAGAAGCGGCTCTCTGCGCAGCTCCTCTTGTCGAAGAAGGGTGCATTCGTTGAGATCACCCGCTCTCGCGCGGGGACGATCACCCGCCTCGACCTGCTCCCAGCCAACCGCGTCGAGCCAGTACCGGACCCGCACGGCGACTACCTATCCCACTTTGAATTCACGACGTACGACGGTCGAGTACGGGAACTGGAGCCCAACCGCGTTGTGTGGTTGAGAGACCCGCACCCGACCGACCCGTTCTGTGGCGTTACGCCTTTGGAGGCCGCGGGCCTGTCCGTCGACCTGGACGTGAAGGCCCGGACCTACAACATCAGCTTCATCGACAATGACGCGCGACCGTCGGGGATCGTCGGCATCGACGTCGACGGGCTCGACCAGCGCGAGATCGACCGTATTCAGCAGAGGCTCGCCCCCGGCGCACACCAGGCAGGCGAAACCGTCGTCGTTGGCAGCGGGCCCGGCGGTCTGAACTACGTCGACACCAGCACGCGGCCGCGCGACATGAACTACGAGACGCTGTCGAAGACCGCCAAAGACGAGATCCTGAGCGCGTTCGGCGTTCCGGAGAGCATCGTCGGCAACGCGAGTGAGCGGACGTACGCCAACGCCGACCGGGAAGAGTGGAACTTCTGGCAGCACACCGAGCTGCCCCACCTCTCGCTGCTGGCCTCCGCCTTCGACCTCGACATGGACGACGGCTGGTCGCTGCGCTTCAACACGTCCACCGTGGAGGCACTTGAGTTCCCTCGCCGGCAGCGTCGCGAGGAGGCCCGAGCGGAGTGGAACGCCGGGCTGATCACGGCGGATGAGTACCGGGAGATCGCTGGGCGCCGTCCCTTCAACGTGCCCCACACGCGTGCTCTGTGGATCAGCCCGCAGAAGGCGCCGGTCCCCGCCAACGAGCAGGACGCAGCGGCGCTCGGCGTCGCGCAGGACCCAGCGGTCGGCATGCCCGGCCTGCCTGGTGCGGGCGGACCGCCGCCAGCCATCGCACCCTCCGGATCCGCAGGCGGCTCGGCCGTCGACGCGGTCGCCGAGGCTCGCGGGCAGGACCCGCAGGGAACCGCGGCCGCCGACGTTGCGGCAGCACACGGAGCCACGAACGGAACGCCCGGGGACTCGGCTGCAAGCGCCGTCGAGCAGGCCCGCGACAACGTCCCACTCACCCTGCCCGGTGATGCAGCAGGCGACGTCCACGCCGCCCGATCCATCGTCGAGCAGTCGGGCACCGGCGACGCCGCCGACGACGTCAACGCCGCACGGGCCAGCATCGAACGTAAGGAGCTGCCCCACGGCGATGAACCCGGATACGAGGTCATCGAAACCGACTTCGACACCGCGGCTGCCTCGGTCTCGGCCGCACTCACCGCACTCCTCGCGCGCCAGGAAGGCGTCATCACCGCCCGCCTGCACGCCCCCAAGGTCCGCAAGCACACCCGCTACTGGCAGCCGAACGGCGACACAGACCTACGCCGCGGCGATGACCCGATCGACGGCGCCCGTGTCGTCGGCGCGGCGCGGTGGGAGGAGGAGACCACCAGCACCCTCGTTCCGATCCTCCAGCAGACCGCAGCCGCCATCGCCGCGGCCCTAAGCAAGGACCTCACGGGTGCGGGCACCGTGCCGCCGGGCGCAGCCGCCGCAGCGTTGACCAGCGCGGCCATGGCGGGACGTGCAGTCAGCTCGCTGCTGGCCGACCTCGTCGAAGTCCTCGACACGGCGCAGCGCGAGCCTGGAACCCTCGGCGACCTCACAGGCACGCTCACCGCGTTCTACCGCGCGCGCACCGCGAAGTTCATTGCCCTGCTCGCCGAGTCCTGTTCCATCTCGACGGTCAACGGTGCCGCCGACGCCGCCGCCGAAAACGTAGGGCCCGCCGTACTGCGTACCTGGGTGTCCCGCAGCGACCCCCGCGTACGACCCGCACACCAGCAGCTCAATGGCACGACCCTGCCCGCCGGCACCTCGTTCGCGGTCAACGGCTCGCCTTTGCGCTACCCCGGTGACCCGTTCGCGCCCGCTGACCTCACCGTCAACTGCCGGTGCCGACTGCGCTACCGCACCGACCCCACCCCCGAGGAGACCTCCTGATGTGGCCCGCCATCTGGACCGCTTGGACCTGCCTGTTCGCCGTTGCTGAGACAGCCGCCCTCGTCAACAAGCGGGAAGGCGACACTTTGAGCGAGAACTGCCGACGCCTCTTCCGCACCCGCACGTCCAAGGCTGGGCGGGCCGTGTTCGCGGTTGGATGGTGCGGGTTCTCAGCTTGGTTCGCCATCCACATCCTCACCGAGAGCATGTGACATAGGCCCGAATTCAGCGCACGACGCTAACTGTCCGCGGTGTGCATGGTCCGCGCATGCTGATTCGCACCTCCTCGGCCGACCTGAGTCGCACCCTTGAGGCCAAGTCCGTACGACGGCCGTGGAACCCTTCCCTGCACCCCAGGGATAGCAAGGGCCGGTTCATCGAGACCGGTGGCATCGCCAGATTGTGGTCGGGGAAGCTCGCCCGCGTCGTTCGCGCCCTGCCGCGTGACCGTGTCCTCGTCCAGGACCGTGCGGCTGGTGGCACGTACACCGGGCGCCGACACAGCACGAGCGCCCGGTGGATCACCATGGTGGCGCGCCCTGACGGCAGCGCCCCGACCAAGAATCAGCAGAAGGTCGAGGCAGAGGACGCCCGCCGCGATCAGGACGACCGCCGCGGCCTGGGCCTGTCCCGCGACGACCACGGCGACCCGGGCAGGCCCGACGAGCCGCACAGCGCCGACGACGACGGCAATGACATCGGCGACGATGACGGCGACAGTCCCGAGGGCGACGACCAGGACGAGGCCGAGGGCGGCCACCACGACGTCGACACCGAGGCGCTGCCGAACCGCAAGGCCAAAAACGGCGCCCGCTTCGAGGACACGGCAGCTGTGCGACGTCACTTCCTCGACCTGGCCCAGCGCCCCGAAGCGAACGCGCCAGCACTGCGCCGCCTGGCCGGGGACGAGGACCTGCAGATCACTCCGTCCGGCGGTCTTGTCACCACTCGCGACGACTCCAACGGCCGCTGGTACCTCACCTCGACCGGAACCGGTGGCTTCCTCGACGTGGGCGATTTCGCGAACCGTGAGGAAGCCGAAGGCGCGGCCGAGTACATCAACACCCATGTCCGCAACGGCCACATCATGCCCGGCCGCTTCAACGAACCGATCGATCTGTCCGACCCCAACGTTGCCGACGGATTTCCGACCTGGCGGTCCACCAAGGGCGAGGACGCTGAGCAGGCCATCCGCCGGGCCGTCCACGACTTCCGCGCCTCCCGCGCAAGCACCAGCGCCCCGCAGGCGTCCCCAGAGCCGAAGCAATCGCGGGCCAAGGCCAGCGGCCGGTTCACCACCCTTCAGCAGGTCCGCGCCCGCTGGACCCAGCAGGCCGAGACCCTTCGCGCCTCGGGTACTGAACAGGATCGGAGCGCTGTCCGCGGCCTCGACGCCCTCGCCAAGGAGCAGCGTCTCAAGCTCGTCGGCGACGGTCAGTTCGTCGCCCGTCGTGTCGAGGGCGACTGGTACCTGTACGCCACCAGCACCGGCCAGCAGATGTCGTGGTGGTTCGACCGACAAGCTGACGCAAAGGGATTCGCCGAGCACATCGTCGGCAGGCTTAAGGACAAGGACGGTAACGCTCTCGACTTCTCTGATCCCAAGTTTTCAGACATCCAACGGACTTGGCGCTCCGCTGACGGACGCGACTATCACCAGGAGTGGACGGCTGCCCGCGCCCTGTGGGACCAGAAGCACCCACCCAAGCACAGCATCGCCACCGATCGTCTCGCCGAGACGCTGCGCCGCCGCCCCTTCGGTGACGACGAGACCCTGGCGCCGAAGGCGGAGACGCCCCAGCAGCCGACCCCCGAGCCCGCGGCCGCCGACGAGCCTGACATCCCCGACTACGCGCGGGCGGGCTTTAAGGAGGGTGAGCAGGAGCAGCGGACGCCGGACGAGCAGCCGGAACCGCCCCCCGAGCCCGTTCCAGCGCCGCAGCCGGAGGAGGCGCCGGCAGCCGAGAACGGCGGACGGCCGGCAGGTGTGCCGCTGGACTCCGAGCCCGTCGACGGCGTGTCCGGATACTGGGCGACCTCCTGGAGCCCCGGACCGATCACCGTGTACGGCCCTGACGGCGCCCGCATCGCCTCCGTCGTCGGCGGCTACAGCGACCGGCACGCCACGGTCGACGGCGTCTACGTGCCCATCGGCAACAACGCGAACATCGCTGACCAGATCATCGCCCGCCATCACCTGGCCACCACGAACCCGGACCAGGCCGACCATGTGCACCTGGCGTGGACCACACACAAGGGCAAGCGGGTCCTCGCAGTACGCGGCACCATCAAGAACGACGCCCAAGACGACCGTGCAGTCGGCGCCGCCGGAAAGCTCGCCTGGTCGCCCGTCCAGAACGCCCGGATCACCGGCACCCAGTGGAAGCCGGAGACCCGCGACCGCAAGGCCGCCGACGTCCTCGCAGCGTTCATCCGGCAGGGCCGCAACGTCCGCGTCACCGACGAGGATCGCAACACCAACGCAGACGCCCCCGACGCGCAGCCGCTCGACGAGGACACCAAGAAGCTCCGCGCCATGCACGACGCGGACCTGCGTGGACACCGCGACAACCTGAAGATCCACGCTCAGGTCGCCACTACCCCGGCCCGGAAGCAGCGGGCGCGCGCCGCTCTGCAGAAGGTCGAAGCTGAACTCGACCGGCGCCGCATCGCCCAGAACGACGAGGACAGCCGCGACGAGCCGAAGCCGGACCCGAAGGGCCGCGCGGCCGCGATGAGCGAGGACGAACTCACCGAGGCCATCAACGGCTCGGAACGCGACCGTGGCACGTACGGCTCCCGCCGCGGTGATCTCCTCAACGAGGACGAGCAGGCCCTGTATGCCGACCGGCGCCGCCGCACCACCGACCGGCTCTCGCAGTACGCCGCCCCGGAGGACCTGGGCGACGACGAACTGTCGTCCTACGCCAAGGAGCTGGAGGCCCGGCAGCGCACGCACAAGCCGACGAGCACGAACAACCGGGACGAAGACCTCGCCCCGGAGCGCGACCTGCACAACGAGCTGGGCGGCCGTCTGGAGTCCGCCGAGACCGAACAGCAGGCCCGGCAGTTCCGCGACATCCAGCAGCGGCCTGCGGTCCAGGACCTCGACGACAGTGCCCTGGAGAAGGAGTTCCTGCGCCTGCCTGTCCGCCTGCGCCGCCTGGGCGCGGAGCAGAACGAGATTCTTTCCGCCCGCAGGCACGCCGTGTACGAGGAGCGGCAGAACCGCAAGGCGGACGTCTACCGCAATGGGCCGGACCCGGCCGGACTCAGCGACGAGGACCTGAGCAAGGCGTTCAAGGACCTCCACAAGAACCGGAACCTCACCCATGGCCGGGAGCGGGAGGCCCTGGAAGAGAGGCTGAAGGCCCTCTTCGACGAGCAGAACCGCCGCGGCGTCGAGGGCCGCGAGCAGAAGGTCAACCGGGCGGACACCCGCGAGGACCCGCTCGGCAGCACGTACGGCGCCTCCATCAGGGTCGACGGCAACGACTACGGCAAGGTCAGCTACCACGCGCACGACTCGCCGTACGCGGGCGGCCACAAAGCCGGATGGAACGCGCAGCGCCAGAGTCACGGCGGCGTCCTGGGCTCCTTCCCGAGCATGACCGAGGCCCTGGCCGCGATCGTCGACAGCTACGACACCGACCCCGCGACCGAGCCGGTGCGCCTGTACGGCTCCGTGCGCCAGGTGTGGGTGCCGAAGATGTTCTTCGAGCTCTACCAGTCCTCCCGCCGAGCCGACTCCTTCCCCTCGGCGAGCAAGGAACGCCAGACCCTCTACGGCCTGTTCAAGGGGCACGGCTACGGCTGGTCCGACAGCTCCAACCCGATCACCGGGAAGATCGGCAAGGGCGCGAACATCGACGTGCCCGAGGGCCTGCTCGCCGAGTTCCACCGTGTCACCGAGGAACTGTCCCGCGAGATGATGCTGCGGTCCAGCGACCGGGAACTGGACTCGTCGGATCGGTCGAAGGCGCGCACCCGGCTGGGCTCCATCAACGCTGCGCTGCACGGGATCGACGCACAGCGCGCCGCAGTACGCAAGGATGGCGGGGACGAGGACCGCAAGGTCATCTCCCGTCAGGAGATCGAGGCGCAGCAGGCAGCCCTGCGCGCGGCTCTCGGAACGGACGAAGGGGCTGATGGTGAGCATCTACAGCCAGACAGCCAGGGACCACTGGACGAAGTACCGTCCGCGGGAGCTGGCGGCGATGGACGACGCGGAGAAGTTCTTCCTGAACAAGGGCAGGGAGATCGAGACGGCGATTCTGGCGGCCGAGGAGACGCTGGAGGAGACCGTGCCGACCGCGACGGAGTACGAGGCACGGGCGGGTCAGATCAAGCAGATCAGGGCGGACGCGACCGCGATGGTTCTGCGGGACCTGCTGCCGGAGCCGGAGCCGCAGACGCTCAGCCCGGAGATGCGGGATCTGCAGGCGCTGAAGGACGCGGTGTACGACATGTAGCACCGCGCTTCCGCCCGAACCCGGCCGACGCCGCCACCAAGGGCCCCATCCAGCGGGCCGCGGCGAACGTCGAGGCGATCCGGGTCATGAAGCGGCTGGAGCGTGAAAAGCGCCCGGCCACCGAGAAAGAGAAGGTCACCCTCGCCCGCTGGACCGGGTGGGGCTCGGTTCCGATCATGTTCGCGGCGGAGCCGAACGAGAAGGAGCCGCGTTACCAGCAGGGCGGCGCCCGGCACGGCAAGTTCATGCAGGACCAAGCCCGTTGGGCTGAATACACGGACCTGCGCCGGATGCTGTCCGACGAGCTGTCACCGCTGGAGTGGCAGCAGGCCCGCCGCGGCACGCTGTCGATGCACTACACGCCTCAGCCCATCGCCGAGGCGATGTGGGACGGCCTGAAGGCATTCGGCTTCGAGCGCGGTGACGTACTTGAGGCAGGGGCAGGCAGCGGCACGTTCTTCGGGGTTTCGCCGGAGGGCGCCCGCCTCACGGGCATCGAGCTGGACCCGACCACGGCGCGGATCGCGAAGGCGATCTACCCGGACGCCAATGTCCTCAACGAGAACTTCGCAGAGACCGACGCCGAGCCCGGCACCTTCGACGCGGCGGTCGGCAACGTCCCCTTCGCCTCGGTGCCGTTCGGCGACAAGCGCTACCCCGCGGAGTCCCTGCACAACGGGTTCATCACCAAGGACCTCGCGCTGACCCGGCCGGGCGGCATCACCCTGCTCATCACCTCCCGACACACCCTCGATTCCAAGGGCGACAAGGCCCGCAAGCAGATCGCCAAGTACGGCGACCTCATCGGTGCCGTACGCCTGCCGTCCGGTGTCTTCAACGACGCCGGCACCAGCGTCGTCACCGACGTCCTGGTGCTGCGGCGCCGCGCCGACGGCGACGAGCCGGGCGACACCTCGTGGCTCAACGCGCCCGAGCGGAAGGTCGGGAGCAGCCACGAGCACGTCAACGCGTACTTCACCCAGCACCCGGAACACGTCCTCGGCGAGTTGACGACCGAGTCGTCTCCGTACGGGCCGCGCGTGACCGTCAAGGGCAACCCGGCCAAGGCCGCCGACCAACTCCGCGACGCGCTGAAGGACATCGCCACCGAGGCGAAAGCCGACGGCCGTGGCTATGAGCCGCACCCCGACGGCGACAACCGGCCGCCGCTGTTCCTGCAGACCGCGCGCGAGCAGCAGGCCAACGACTGGACCGGCCGCCTCTACGAGGGCGACGACGGCAACCTCTACCAGCACGTGAACGGCGGCAACCCCGTCACGGTCGAGCCGTCCGACGGCCGCGGCGACCAGCTCCGCGCACTCATGCAGCTCCGGGACGTCGCCGCCGAACTGCGAGCGCTGGACCGCAAGAACGCGGAGGACGAGCGCGCCGAGAAGCTGCGTGCCCAGCTCCGCGACCTGCACACCGCGTACGTCGAGCAGTACGGGCCCCTGTCCAAGCCCGGCCAGTTCCGCAGCATGAAGACCGGCACCCGCGAAGACGGGGCCGAGGAGCGCACGCCGACTGCGTGGGGCTACTTCCGCTCCGACCCGGATGCCGGCTCGGTCCTCGCCCTGGAGCGGTGGGACGCGGACAAGCACGAACCCATCCTGAGCCGCGTCTTCGAGGAGCGCGCTGCCGCGCGGCGCCAGCCGCTCGACCGGACCGATGACCCGAAGACGGCCCTGTCTGCGGTCGTCGCCGCGACCGGCGAAGTCGACCTCGGCGAGATCGCCCGTCTACTGAACATGCACCCGCAGGACGCCGTGCGCGCCCTCGGCAGCGAGGTCTTCACCGACCCGTCTACCGGCCGCCTGGAGCTGGCCGGCGCCTACCTGTCCGGTCCCGTCCGCGACAAGCTCGACGCCGCCCGACGGGCAGCGGAGAAGGACCCGGCGTTCGCGGTCAACGTCTCGGCGCTCGAAGCAGTGCAGCCCGCCGACCGCACCATCGGCGAGTTCACCCCGGAGATGGGCTCGCACTGGACGCCGCCCGAGCTGCTGCAAGGGTTCCTGCGCGGGTACCTGGGCGACCGCACTCTGCGCGTCGCGCATGACGACCGCTACGGCTGGATGCTCTACACGGGCAAGGTTCCGCAGGCCAACAACGTCATGTACGGCGTCGCGGCCGACGAGAAGAAGGGCACCAAGGGCAAGGGCGCCGTCGAGATCGCCCGCGCCATCCTCGGTCACGGCTCACTGACGATCTACCGCGACGACAAGCGTCGTGACGTCGATGAGGAAACGTCCCGCCTGGTGCGGCAGAAGGCCGACCAGATGCGGTCGGAGTTCGCGAAGTACGCGACGGCCAACGCCGACCGGCTAACGCTGCTGACCGACTCCTACAACACGGTCATGAACGGGCACGTCGTCCGTTCGTACGACGGCATGAGCCCGTCCCTGGACGGCTTCACCCCCGAACGCACGCCACATGCCTGGCAGTTGAGCGGTGCCGCCCGGATGCAGTTCGAGCGTTCGGTGATCCTCGCCCACGAAGTCGGGCTGGGCAAGACGGGCACGCTCGTCATGGGCACCCAGGCGCTCAAGTCGTCCGGGCAGATCGAGAAGCCTTTCGCCGTCGTCCCCGACCACCTTGCACAGCAGTGGTACGACGAGGCGCGGTTCCTGTACCCCAACGCTGAGGTCCACCTGATCACCAGCGGGGACCTTGCCGATGGGCGGCGCGACAGCACGCTGGAGTGGTTGCGCGCCAACAAGCCGGACCTGGTGATCTTCACCGAGCCCGCGTTCGGCTCGATCAAGATGAGCCCCGAGGCGCAGGAGAGGTACGAGTTCCTGGAGCTGGAGGCTCTGCGGGAACAGCTCGACCGGCAGTACGAGGAGTCGGATAACCCGGATCACCCGTTCATCGTCGCCAAGATCGAGCAGCGCATCGCGACGGTCCAGAACAAGATCAGCAAGAACGCCGCGCCGATGCGGACGCCCGGCCAGACGTACTGGGACGACCTCGGGTTCGATTACTCCGTCGTTGATGAAGCCCACAGGTACAAGGGCGTTGGCTTCCGCTCCCGCGAGGGCGGCGGCGATCCCGCCTCCATCCGCGGCATCGACCTGCACCAGAAGCTCACCGACCTGCACCGCCGCCGCGACGGCCGCGCCACGGTCACCCTGGCCACTGGGACCCCCCTGTCGAACAGCATCACTGAACAGTTCACGATGCTGGCCCTTGCCGCCCCGTGGGTCCTGGACTCCTACAAGGCCGGCGCCCCGGACCTGTGGGCCGCGACGTTCGGCCGCAAAACTCTCCGCGTCGAGAACGCCCCTGACGGCTCCGGCCTGCGGATCGTTGAGCGGTTCGCTGAGTTCCACAACCGCCGCGCCATGAAGACCATGTGGGGCCTGGTCGCCGACACGAAGCGCGCCGACGACGTCGGCATTCCCCGTCCGAAGATCAAGGGCGGCGGTCCCAACCTGGTCATGGTCGACCCGACCAAGGACCAGACGGCCCGACTCAAGCAGCTCGTCTCCCGCGGCCGCGCGATCCACAGCGGAGACGTCGACCGGTCGCAGGACAACATGCTCGCCGTCAGCAACGAGGGCACGTCCGTCGCGCTGGACCCCCGCCTGGTCGAAGCCAAGGCCCCGGCGGGCAACAAGCTTGCCGCCGTCGCCACCCGGCACGTCGAGCGGTACCACCAGCACAAGGACCGCATCTACAAAACGTACTACGGCAGCACCGAGGACCACCCCACCCCCGGCGCCCTCCAGATGGTCTTCCTGAACGAGGGCGTGCCAGGCGGCAACAACCGCGGCAGCTTCGACGCCTACGCCGAACTCAAGCGGCTAATGGTCGCGGGCGGCGTCCCCGAAGAGAAGATCGCGTTCGTCCAGGACCACAAGAAGAGCGGCAAGCCCGAGGAGCTAGCCGAACTCTTCCGCCGCTCCCGCGACGGCGACATAGCCGTCCTCATCGGCTCCAGCAGCGTCGCCGGCACCGGCATGAACACCCAGAACCGCATGGTGTCGCTCACCCACGTCGACCTCGACTGGGGCGCCGCGCAGATGGAGCAGCGCAACGGACGCGGCCTGCGCTACGGCAACCAGAACGCCGAGATCGAGATCGACGTCTTCGCGACCAAGGGCAGCCTCGACGGCTGGAAGGCCGGGTTCGTCGCCTCCAAGGCGGAGGGCCTGATCGATATCCAGCGCCCCGAGCAGGCCGACAGCGACACCCGCGACACCGTCACCGAACTCGACGTCGACTACCCCGACTACGAGACGATGGAAGCCGAAATCGGCGGCAACCCCTACATGAGCCAGCTCATGAAGGCCCGCCGCGCGCTGCGCGACTTGGAGATCGACCAGCACAACGAGGCCGCCGAACGAGTCCGCCGCCAAGAGACCCTGACCGACCTCAAGCAGGAACTCACCGACACCCGCGACGGCATCACCCGCCGCGAAGAGGCACTGCCCCGCATCCGCGACGTCCGAGACACCTTGGCCGTGAACCTCGGCGGCCTGTCGTACACGGAGCGCGCGGACGCCGCGGCCGCCCTGCACCGGCAGGTCACCACCCAGCTCCTGGAGCACGACCGCGACGGCATGGGCCCCTGGAAGACGCTGGGTCAGTTCGGCGGCCTCGACGTCGCCGTGCGCACCGAACGGCGCGCGGACGGCAAGCTCGTCGCGCACCTCGGCTACCCCGACCTTGCGCGCTCCGGCTTCGAGCGCGGCCCCGAGGACCTCAAGAAGAAGGGCGCCGGGTCGGGCATGATCACCCGGCTCACCAACGCGCTGGAGAAGGCACCCGCCCTCCAGCAGGCCGACCGGGCGCGGCTGCCCGAACTAGACGAGCAGATAGCCCTTTTGCAGTCCGCTCAGGCCGCCGCCGACCTCACCCCGCAGATCGAGCATGCGCGGGCCCGCGCGAACCTGCTGGACAACATCGTCGGCCGGATCGCTGACCTCGACAAGCTGCCCGAGATCGACGAGAGCGACCTCGACAAGAAGTTGACCAAGGCCCAGCGCACCCAGATAGTCGAGGAGCGCCACCAGGCCCGCATCCCGCTCCAGGCCGCAGTCGGCGACTCGGTCCTGACCCTGGAGAACTTCGACGAGAAGTTCCCCGAGCCTGAGCGCGCCGAGAAGACGGAGGAGCAGAACGCGCCGGAGCCGGACCGGATCCACCTGTCCGCCGAGGAGGTTTCACAGGCTCTTGGGCAGATCCGCCCCAGCAACGACAACGGGGCCGCCGAGGATGAGACCACTGACGAGCCGGGCACCGCGGACGCGGGCGACGGCGACGACGGCCGCGACGTCCCGGCCTCCCCGACGGCGCCCGGTGACGGCGACTCGCAGGACGACGAGCCCGCCCGGCCAGCGCCCGAGCGCACTGGCGAGACGCCACAGCCGCCCCTTGCCGGGCAGGGGGCGGCCAGCGAAGAGCCCGTGGCCCAGGACGAGGTGACGGACGCCTCCGACAGCACGGTCAACCTCGACCGCGACGAGGTCACCCAGCAGCTCGATGCCATCCGCCCGGAGGGCACCAGGGCACCGTCCGCCATGAGCGACCAGGAGATCGCCGACGAAATCGTGGCGCTGGTAGAGCGGGAGATGGCCGATGGTGAACTGACCGGCGCTAACCGCACCCGCATGGCCGTCCTGGAGAGGGAGATGGACCGGCGCGCCGGCCGTACGCCGAAGCCCGAGCCGAAGAAGCGCGCACCCGAACCGGAGGGCGGCCTGTTCGACGTCGACGAGCCCGAGCCGCAGGCCCCCGTCGTCGCCGACTCGAACAACCCGCTCGACCAGCCCGACGACAGCTTCGGCACGCCGGACATGTTCGCCGACCACGAGGGCCGCGACACCAGCGACCTCCGCCCCGCCCAGATGAGCAACCCCGCCGACCTGACGGAAGGCGACCGGTACACCGACGCGGATGGGCGCACGCACACGGTCACCGAGCCGCCGAGGCTCACGGGCCGAGGACGGATCCGGATCGTCACCAGCGACGGCGAGGAGCGGTTCTACAACCGTGACGCCGAACTCCGACTGCGGTACCCGGACGAGGAGATCACCGACGGCGTGCGCGAGGAGCCCACGCCGGACCTCCACGGCAGCGATGCCCCCGAAGGCGGCGCGGCAGACGACCGCGACGACGACGAAGCCGCGGCGCCCCAGCCCGAGGACACCGCGAGCGACGAGACCCCAGAGCCTGAACAGCAGGACGACAAGCAGCAGCCAGAGGACGACTCACAGCAGCAGGGCCAGGAGGACGAGCAGCACGACGACGAGCGGAATCGCCGCAACGGGGACACGGACGCGGACGCCGCATCGCCCGACGGGGGGCCGGAGGGCGCCGGGGGCGACCCGCAGATGCCAGACGCCCCAGGTGGCGACCGGGGCGAGGACAGCCCGAATACCGACAAGCCCGATACCCAGGACGGCGAAGGCGACCGTGATCAACCTCGGCGCCATCGTCGCGGCAACCTCGGTCCCGGCGGAGGGGGCTCCGGCGCACCGGGTGGCCCTGGCATGCCCCGGCTCGACATGCCGCAACTGCCCCACATCCCGGCTGGCACTGGCGACGGAGGAGCCTCCGGCCACGGTGGCGGGGCGCCCGACCGTGAGCCGCCCCGCAGCGTGGCCGACCTGCGCAGCGTGTGGCGGCGCGGCGACCGGCTGACCGCCGAGGAGAACACCCCGGAGCGGCGCGCCTTCCTCGCACAGCTCGCCGACAACCCGACGCTGACCCTGTCCTCCGGCGGCGGACTGGTCACCTGGACTGACGACATCACCCCCGGCCCCGACGGGGCACGGCAGTGGCGTTTCGCGCAGGCCCGCAACGGCGGCCGCTTGGGGAAGATCAGCGTCACCGCGCGCAACGCGGACGATGCCCACGAACTGGCCGACCGGTTCGAGGACATCACCGACGGAAACCGGCTGCCCATCGACTGGCACCAGCCGCTCATACCGGCAGCGATAGCCCAGTGGCACGACAGTCAAGGCCGCCCACTGCCCGAGGCGCTGCGCGCGGTGCGCGACGCCTTCCTCCAGGACCGCGAGCTCGGCGGCAACAACACCCCGCAGCCGGAGCCAACCACCCACCCGGAGGAGCCGCGGCCCGCCACCCTGCCGGACGACCTCGATGCCCTGGCCGACGACGACCTTGCCACCGCTTGGGGCGGCCTCTCCGAGTCCGAGCAGATGCGCGTCATGGAGGAGATGGACCGCCGAGACGACGCCGACAAGCGCGTCCGCGACGCGGTCCCCGCCACGCCGGCAGCCGACGCAGACGAGGTGCTTCGCCGCGGCGAAGCGATGGACGCCGCACTGGGCTTTGGTACCACGGACATCACCCGCCGCCCGCAGACCCGAGAACAACGCCTGCAGCGCGAGTTCCAGGACCTCGACGAAGCCCGGTACTCCGCCGCCATCGACGCCACCAACGGTTACTTCTTCAGCAACACGAGCAGGCAACTCCCGCCCGTCGGCGAGCGCGACCTGTTCTCCGGCGGAGCCCTTTCCCGGTTCGGCCGGTGGCGCGACTACGCCAGCGAAGAACTCGCTGAGTGGTTCGACAACAACGGGGGCCGCCTGACCTACAACCAGTTCAAGCAGCAGCGCCGCTCAGACGAGAAGATCGAGCGCGAGCAGCACGAGGAGGAGCAGCGCCAGGCCGCGGGAACGCCCAGCGTGCCCGACGCGCCGGAGGGGACTGCGGCAGACGTCGCCAAGGCACCCGAACCAGAGCCGGAGAAGTCCCCGTACGACCCGGCGATACCTCGGTTCGCGGGTCTCGACGGTGTACGCGAGCACCTTCACAACGGTCAGCTCGATGCCCCCGCGCCTGGCGCCGGGATGCACACCACTCCGCCGAGCCTGGAGGAGCGGCGCGAGATCGCGGCAGACAAGAACACCCGTCTGTCCCGCGGCGGTCGGCTCCTGGTGTATGGCAACAGCGCGGTCCGAGACGGCGACGAGTACAACCGCCGCTTCACTGTGGCTGCCCCCGGCAGCATGGTGCCTGTTCTCTACGACCATAGCGATGGGTTCGGGACGCTCAAGGACGCGCTCCACGCGGCGAACGCTCTCGACGGCGGCGTCCGGGGCATTGACGGTCAACCGTTCCCGTGGGATGCGCCGGACGCTGTGGAGCGTGCTCGCGCCTTCCGCGGCCCGGACGGCGAAAGCCTTCACGACGCCATGGCCCGAGTTCTGGCTGAGAACCGGAGCCGGGAAGGACAGTGGCGGTATGACGCTGCCCGAGCCGAGGAACGACGAGCCTGGCGACTGGCCGCTGACGATTGGCACCGGCAGCAGGAAGCTGACGGATACACGATCCTCGCCGACCCTTCGGATCTGCAGGCCGGTGACGAGGTCAGCTACCCGCTGGCCGCCAACGTCGATCGCTCGCTGAATGGAGGTGCCGACCCTCTCGGCACCGTCCGGGGAATCCTCACCAGCGACCAGCCCCAGGTCTGGAACCCCACGGGCATCCAGGCACTTGGGACGCGGGACTACTACCGCTACCCGGCCGATGTGACCTGGACGGGTCCGGATGGCCAGACCGCCCGCCAGCACGACGCGAGACTGGAGCTGGGCATAGTGCGGCGTAAGCCGCGATCCGGCGAGGAGGGAACGCTCGGGGACGACCAAAACGCCCGCCCCGGCGCTGTCCCGGACGCCAGTGTGCCCGAGCTTCCCGCCCGAGCGCAGGCGCCTTCCTCCCCCCGCTCGGACGCCGAACCCGAGGTCGGCGACGACAAGACACCGCAGCCGCAGCCGTCCGCGGAGCCGGAGCCCATCGGCGGGCAGCCCGCCCACTGGGCCAGCGTCGACCAGCTCCAGCCCGGCGACATGGCGCGGATCGACGGCACGACCCGCCGCGGCCGCGCTGTGACCCGTGCCGGGTTCGTCCTCGACGTCCCGGAGCGCGTCACCGCGACCCGCCGAGGGCGCACCGAGGACATGTGGCGCACGGCGATCGGCGAGAGCCCCGACGGCCGTACCGGCAACCGCGGGACCGTCTACACCCCGCTCAACGCCAGTGCCGCCCGCGCCGAAGCCCCGGAGAACACCGCCCCCGGCACCCCGGCGAGCGGCGCCCAGGGCAACGTCATCAGCGGCGACTTGCCGGACACCATCGCCACTGACACCAGCGGCCGCGGGCTCTTCCCCGGTAGCCAGGTCACCGGCAACGCTGGCCGTGAGGGCACGGTCACCGGCGCCACCGACACCACCATCTCCGTGCGGTGGTCCGACGGGGACACCGACACCAACGTCGCGCCCACCTCTCTCACGGTGGACGGCTCCGCCGACTACCGGCCCGAGGGATGGACCGCGACAGGCCAGAAGATCCGGCCCGGCCACCTCGTCGTCGAAACGACCCCGAACGGGGCGCTCCTGGGCCCGGTCGAGGAAACCGACGGCGACCGCATCACCGTCACCACCGCCAACGGCACCGTCACCCGCGGCGCTGCGGACCTCCGCGTCGTCGGCGAAGTCCGCGATGACACCCCGGAGACCGCCGCCGTCACCGGCATCGCCACCCCGACCGCCGACGAGATCAACAATGGCGACATCGTCGTGCTCGACCTCGACGGCGCTCCGACCACTGCGGAGGTCCTGGACACCACCCGCGACGGAGACCGCGTCACCATCGACTACGCCGACACCACGACGGGCGAGCTGGGCACCATGGACATGGATGCCACGGCGGTCGTCCACAAGGCCGAAGGACCGAACGGCACCGCTCCGGACCTCGGCCCGGATGACGCGCCCGCCGCCGCCGACGAACTGACCGTCCATGAGCCGCTGCCCGCCATCGGCCTCGTCACCGGCCCCACGGTCGACCCGGACCTCACCCTGGCCGACCGTGACGCCATCGCCGACCAGGGCAACAGCCCCGAGGACGACCCCGACGCCCAGCAGGCCGCCGCCCGACTGGGCACCGACCTCCCCGTCACACCGGAGCAGGCCACCGCTCTTGCGGCCCAGCTCCGGGCGAACGCCGACCCGGCCAGCGCCGAGGGGCGCGCCGCGCGGCGTGCCGCCGACCACCTCGACAACGCTGCCGGCCGACCCGCGCCGGAAGGGCTCGACCGCCCCCGCCCGTCCAACGCCGCGCAGACCAGCGAAGGCGACGTCATCGCCATGCCCGACGAGCGCCGCGGCGATGAACTCCACGTCTACCGGGTTCTCGACGTGGAAGAGGGCCCCGGCGGCGTGCGCAGCCTTCTCCTGGAGGACGAAAACCGGCAGTGGAAGCGCCGCACCGTCCACGCCGCCATGCCTGTGTGGCAGCTCCCCGAACCGGGCTCCGACACCGACAACACGGGCTCCCCAGACCCGGCTCCCGCCCAGGAGCCGCGCGACCCCAACCCGTCCGCTTCCACGGTGCGCGACCGGATCGTCGGCAACCACAGCCGCACGGTGTCCACGCGCATCGTCGACGAGGCCGTTGCTGGAACCGAGCCGCACGGCGACATCCACGCGCTGCGCGAGCAGATCGCCCAGTGCCTGACCCCCGAGGCCCTGCGCGACGCGCGGCAGGCCGCCCGCCAGGAGGCGAGCGCCGACCTGGACGCCGCGGGCATCACCGGCCGCAACCGAGCCGCCGTACAGCAGGCCCTCCGCCGGGCCCGCGAGAAGGCGCACGAGCGGACCGTCCGGGCCGCGCTCCGCACCATCAACGACCTCGACCCCCTCCCCGGCGAGAGCAACGAGGACCTGGCGCAGCGCGCTGCCGCCCTGCTGCGGCTCATCCCGGAGCAGATCGGCACTCCGACGCCGCGCCGCGCCTCCAGCACTCCAGACGGCGACGTGACGGCCGCCGTCACCACGCACGCAGACGACGCGGTGACCACGCTCCTGCGCCAGCTCGAAGAGAACGGTGTCGACCCGGCAGAAACAGATGCCCTTGCCCGGCTCCTGACCGCGCAGCTCGACGGCACTCGGCAAGCCACCGCCCAGCGGATCGTCCGCCGGGTCGCTGCCACGGCCCCGGACGCAGCTCAGCAGCCCGGACTCCTCGCCCGCGTGATCGCCGCGCTCGGGCGCATCGGCCGCCGGGTCGTCGAGTTGGTGAAGGCCGCCGCCCGGAAGATCGCCGAACTGTGGCGTAACGGCCGCGACCGGCTGTCCTGCCTGAAGACGTTCCTGCGCCGGCTGGTGGGTCGTGTACGGAACTGGCCGGAATCCCGCCGCCTGGCGCGGCTCCACGCCGCGCTCAATCTGCCGGATGTCGAGGGCGGGTCGCTGGCCGCGCGCGTGTCCCAGTGGGCGGGCCTGCTGCCCGAGTCGGGCCACTTCGGGCAGATCTCCCGCCGCAGCTCCTGGTGGAAGCCGACGACGTGGGCGCAGCTCGCCGCGGGCAGGCTTCCCGGCCGCTCCGATGAGAACCGGTGGGTGCCGGACCTAGCTGCCGACGGCGGCCCCGGCTTCACCTCGCTGCGGCACATGGCCACGCTCCGGGCGGCCGGCTCCGAAGTGGACCGAGAGGTGACCCGCCGTCTGGCTGACTCACTCGGCAACGACTTCGGCGGCGACCCGCATGGCACGCTCCGGCACGCCGACGACTACATGGCCGCGACCGAGCGGCGCCTGCTCAATCTCCAGGCCGCGCGCACCAGCAGCACCATCCAAGACCCGGACGTCGAGGTGGAGATCGCAGCCGCCCGCATGGAGGCCGCGGCCGCTCGCCGCGAGTGGGAGGGCCTGCGCACCCAGTACGCTGCCGCGGTGCCCGATGCCGTCGCTGCGGCCCTGGCCGGCATCCGCGACCTCGGCTCCCAGGGCAACGCGGGCATCGTGTTCGGGCCGGACACCACCCCGGAGGCCGAACGGGCCGTGCGCGATGCCCAGCGCCTCATCCCCAGGGACTGGCTCGCCGCCCCCGGCGGGCGCAGGCTCACCGCCGTCGGCGGCGACGAAGGACGCTACGAGCCGGACACGGCCCGCGCCACTATCGCCGATCTCGGAGACGAGGGCCTGGGCACGGCCGCGTACGTCCTGGCTCAGCACTTCGCCGGGCAACGGCCCGACTTGGACGCCGCGCAGCGTTCGTTCTGGTTCACGCGGACACACGCTGGGCGCCCCGGTGCCCGCACCCCCGACCGCACCGCCCTGGGGCGCCTCCTGGACGAGCAGCAGACGCAGCCGGACACGGGTGACAGCCTCGCCCGATCGTTGCAGGCCATGTTCACCGGTGACTGGTACGAGGACGACGACTTGCGAGCGTTCCTCCTCGGTCTGCTCGCCACACGATGAAGGAGAGCAGGATGCCACTCACCGTCACCGGCACATTCGACGACGGGTCTGCATACCAAGTGCAGGTCACCGGGGATGCGGACCGGCCGGTGGTCGGCTCCACCCGCGCGGCGGCCCTCGTTCAGCTGCACTTGGGCGAGTCGATCCCGCTGACGCCGACGGGGCCACTGCTCACCGCGGCAGGAGACGATCAGCACGCTGTCCTCGCCGTCCTACGCAGGTACAGCCGCGTCCTCGGAACCCGTGGCGCGGCGCACCACTGACCCCGAGATCCACGCGGCGGGTCACCACAAGGTGAGGCCCGGCTCCGGCTCGGGGGCTCCCGGGAGGCTGGGGGGCACGGCTGCCGTTACGACCTGATCCCATGTCTCGTAGCCCTTGGCCATGATGATGAGGAGCTGCGCCGTGGCGAAGGCGTCGAAGGTCGCCCTGTGCCGCTGTGCGGGAGCCTGGCTCAGGTCGGGCTTCAGGTTGTCGATGAGGTCGTCCAAGCTGTAGCCGGGCAAATCCGGAAACGTGGCCCTGGCCAGTCGCAAGGTGTCCAGTACCCCAGACGGCTGCCACATGGGTAGGTGTGCCTTCAGGGCTCGGTAGTCGGTGTGCGCGTTGTGCGCGCAGACCCAGGACGCGCCAAGGAATGTGTGCACCTGGGGGGCAACCTCCGCCCAGGAAGGTGCGCCGACCAGCGCGGCATTCGTCAGGCCGTGGACACTGGTTGCGAAGGGCGTGACGGGTCGCTCTGGCCGTACGAGCCACGCTTTCGCACTCGCTTCGTCGGCCGCGCCGACGCGGATAGGTAGGGCGGCGACCTCGACGAGGTCTGGCGGGCTGGTCCCGTTGCCTTCCGTGTCGATCACGAGCAGCGCAGGCCAGGAAGTGAAGTCCACAGGGGAAGTCGTAGCACTCCTCACCGGCGCCGTGGGCGTGGCTCGCACAATTGGCAGCTCCCTGGCGGGAAGCGCGGGACGCTAACTGGTCCTGTTCTCCATCCTGCGCCGCGTGACCAGATACGGATTCGCCATCAAGGCACTCCCCAAGGGCGGCAAGCCGTTCGGGGACGACGACGAAGACCAGGACCAGGACACTCCCGCCGGGGAGGGGGCCGATGTCGGCGCGGCCCCGGATGTGGCCGATCCGAGTGCGGGCCCGGCGGTCGAACCTGCCGAGGAAGTACCGGCCGACGCCGCAACCGGTGCCGGGCCCGACTCGGATGCCGGGATGGTCGAGGATGAGGCACCGGACGCTGCGGCGGAGGAGCCGACCGACGGCGCGGAGATACCCGAAGGCGAGTCTTCCGGGGATGCGCCGCCTGTCCCCGCGGACGATGCACGGCCGTGGTCCGGTGACATGTACGACGAGGGTGACGAGACCGACTCGGCCGCCGCGTTTGCTGCCTACAAGGGCGCCAACGGCGAAGAGGCATGGCTCGATCAGGCGCCAGACGGCACACTGACCGGGTGGGTCCGCGATTCCACCGGCCAGGTCTGGCGTTACACCGACCCGGACGTATGGGCCATCGACGTCGATGACGCACAGATGCCCCGAACCCACAGCCAGGCCAACGGAGATGGCGACGGTGCCGAGACCACCGACCACGGTGGACAAGACCCGTTGTTCCCACCGCAGAGTTAGGAGCCGTACCAGTGGAGCTGAACCGCCAGTCGTATCTGGCGCTGCTCAAGGAGGGCAAGGCCGCGTTCGCGGCGGGAGACCCCTCCAACGCCTGTCCATACGACCAGTACAGCGCCAGCCAAGAGCAGCAGTTCGGTGCTCGGTACTGGACTCAGGGGTGGGTCGCCGCGCGCACGGCAGTGGAGGCGAAGAACCCCGAGGCAGAGATCAGCGCAGGACAGTAGACGGACGAGCACGGCACGGTCCCGGCGGCCAACTGTTTACCCGCCGGAGGTTCCTCGCCGTGCCGACCGCCCCCACTTCCCGAGCTCCTGCGCCCCGCAAGGGCATCTGCAGGGCGATCTTCGCCGTCACAGGCGTCGCTGACGAAGTCGCGGACTTGATCGTTCCCGGCGCCTTCGCCCACACCCTGGCGACCAGGCCCGTGAAAACGGTCTGGCACCACGAGTGGAAGGAGCCCATCGGCGTCGTCCTAGAGATCGCCGAATGGCAGCCGGGCGACACCAGGTTCGCCGATATCCCGAGCTGGCCCACCGAGGCCGGGGCGCTCGTCGCGACGATCCAGTTCAACCTGCGCACGTCGAAGGGCCGCGACGTGTACGAGCAGGTGCGGCAGTGGCACACCCACGGCGAAGCCCAGTTCTCCATCGGCTACCGCGTACCGCCGAGCGGCGCGACGAAGCGCTCCGACGGCGTACGGGTGATCCACAAGCTCGACCTGTACGAGGTCTCCCCGGTTCTGCATGGCGCGCATCCCATGACCCGCTCGCTGGAGGTCAAGGCCGATCCCGGGTCCATCGAGCTGGAGCACAAGGCCACCGCGTCCAGCGGCCACATCGACGTCAAAGCCGCCGAGCAGCAGGCAGACCGTGGCGCCATGGTCGCGCTCTACGTTCCTGCCGGCACCGCCAGGAAGATCGCCCACCCGGACGGCACCGCCCCGAGGGACCTGCACATCACTCTGGCCTACCTCGGCGACGCCGACCAACTCCCTGGCCACCCCGACGACCTCGCCGGGCTCGTGGCCACAGTGCTCGACGGCGCTGAACCGCTCTCCGGGAAGATCGGCGGCGTCGGCCGCTTCCCCGACACAGGCGAAGGCGAGCCGGTGTTCGTGCCCGTCGACGTGCCCGGCCTGAGCGAACTCCGCGGACGGATCGTCAGCGCACTGGCCCTGTCGCCGCTGGCTGGAGTCATGCGCACCGACCACGGGTTCACTCCGCACATCACTCTTGGCTATGGCCTGCCGCCGGACACGGCGGCCGTGCCGCCCACACCCGTCACTTTCGACACCGTGCACGTCGTGCGCGGCCCAGACGCCACGCCCATCCGCCTTACCGGCCAGGCCCCCGACATCGACGACAGCGCGCCGGAGACCGGACCCGCGCAGAACGATCTTGGGATGCGGGCGAGCGTCGAAGCGAAGACCGCCCGTGCCGTTGTGCTCGAAGCCAAGGCCGCAGGCGGTATCGACAAGAACCGAGGCGACGCCGAGCAGCTTCGCCACTGGTACGTGCACGGCGAGGGCGGCGCCCAGATCTCCTGGGGCACCGCCGGGGACTTCGACCGGTGCGTGTCCATCGCCGGACGCCACATGAGCGCCGACAAGGCGAAGGGCTACTGCAACCTGCGACACCGCGATGCCACCGGCATCTACCCCGCCACACACGCCGCCGAGCACAAGAGCGCCCGCGCCGCTGTCCTCGAAGCCAAGTCCCGCATCCTCCCAGGAGCCACCGTGTCGCCGATCCAGCCATTGCCCGCGTCGTACGAGGAGATTCGAGACCGCGTAGCCGCCGCCACCCGCCAACTCCTCGCCACCGACGAAGGATCCTGGACTTGCGTCGAGGCGACCTACCCCGACCGCGTCATCGTCTCCGTCCATCAAGACGGCGCCAGTCCCGTCCATTACGCCGTGCCCTACGACGGTGCGAGCCCCGAGATATCCCTTGGCACCCCGCAGCCCGTCGAACTGACCACTGTGGTGATCCCCGACCAAGGGCCGGCACGCGAAGCCGACAGCAACGAGACCACACAGAGCCGTGTCGTCCGCCCGACCATGCGTGCCCTCGCTGACGCCACCGCCCGCATTCAGGCGGCCGACGACACCGAACAGCTTGAACCCGTCCGTACAACCGTCGGTGAACTCCTTGCCGCGCTCTCCGCCAAGGGCCTCGACATCGACGACGACAGCGAGGAGCCCACGACCGCGCCGTCCCCAATGGCGGGTAGCGGCGCCATCGACCTGTGGGACGACGACCCGTACGACGAACCGCACGGCGACGCACCCGCCGCTCCCGTGGTCCCCGACGACGAGGACGAGAGCGAGCAGGACGAGGACACCGTCCGGCTCGACGCCGACGAGGTGAAGGCCCAACTCGCTGCGATCCAGGGGTAACGACCGCGACTCAGCCCACCCCCAGATCGATGGGCCCGCCCACGCGACTCCCGGGGCGCCTCCCCACCCATCACAACAAAACAGCAGGTCAGAGCCCGCGTGCTGCCTTCCCTTGAGGTGTGGGGAACGGCAGCACGCGACGTTAACCACCCCCGCTCTCTCAAATGCCCCGCGTTGTCGGGTCGTCCCGGTGCTGGCCGGGCGAGCGACGCACGTCAACCGCACCCAGCATCAGGAGAGAGCACCCCGCAATGGCTGAGAACAAGAGCCTGATCAACAGCCTCAAGACCCAGCTCGCCGAGAAGTCCGCCGAAGCCGAGCGAATCAGCCAGACGTTCAAGGTGGAGGACAACGGCGGATTCGTCGTCAGCACCGAGCAGGCCGCCGCCTTCAAGAAGGTGTCCGCCGACGCAATGGAGCTCAAGCAGCTCATCGCCGACGCCGAAGGCATGGGCCAGGTCAAGCAGTACCTTGCCGCACCCGACTCCGTGCCCGCCGCGGGCCAGCACTACGGGCAGCGGTCACCAGGCGCCGTGGAGGGCAAGAGCCTCGGTGACCTATTCGTCGAGAGCGAGGCGTACAAGCAGGCGGCCCAGGCAGGATTCCGTGACCGCCCGTACGTGCGCGCTGAGATGGAGGGCAAGAGCATCTTCAGCCTGTCCGCCGGTAGCGTCACGCACCAGACCCTCGGCTCCGCGCAGAACCTCGGAATCGCCGAGCGCGAGTACCGCAAGTTCCACATCCGTGATCTGTTCCCCAAGAGCAGCACCAAGCAGGCCGTGCTGTACGGCGCCCGCGAGACCGGCTGGACGAACAACGCCAAGCAAGTGAAGGAACGTTACGGCGCCGACGGCACCAGCCCTGCCACCGGAGCGGACACCGACACCTGGGGCCGGGCGCCCCGCTCGAAGCTCTCGCTCGTCCCGGTGATGTACCCGGTCAGCGAGATCGCCCACCTGCTCGACGCCCACAAGAACATCCTCAGCGACGAGCCGCGCCTGAAGACCTTCGTGAACTCTCGGATGATCGAGGGCGTGAAGTACCAGGAGGACTGGGATCTCTTGCACAGCGTCGGCGACGGCCAGTCCCTGACCGGCATCTTCAACACCCCCGGCGTCCAGCAGTACACGGGGATCAACACCGACCAGTACAGCGTCCAGATCCGCCGCAGCATCACCAAGGCGCTGCTCGCCGAATACGACCCGACCGGAATCGTGTTGAGTCCGACCATGTGGGAGCACGTCGAGGTCGAGGAGGACAAGACCGGTGCCTTCCGCGTCGCGCTCCAGATCGCCGTCGGTGCGACCAAGCGTGTCTGGCGCCTGGACGTCGTCGAGACGACGGCGATGGCAGATGACAACTTCCTCATCGGCGCCTTCGGGTTGGGCGCCCAGCTCCACGACAGGGAGTCCGTGAGCGTCACCGTGTCCTCGGAGAACTCGGACAACTTCGAAAAGGGCCTGATCACGTTCCGCGCGGACGAGCGGGTGGCCCTGGAGGTCCCGCGCCCCGAGTCCTTCGTGATCGGCACCTGGACCCAGCCCGCAGGCTGACCCAGCTGAAGGGAGGCGCCGCCCGGCGCGGGTGGCGCTTCCCTCCGCACTCTTCTGCAAGACCTGACACAGAGGAACGCCGGTGACGAACAAGGAACTCGTCGGACTTGCCGCCGACTTGGATGCGCTGACCCAAGCCCCAGCCGCGCGGAAGGGTCCTCCGTGCAGCGTCGGGTCCGTGCTGGCGTCGGTCGACGAGGAGACTGCGGCAACGCTGCACCGCATTCTCGACACTCGCACGGTCTCCTCCACCGCCATCGCTGAAGTTCTCAGCCAGCACGGCCGGGCGGTCACCTCCTACACCGTGGCCCGCCACCGCCGCCGCGGTGATGCCAACGGATGCCGGTGCGCGCGATGACCTTGACTAACGATCTGGAGGCTCTGCTCCAGCCCACTCCGGCAGAGCAGTCGGAGGCGAGCGAGGTCCTGCGCTCGCCGGCCCCCGCTCCACGCGGTTGGGAGGCCGGAGTCCGCTACGAGCCGGGCGGGACGATGGTCGTCACCGCCCCGGCGGCCGAGCAACCGCCGAATAGCGAAGCCGACTGGCGCGCCCGCGTCGAAGAACTCGGACTCGCCATCCCCGACGGCTGGAGGGTCCGCCTCGTCGAGGCCCGGCACGACCCGGCGGCCTGGCACCGTGACGCCCAGGGCGAAGACGCGGTTACCCGGCCGGTCTGGCGCTGCCGCTACGCCGTCGAACCCGCGGCACCCGCGTGGCTGTCAGCGGGCGATGTTGACGCCCTGGTCCGCGACGCGATGCGCCGCCGCCGCAAGCCCCGCACGGCCACCGACACGGCGGAGCGCGCCCTCGTCGTCGTGTACGCCGACGCCCAGGCCGGCAAGGTGGGCCGGGACGGCGGTACCCCGGAGCTGGTCGCAAGAGTTGCGGAGCGATTCGACCGGCTCGATGACCACATTCGGGACTTGAAGGCCATCGGCCAAGGGCCCACGGCGGCCTACTGGATGGATGCAGGGGACTGTGTCGAGAACTACGAGAACACCGGGCAGCAGCCGCACACCAACGACCTGACCATGACCGAGATGATCCGCGTCCACCGCCGGATCACCTTCGAGGGCCTGGACCGCCTCGCCGGAGGGTTCAGTCGCGTGGTCGCGGCAACGTGCGGCTCCAACCACGGCCGGGTCCGCCGCGGCCGCGAAGCCGTCGGCCCGCCAAGCGATGACTGGGGCATCGAGGTCATGTCGCAGATCGCAGATGCGTACGCCCATAACACCGACGCCTATGGCCACGTCTCCTTTGTCCTGCCGGAGCGGTGGCGGGAGGCAGTGAGCCTAGATGTCGCCGGCACCACCGTGGGCCTCGCGCACGGCCACCAGTACCCCCGCCCGGACAAGGCCGGAGACTGGTGGAAGTCACAGAGCTTCGGCCGTCAGGCCATCGCGGACGCCGCCATCTTGATCACGGGCCATTTCCACCATTTCCGCGCTCAGCAGCTCGGGAACGGGCGGTTGCACATCCAGGCGCCGACCCTCGACAACGGCTCGGACTGGTACACAGCCCGGTCTGGTGAGGTTTCGTCCGCCGGGCTTCTCGTGCTCAGCGTGGGGCGGGACGGTTGGGATCATATGCGTCTGCTCTAACCGGCCAAGATCGGCCCTGCCACATCGGGCAGGGCGCGACCCAAGCCGACGTCGCCGCGCATCCTCCTCCGAAACCACATCCGGAGGAAGGACACCATGGGTCTGTATCGCCAGGACGGCACCCGCATCACGAAGGCAGCGTTTCCCGCGGCCGCGCTCGACGATCCGCCCGTGCGGGTCGCCGAAGACGTCTATGTCTCCGAACCGTATGGGCGTGGCGACGGGCAGCCCGAAGGCTCCAAGCGCTTCATGCTCTACCCGGCCGGGACGATCGTCCTGCGCTCCGCCGTCGATCGCCTGTTCGCCGCGGCGGCCATCACCAGCATCAGCCCCGCCAAGGGCCCGTCGGCGGGCGGCACCACCGTCACGATCAAGGGCGCCAGCCTCGACGGAATCAGCGCAGTCACGTTCGGTGGCGCCGCTGGCATCGAGCTGCATTTGCGCTCTTCCACCGAGTTGACCGTGAAGACGCCACCCGGCGAAGGGGCCGTGGCCATCGAGCTCGCCGACGACAGCGGCACCGTCTCCAATGCCAACGGCTTCACCTACGAGGCCCCTGCCGAAGGGTGACTGGCGGCACGGCGGGAGCCCGCGTGAAACGAGCCCCGTCGTGAGCCGCGACCGGACAGCGCGACACAAGCCAACCCCTTGGGGCAGGGTGCGCGCGATCGGACCGACACCGCTTGAGGAGCCACACATGGCCACCACTGCCCGCACCCGCAAGACAGGCGCGAAGGCGACCACCGAAGAAACCCCGGCCGAGGCGACCGGCACCGAGGCCGACACGCCCGACGCCAACTCGGCGCCCGCCACACCGGATGCTGCGCCGCTGGAACCGCCGCACGTCGACGAGGCCCCCGAGCCCCCGGCGCCGAGCCCTTACGTCACGCCGACCGAGGTCATCCCGGACGACGAGAACCTGTCTGACGTCATCCTCGACGACGCCACCGGCCAGCCCCCCGCGGAGGTCGACGCTGTGTTCGTGCCGCTCACCCCATTCGGGTCGACCCTCCAGTGCACCGTCCGCCTCGTCGAGCGCACCTTCCTCGGGCCGCACCGCAACCCCGTCACCCGGCTCCTCCAGCCCAAGGGGGCTGTGGTCTCCGAGGCCATCGCCGCCCGCATCCGCGAACGCCTCTCCGCGCAGGCCGCGCGCACCGGCAGCAACAAGTAGGGAGACGACGGGTGTCGGTCTACGACCACAAGCCCGTGTGGGCCGGGGCACACTACGACCCGGCCTCGGCCGGCGGTGAGGTGACACGCCTCGACCTGTACGCCACGCCCGAGCGCGACGGGCCAGTGGTCGCCTCGACCGCACCCGCCGCCCGCCTTCGCGCCGGGGTGTACCGCTTCGATGTCCCCGTCGTCGCACCAGGCCGCTACTGGGGTGCAGTCACCTTCACCCCCAACGCGGCCGCGCAGCCCGTCACGGACACATCCGTGCGCCTCGACCTCCCCACGAGCCAGGGACTGGTCGGCTCCCCTGAAGCGGTCGCCGACGCCCTCGGGGTCCCGCTCCCGCTCTCCTCCGCCCAGCGCGGCGCGTATGAGGAGGAGATCCGCAACGCACAGGCCGACGTCGCCGCGTACCTCAACCGGCCCCTGGTCCCGACCGCGACGACGCTGCGCGCCGTCACGCCCTACTGGACGGATGCGCTCGACGACATCGACGCATGGCCGGCACTCCTCGACGACATTGCCGAAGTGATCACCTACCGAGCCAACCCGGACGGCACGTATGACGTGGATCTCCTCGTCGGTCTGAACGGTGCCCAGGAGGAAACGGTGGTGCGGTACGTCGTCGCGCATGCCGCCGAGTCGGTCCGGCAACGCCCCGATCAGAGGGGTCCGGGCCGCCGGGTGTCCTCGGTGAGCGCAGAGGGGCAGTCCATCTCGTACGAATCCGCGCCCACCACGGGGCAGGCAGGCGCCCTGCCCACGATTAACAGCCTCAATAGGCTGCGTCGGCTCGTGTTCCAGCCGCTGTCGCGGCCGCCGCGTGCTCCGTGGCCGTACTCGTCCGGTCGCCTGCGGCGCTGGCGCTGACAGGAAGGGGAAACCGTGGCGGTCGTCCTCCCTAATCGGCGGCTGACGCTGTACCCACTCGGTCACCCGTGGGCCCGAGACGCGAACGGCGTCCCGGTGCCCCCGGATCCGAGCCGGCGGCCCGAGTCGCGGGGCACCTGGCCCGGCTCCGCGCTGGAGCAGCCGGACGGCATTTGGTCCTTGCGTCTGGACCTGGCGGCTTGGCCCGTGGAACCCGGCGACGTGGTGGGCGACGAGACCGGCATGACGTGGACCGTCACCACAGCACGCGATCACCGCGTGCCCGGTTGCCCGGCCGTCGACTACGTGCAGGCCACTGCCACTCGTAATCCGCCGGAGGTGCCCTGAGTTGGCGAAGTTCACGCCGAACCCCGGGCTGGAGGCGATGCTGGTGCGGATGATCGCCCCGCACGTCCAGCGCGTCGCCCACCAGGTCGAGGTCGAGGCCAAGCGGCTGGCCCCACCCACGAAGCGGTGGGTCACGGTGGCGGACGACAAGGTCCGCCCCACCCACGCTCAGGCACAGGGCCAGGTAGTGCCGGGCAACTTGCGCTTCACGATCAACAGCATGGACTGGGACCGCAAGCACCGCGGTGTCGGCCCGAACACGTACATGCTCCAGCCCCGCGACCAGTCGTCCCGCGCTGTCGCGAACTTGAAAAACTGCCGCTGCACCACGGCAATCGACCCCGAAGGTATCGCCCGGAACATCAGCACCGGCATACCAATCATCACCGGCAAGAAGGTCACCGTGACCGTCACCGCCCGAGGCCCGATGGTCGTCGAAGCCGAAGTGGGCACCGTCTACCCCGGCAACCTGATGGCCGACGGAAAGCACTTCATGGCCCGCGCCACAGCGGTCGTAGCCGCGCGTCGCTGACCTGCAGTTGGGCCGGGACTCCCCTGCTCTCACCGGACGCATCGGCCATCCAGACGAACAGGTCGGCCAAGCCCGCCTCGCGCCCCGTGCCGGCATTTTGACCGGCATGCACGCAGAAATCGAGCTGTGCCAGCACGGCGTCCAGTGCCACGGCCTGCTCCACTGCCGCGCCGGAGCGCGGATCGTTCTCCGAATCCATACCCCTACATCTCCCCAGCCGCTGAAAGCGTTTAGTGGCGGCCGCTTCCCCACCCTTGAGGGGTGTCGCGTAATCACCCTCAAGCGACTACGCGACGCAAACCGTGCCCGCCACACACAGTGCGCGCCATGACTACGAAGAACCTCTCCAAGACCACGGAACCGGAGACCCGGGACACCGTGGCAAAGACCACCCCCACCAACTCCGCCGCCGTGCGCGTCCCGATGGAGACGATCACGCTGTCCAACCATCTCCGGATTGAAGGCACCGACTACCTGCCAGGCGCCCAGGTCCGTGTGACCGCCGACTACGCACGACGCCTGCGGCTCCAGGGCTACGTCGCCCGCACCTGATGACATCAACATTCGAGCTCGCCGACGCCGATCCAGTCTCCTCGGTCCTCGCGTGGCTCCAGCAGCACCCGCGCGTGGCCGAGGCCCTGGGCGGGCCCGGCCGCGTGTCCGGGATTTCCGAAGCCCCGTGGCCTCACCTGCGCGTCACCCACGGGCCCGGCGGAGGCCTGCGCACTCTGACGTGGGCAACCGAGCCCGAGGTGACGCTGGAGATGTACGGCGACCCCGGCGGCTGGCCGGGACAAGCCGAGCTGCGGCGGATGATCCTCCTGTGCGCGGCCGCGGCCACCGAGCTACCCGACGCCCCCCACACGTCGGGCCAGCCCGTAATCAGCGGCGTCCGCCCCTCCGGCACGCTCCTGTGGTCCCCGCTCGTCGACGGACAGCCCCGCTGGCTCCTCGGTCTGCTGGTTACCCTGCATCCGTAGGTAGCTCCACAGGAATCATGTCCTCGTTAACGATTAGTGGCCGTTCAGCCAAGCACGCGCGCCCGTGGTGAAGCGCTGTGTAGCGAGCACCAAGGACTGATGCTCCCCTTGAGGAGTGGCCTGCGACCCGTCCGGCAGTCGTATGTCTACGCTCCCACCGTGCAATCGACTGGCGACTGCATATAGGGCCAGCTGCAGGTATCTGGCGTGCTCTTCTATCTCGGCAGCCAGAGCAGCGATGTGATCAGGCCCTTCGAGCTGCACGACAGCGACCGCATTCAGAACGACTTCGGTATCTACGCTGGCACGGGCATCCGCAGCACGTTGCCGCTGTTCATCGCTCCATTGATTGCGCTCGGCATCGGCATCGTCTCTCGTCAGAAGCCGCACAGTTCCTGCCCTGTCCTGGCCGACAGTGCGGCTCTCGAACGGCTGCGCCCCCGGCGCCACGGCCATTGCGAAGGTGTGCGCAGCAGCGCGAAGGCTTGCGTACGCGTCGCGTTGGTGCTGCCGGCGGATGACATCGACTGGGCCGCGGTGAGCTCCACGCGCCTGTGCACGCCCTGCAGTGTAGGCAGCCCCCGCAGCGAATAGAGCGGTGGGGGTGGTGATAATCGCGGCTATCACTGCAGAGTCCATGTCTGGTGATCCTTCCGCAACAACCACGGTTTCGGCCTCCAGTTCCACCCATTCCGGCATTCGAAGTCTTTGCAAGGCCCACTGTGCTCCGATGCAGCGCGCGACGTTAACACCTTGCTCTCCCCAAGGTTCCGGGGCCCGATCACCGGACCCCCAGGGAGAAGCCCGTCATGGCAGGCGAGACCGCCAACAACAACCAGATCGTCATTCCCTCGCTCACCCGCGTGTGGCTGGCAGCGGTCGGCACGAATGCGCCGGCCGACGCCACCGCAGTGATGCCCGACGGCTGGCGCCCCGTCGGTCTCACGACCGAGGATTCGCTCAAGTTCAACAACGAGCCCAACTTCGAACAGGTCCGCAGCGCTCAGTCCTCGTACCCCACCCGCACGTTCCAGACGCAGGATGCCTCGACGATCGAGGTCGATCTGCAGCAGTGGTCGGGCCCGAACTTCCAGGCCGTGTACGGCGGTGGCGACATCGTCGAAGTCACCGCTCAGGATTCCAAGAAGCACTACAAGTTCACGCCTCCGCGCATCGGCGGCCGCACCGAGATCGCCGCGTGCATCGAGGTGGTGGACGGCGGCAAGCACTACCGCTACATGGTCCCGCGTTCCATGCAGATGGAGGGCGTGAACACCGAACTCGCCAAGACGAAGGAAGCAGTGCTGCCCCTGCGCCTGGCTGTGCAGGGCGGCGACGACTCCGATGCCTGGTACGTCATCACCGACGACCCGAGCTTCGCCCCGCCCGTCGTCACCCCGCCGTCCGGCGGCTGACCTCTCGCGGCAGCGCGCGACGCAAGGCCCACGGGCTTGCCAGTGTCCGCGCGCTGCCGCACTTGCGACTCAGCCCGCACACACGAGAGGCCCGCCCTTCATGTCCTTCGTCATCGACCTCGACGCCGCCGAACGTCGGGAGGTCCAGTACCCCCACGGCATTCCGGTGAAGTACCGCGAGGAGCAGTTTCTCTACCCGGCCGAGCTGCCCGCAAAGGCGCTCGACCCGCTGCTCTCTGAGAAGTTGGATCTCGTCGGCCTGCTCCGCGACGTCATCGAGGCCAGCGAGAACCCGACGGCGTCCGTCGTCATCGACCTGATCTTCAAGCGTCCCCACCTGCCGCGACAGTTCGTCGACGCGATCTACGAGGTGCACCGCATCCTCCTCGGCAAGGACGAGTACGAGCGGTTCGAGGTGCTGGGCCCCTCCCTCCCCGCGTACGTCCGCCTCACCATGGGTCTGATCAAGGTCTATGGGGTTGACCTGGGAAAACTCTTCGGACTGGGCGCCTCCTCCGAGAGCGATGGGGAGACGTCGAATCCGACCTCAGCCGATTCCACCACGGGCTCGACGCCCGAGGAATCTGGCGGCAGCCAGGAGAGCCCGGCTTCATCGGACTGAGGCGTCTGATCGTCCTGATCGACGGCCTCCCCGAGGAGTCCCGTGTTCAGTCCGCCCAGATAGCCGGGTGGACCAAAGAGACGGAGCTCCTGGCTCAACTGATCGAAGAGGTCAGCATCCTGGCCGCCGACCGGCGACGTGAAGAACCGACGTCCATCCCTCGCCCGTACAACCCCGCCGACGCCACTGCCCAGCGGCCCGGCACGCAGCCGCAAAAGCAGCCCCCCGTCCCGACATTGACGGGGCACCGGCAGATGCTCGCGGCCGCGATGCAGAGAGGAATGGTCCGCAGTGGCTGAGGGCCTTCAGGCTGGCCGCCTTGACGTGCCGGTGGTCGCCGACCTTGCCGGATTCGCGCGTGAACTGCGCACGAAGGTCGAGACGGCCGCCGAGGGCCTGGCCGTCAAGGTCAAGGTCAAGATCGACTCCAAGGGTCTGCGCAAGAAGCTCGAAACCGCCGTCAAAGAGGCGTCGAAGGGGGTCAGCGCCAAGGTCAAAATCAAGGTCGACGACCGGCGGCTCCGCACCGAGCTGGACAACATCGCCCAGCGCATCGCCGGTACGGACGTCCGCGTTCCCGTGCGGCCCGACAGCGACTCGGACAGCCACAGCCGTAGCGGCGGCCTGCTGTCGGGCGTGCGTGATCTGATCCGGGGCGCGCAGGGCGAAGCCGACCGCACTCCGGTCAACGTGCCGGTGCGGATGCGGATGCCGCGCGGTCGCGGGCAAATGCGGATGCTCGGCATCGGCTCACTGCTTTCCCTCGCCCAGCCCGCTGTCGCCGCGCTCACCCAGTACGGCGCTGGACTGACCGCACTCGTCTCAGCGGCCGCTCCAGCTGTCGGCGTCCTCGGAGCGATACCCGGCCTGATCGTCGCGGCCGGCACCGCCGCGATCGGCACGAAGATCGCTTTCTCCGGGTTCGGCGAGGCGTTGAAGCAGACCCTCAAGGCCCAGCAGCAAGCCGCCTCCGGCGCCAAGCAGACCAAGGTCCAGCAAGAGGCCCTGGCACAGTCCCTCAACGGGCTGGGCGCCTCTGCTCGGAAGTCCGTCACGACGGTCGCCAGTCTGAGCGGCGCGTGGCGCAAGATGCGAGAGAGCGTGCAGGAACGCTTCTTTTCGCAGGTCGCGGACGAGATCAAGCCGCTCTCATCCTCGGTGCTACCGCTGCTGAAGGACTCCCTCGGCGACACCGCTGGCCAGATGGGCTCCCTGGCCAAGCGCGGCGCGCAGTTCATGCAGACCGGCCCATTCCGCTCCGACTTCAAGAAGATCGCGTCCACCAACAGCACTGCCATCGGCCACATGACCAATGGGGTCGCGAACTTGGGCCGGGCGAGCCTCGACTACCTGGTGGCCTCCGGCCCTTTCGTCGAGCGCGTCAGCAGTGGCGTTGAGAGGTTCACGCAGTGGACGCGGGCCTCCGCCCAGGCAGGACGCGAGACCGGCTCCCTGGCCAAGTTCCTCGACCACGCCGGGGACAAGGCCGCGCAGCTCGGCCGCTCCAGCTGGGACCTTGTCAAGGGCCTGGGTGGCGTAGGCAAGGCCGCGCAGGACTCCGGGAACGCGCTGCTCGACGGGTTCGAGGGCACCATGACCCGCTTCAAGCGGTGGGCGAACTCGGTCAAGGGTCAGACGTCGATGAAGCAGTTCTTCTCCGACGCCGGGCCGACTTTCCACGAGTTGAACCGCCTGGTGGGGGACTTCTTTCGCGGTCTGGGCCGGGCCGCGAAGGACAACGGCGTCACCGATCTGGTTCGGCAGATCCGGACCCAACTGATGCCGGCGCTCGGCTCTTTCTTCGACAGCATCGGGCACACCATAGGTCCCGCGCTCATCAGCTTGGTCTCCAACCTGGCCACCGCGATCGGGAACCTATCGGCCGCAGGAAGCGGGCTCGGTGTCCTCCTGATGGCCTTCAACGGGCTGCTTCACGTCTTCAACTCGCTGATGAGCGTGGTCCCCGGCGCGAACACCGTGTTGGCCACGCTGCTCGGCACGATGCTCGCCCTGAAGGTCGTCACCGCGGTGTCGACCATGCTGCGCGGCTTCGGCACGTCGATGGCCGCTGCCGGCCGGTCCGCAACGTCGCTGGGCACCGTGATGCGCGGAACGCTCTCGCCCGGAGTGATCGGCCCGCAGGCCACCGTATGGCAGCGCATGGGCTTCGCCTATCGAGGCGCTGCTACCGAGGGCGGCCGCCTCTCCGGCACGTTGCGCGGGATCGGGGCCGCGAACCGGGTGGCCTCACGTGCCTTGGGCGGCATGGTGTCGGCCCTTGGCGGTCCGCTCGGCATCGCGATGGCCGGTGTGACGATCGGGCTCGGGCTCCTCGCCGCCAAACAGGAAGCCGCGGCGCGTGCGGCGGCCGCGCACGAGGAGCGCATCAGCTCGCTGGCGCAGGCCCTCGCGGACTCGAACGGGCAGATCGACGCGAACGTCAGGGCGCAGGCTGCCCAGTACCTCCAAGACGTCAAACTGTCGGACGGCAAGGGCAAGCTGGTCGACACGCTCCGCAGCGCCGACGTCAGCCTCAAGCAGGTCACGGACGCCTACCTCGACCAAGGCGGCTCCGTCGACGGACTGGAGAAGAAGCTCCGGACCCTCGCGAAGGAGACCGAGCGCTACGTCTCGATGGGGCCCAAGGCCGAAGTCCTGAAGATGACGCCTCAGGGCGAGAAGTACGAGGCAGCCGCCGACGCCCTGAAGGGCATGAGCGGCGAGCTGGACAAGTCGAAGACCAAGGCGAAGGAACTCAACGAGGCCGTCAACGGCACCGCCAGCACCGGCACGTCGGCGTACGACCGCCTGCAGTCTGCGGTGCAGGGCTTCAGCGACAAGACCAAGAGCGCGGACGAGCGGGTCGACAACCTACGGCGCGCCCTCGATGCCCTCAACGGCAACTCCCAGTCATTCCACGATGCGACAGCCCAGCTCAACAGCGTCTTGCTCCAGATCGACGAGACGATGAAGGGCAACATCGACAGGGCTGAAGGCTGGGGCAAGGCCCTCGTCGACAGCGATGGCCTGGTCAACACCGCCTCTCGCAACGGTCAGACCCTGAACGGTCAGCTCACGGAGCTGCGCGACTCGATGCTGGGTGTCGCCACCAAGGCGCAGGAGGCGGCGGAGCAGGGCCTGATGCCCATGTCCGAAGCGATGGACAAGGGGCAGGGCGCGATGGAGCGGGCTCGTGCGAAGGCCATCCAGCTCGCGACGGATATGGGCATCCCCAAGGCGCAGGCGAAGGCGCTCGCCGATCAGATGGGCTTCATCCCCGAGACCGTGACCACGCTGATGACGACCAAGGGCATCCCGGAGTCCACCGCCCAGGTCCTGGGGCTGCGCGGCAAGCTCGACAGCCTCGGCGCGGGCAAGTCGATCACCGTCAAGGCGCCGACGGGCGACGCGAGGAAGCAGCTGGAGCTTCTCGGGTTCAAGGTGACGGGCCTACCGGGCGGGAAGAACGTGCGGATCACCGCGCCGACGAAGGGTGCACGCGTCGACATCGGCGCCCTCGCGCGGGACATCGCGAACGCGCCGAATCGGAAGAACGTCACGGTCAACGCCATCATCAAGAAGGCGACCGGCGACCTGACGGCGATCCGGAACAAGGTCGCCGGCCTGCCGCCGGGCAAGAAACTGAAGATGGAAGCGCCGACACAAACGGCGCAGGGGATGATCAAGGATCTTGGCTTCAAGGTCAAGCAGCTCAAGGGCAAGAAGGTCGAGATCACCGCGCCTACAGGGTCGGCGACCTCTCAAGTCCAGGCAATCCAGCGAAAGATCAACGGCCTCACCGGCAAGACCGTCCACGTCACGATCCAGTACAGCACCAAGGGCAAGTCGTCCGTCTCCGAGCACGCAGAGGGCGGCATCGTCCGCTACGCCGAGGGCGGCATCCGGAGCATGGCTGGCAGGATCAAAGCCTTCGCCAACGGCAGCGAGCGGCACATCGCACAGATCGCGAAGGCTGGCGAAATGCGGCTGTGGGCGGAGCCGGAGACCTATCCCGGCGAGGCATACATCCCCCTGGCGCCGTCGAAGCGCGCACGGTCCGCGGCGATCCTCGACACAGTTGCCCGCTACTTCGGTGGGACCGTCGTCTACCCAGACGACGCCCGCGGAGCCACGCCGTACGCCAACGGTGCTGTGGCCCTCAACCGGGGCATCCGCGCGGCTGCGCCCCGTGCCTCCACGTCGCAGGCCGTCAGCTCGTCACTCGTTGGCGGGGACCTCAACCTCACGATGACCGGCCGCCCTATGAGCCCAGGAGAGGCACTGACCGACGCGATGTTCGAGCTGCGCCGCATACGCCGAGGAGGTGCCCATGTCGCTGGCTGAAGGCGAGTGGAAGTTGACGTACAGCGCCAACGGGGTGCACCCCGGCGCCTCGTTCACGTTCGGCACCCTCCGGTCGGGCTACTACCTGCTGGAGGCACACGAAATCGCGTACGGCGACACCGACACGGGCGACACCCCGTTGCCGCGCGCGGACGGCATCCGGTTCGGGCAAGACTTCAAGGCCGCCTCCACCATCACCTTCGAGGTCGGCGTTGACGCCGTCGACGACTCGTCCACCCAGCAGGGCCGCCACGGCGCGAACCTGGACCGGCTGTCTCTAATGGGACAGGTGTGGGATGCCGAGGCTCTGCGCCTGCGCTTCGCGACCCCGGCAGTGCTGTCGACCACGCAGGGCGGCCGGGCCCGCCGGTTCTACGGCCGCCCCCGGAAGTGGGCGCCCGCCGAGTCAAAGCTCACCAGACAGGGCTACACGCCCGTCGTGTGCACCTTCGCGTGCCAGGACGACACCGCGTACGACGACGTCGAGCAAAGCGCCCGCGTCGACATCCAGCCCCCGCCGCACCGCGGGCTCGTCGGCCCGCTGACGACACCGCTGACGATGACCGGCGAGAGCAGCGGCAAGGTCGCCGGGGACGTCACCGTGGGCGGCACCAAGGCGACATGGCCCGTCATCACCTTCTACGGTCCGATCACCCAGCCCGTGTGCGAAGTCGTCGGCCGCTGGAAGGCGTCCCTCAACCTCACCCTGGGCCCCGGGGAGCGTGTCGCCATCGACACCCGGCCGTGGGCACGGACGGTGCTGCGTAACGGCAACGCGTCGGTGGCGGGGCTCCTCTACCGCGGCACGCCGCGACTCGAAGACATGCGGCTCCCCATCGGCCGGCAGGACTTCGTGCTGCGTGGCACGGACTCCACCGGCACTGCGTACATGACCGTCGCGTGGAGGGATGCGTACGCGTACCTGTAGCCGCACCCGCGGGGGTGTTGCCAATTGTCAACATCCGATCTTGGTCTAGGGCGCGACGTAAGGCCCCGCCCAGAGCGACAGTCCGCTGCCAGATCAACGAGCAGCGGAGGTAGACGAGATGCCGTGGGACAGCGTGCCCTGGTTCACCGAGGGCGGGGCCGAGCACAGCTCCGAGGTGGCTCGCTTGCTGGCGTACGCCGCATTCGGCGGAGCCGAGGGCGTGGTGGGGTCCGCAGACCTCCAGGTGAGAGCTCTCGGCACCCCTGCGGCTGCCGTCCAGATCCGCACCGGCGCCTGCGCCATCATCAACCGGGCCCAGGGCGGCGCCTACCAGGCGTACGCCGCCCGGCTGCCCGTCGCCGACCAGGTGCCGATCGCCGCGACCGGGGTCTCCGCCCGCTCGGACCTGATCGTCGCGCGCATCGAGAACCCCTACTCGTATGGCGAGACGTGGCCCAACCCGTCCGATCCGAAGGTGGGCCCGTACGTCTACACCCGTGTGATCAGCGGCGTCCCGAAGACGACGACGAGCGTGCGGCAGGTGCGCAGCTCGGACTCCGCCATCGCGCTCGCCCGCATTGACATCCCTGCGAACACCACCAGTGTCACGCAGGCCATGATCAAGGACTTGCGCACGATGGTCGCGCCTCGCCGGGACCGCAGGCTCTACACCGCTTTCCCGGGCACCCTGTCGACGCTGACGTACTCCGACAACAAGTGGCACAACTGGCCTGGCGAACCTGCCAAGTGGGACATCACCGTTCCCGAATGGGCGACTCGTCTGAAGATCGTGACGACCATCGCGGGCCTTCGGATGACGAAGTCAGACGTCTACGCCTCGATGCAGAACGTCTTCGGGACGATCCAGGGTCAGAACACGGTGATCGATGACAACACCGGCACGCCAACCCGGCGACAAACAGTGGTCATCGCCGACAACATGAATATCTCCAGCGCGCTGCGCGGCACCACCCAGCGCCTCTACCTCCAGACGTACATGAGCAAGATCGAGACCGGTGATCTCTCGGTGGACGGCTCCACCTCGATCGTCGCCGACCTGGAGTTCGTGGAGGCCCCGGACGAGGAAGAGATCTGATGCCGTCGGGTTGGCGGTTCATCGCCCAACGCGCGCTACACGAGGAGATCTTGGACTGGGATGTCCCGTTCGCGCTCAACAGCAACCCCAAGCGCGACCTCTCCGGCCCTGGCGCTATGGCCGGCACGATCGAGCCCGAGTACGCGCGGATGCTCGGCCCGGACAAGAAGCCGATCCTTCAGGAGTGGGACACCAAGCTCTACCTGGAGATCGACGGGGTGATCCGGTGGGGTGGCGTCGTCACGAAGACGGCGTACAACGGGCCGCAGGCGAGCGTCCAGTGCGAGGGCCTCTCGTGCTATCCCCAGGGCATTCCCTTCGAGGACTACATGGTGTCCGGCGCCCTCATCACTCCGAAAGACCCGTACGCCGGCAAGGACAAGAATCATGACGGCTGGGTCGACGGCAAGAAGGGCAAGCAGCGCGTCCCGGACCCGCCGAAGCCCTACGGCGGCACGAGGATCGACGTCTACGACGCGTTCCGCAAGATCTGGGGCCATGTCCAGGGGAAGCCGTACGGCAACATCGGCCTGAAGATCGACACCCACAAGCTCGGCGAACTCCTCGGCACCAGCGACGGCAAGGACCCCTGGGAACTTGCCTGGTGGGACAACCCTGACTGTGGGCAGACCCTCGACACCCTGACGAACACCACCCCGTTCGACTGGATCGAGACGCATGCCTGGTCCGGGTCCGGCAACACCATCGAGCACCGCCTCCGGCTCGGCACCCCGCGGCTCGGAAGAAAGAGGTCGGACCTGCGGTTCGCCGACGGGGAGAACCTGATTGCCATCGCCAAGCCCGAGGGTATGGGCGACGACTACGCAAACGAAGTCGTCATCCTCGGTAAGGGTGAAGGCCGCAAGATGGCGCGCTCCCAAGTCCACCGCTACGACGGCCGTCTGCGCCGCGTCGCGACCGTCACAGACAAGACACTCTCCTCGGCCAAGGCCCTGAGCACCCGCGGGCAACAAGAGCTTGCCGGCCGCACGCAGGCCCTCCAGATCCCCGCCATCCAGGTCATCGACCACCCCAATGCCCGGCTGGGCGACTGGCAGCTCGGCGATGACATCCGCGTCCAAGTGCACGTCCCGTGGGTGGGCGACGTCGACGTGTGGCACCGCATTGTCTCCGACGAGATCAGCGCGGACGGCACCGTGGTCCTCACCCTGAAGCGATCCGACTCCTTCCATTACTGAGCGTCGGGAGTAGCGCGCGACACAAAGCGCCGAGGGGCCGCAGCATCCCGCGCCGTGGTCAACTTCCTGGACACCCAAGCGGACGCCCGGCGCTTCGCTGCCCTCCTGGACGAGTACGACCGCCGCCTCAAGGCCCTCGAACGGTCCACTCAGGCCGCCCATACCTCCATCGAGGGCGGCGCCATGGACATTTACGACGCCGACGGAAACCTCAAGGGCAGCGTCGGCGTGCAACCCGACGGCGGCGTCGCGCTCGTCCCGGTCGGCACGGCACCCCCGCCGACCCCTATGCCGCCGTCCGTCGAGCCGAAGCTGGCAGGACTCGTGATCGGCTGGGATGGCACCTGGGACGACTCATACACAACGCCCACCGACTTCTCCCTCATGCAGGTCCACGTCGGGACTGCCGAGGACTTCCCGCCCGACGTAACCACGCTTACCGGCACGATCACCGCGGTGCTCGGCGGCACCGCCACCGTGGCCGTCGAGGGCTACGAACCGGTGTGGGTGCGCCTCGTCGCCCAGAACACCGCCTCCATCACCAGCCCGCCGTCAGCCGCCGTCCAGGGCATCCCCCGACAGGCCGTCCCGAAAGACCTGATCGACGGGATCATCGACGAGACCAAGATCGCCGAACAGGCCGTGTCCCAGGCCAAGGTGAAACTGGGGGCGATCGGAAAGGATCAGCTCGCCGTCAACTCCGTCACGGCGGAGAAGATCGTCGCGCTCGGCATCACCGCGGAGAAGATCGCGGCCTTGGCTATCACGGCGGACAAGTTGGCCGCTTTGTCCGTGACTGCCGACAAGCTGGCCGCGAACGCGGTGACCGCCACCAAGATCCTCGCTGGCAGCATCGACGCCACCCACATCAAGGCAGGCAGCCTCACCGCTGACCGGCTCGCGCTCGGCACCGATGGCAACCTCATCGCCGACCCGTCCTTCGAGAACGCCGTCACCAACACACGAGTGGCCGGATCGCCCTACTGGAGCGTCGTCACTCCGGGCAACAACACCCCGCGTGCCGTCCGCGTCGACGCAACCGCCACGGCGGCGATCACCCGCACACTCGTCCTCGCCCTGGCCCCCGCCGTGCCAGGGCAGAAGATGTTCCTGGGCGTGGACTACTTCGCCTCCCCCGACTGGGCGGGCCGCCGGATCAGCATCTACGCCCGCTGGGAGGACGCGACCGGGGGACTCCTCGGCTACAGCACCGTGACGACCGGCGAAGGTGCCGTGATCACCGGAGGGTGGCAGCGCCTCCAAGGCGTGCCCGACGAGGCCGCCCCCGCGGGCACAGTGACCGCGCGCCTCACCGTCTCGACCAACGAGTCCACCGCGGGCTCGGTCACGTTCGACAACGCGATGTGCCGCGTAGTGCTGGCCTCCGGATTCGCCGGAGCCCGCGCCGAGTTGTCGCCGCAGGGCTTGCTTTTGTACGACGACACCGGACAGGAAGCTGTGGCTCTGGTGACCGGCCGCCCGAACTACCTGACCTTGGCCACGGCCGGCACTCCTGTCGCGACCATCGACCAGGACGGCAACGCGGGATTCCAGGGCCTGGCGGTCGCCGACACCTTCACCGTCGGCGGCACCGACTGGGTCGAGTACCTTAACCAGCTCCCGCGCGGCATCCTCGCCATCGACTACCAGGCCAGCACCGTCACTTGCTCCGGCAGCGAGATGGGGTTCGTCGAGCTGGACTTCGAAGTGGAAGACACCCGCATGTACCGGTTCGTGTTCGAGGCACGCGCGAACCCGTCGGTCGCGGGCGGTGAACTGCAGCTCCGGCTCCGCGACGGTGGCACAGCATCACCGACCATCACCAGCAAGCAGCTCCATCTGAACGTCGACCACATGGCGCTCGGCAACTCCTTCACGGCCCGGCTTGAGCACATCGCGCCCGGCTCCGACCTCGGTTCAGGCCTGCACCGCACACTGATCACGTTTGTCAACGCCTACCAGCCGTCAGGCCAAACGGTCACGCTCTCCGGCACCACGACGAGCCTTGGCAAGTTCTACGTCGAGGACATCGGCCCACGGATTCCGGAGACCGGCGGTTACAACACCGGCGGCGGCACGACCACGCCCCCGGAGCAGAAGTACACCAAGACCTACTCGGCGTCCTGGTCCGGCTCGTACGCCAACCGCGGCTCGTACAACTCGTACTACGGCAACAAGTGCATCCAGGGCTACTACAGCTCGACGAACGGCACACAGGCCGCGCTGATCGGCTTCCCATCCGTGCTCGGCACGGACCTGTCCGGCGCCAAGATCATCAAGGCTGAGGTCTACCTCTACTTCGAGCACTGGTACTCGAACGCAGGCGGCAAGGCCGTGATCAAGGCCCACAAATTCACGTCCCGCCCTTCCAGCTTCTCCGCCGACTCCGAATCCAAGGCGATCTCATGGAAGCGGAATGAGGGCAAATGGGTCGACGTCACATCGATCTTCGACAGCACGTCGTGGCGGGGCATCGCCCTGGACCCCAACTCGACGTCGTCGACGTACTACGGAATCGCCCGGGGCGTCGGCCAGACCAACCCCCCGAAACTCCGCGTCACCTACACCAAGTAGCCCCGGAAGGACTCTGCTGTGCCTGCCATCCCCCTCTCCGCTATGCACGCCCTCGCCCTGTATGGGCCGTTCGCCGCGCGCGTGCGCATGGCATGGACGTACGTCGCTCGGCAGGTCCTTGACGAGACCCCCGAGACTCCCGGCAACCCCCTGCGCGTCAGCCTGGCCCGGTCAGTCCTCAACCCGGCTGACCTAAGCGCAGCCACCAGTGCCGGGCTGACCCCGGTCATCGCCACATGCGAGACAGTCCTCGCCGCGGCTGCCACGGCGACCAGCCAGGAACCCGCAGCACTGTGCGAGGCGATCTCCGATGACCAGCTCCTTACTGCGGTCAAGGACGCGTGGAACATCACGTCGGGCGTCACCCCCGGCCTGCTGAACCCCAACACTTGAGCACAGGACACAAAGCACGCGGCGCTGCACTGTTTGGCACGCGGGGAGCCATGGGCTTTCACCGGCCCCGGCTCCCGCGCGCCCATGACCAACCGACCAAGGGAGTGCCAGTGGATGGGCTCGTCTCGCTGGCGCCCGTGCTCGCTCCCCTCTTCGGGATGGTCGGCGTATTGGGCGGAGCATGGCTGGTGTACCGGCAGAACAGGCGCAAGAACGACAGCGACGCCCAGGTGTCGGCGGTCAAGACCGTCACCGACGGGTTCACCAGCCTCCTGGAGCAGCAGCGCGCGGCCGCGACCCAGACCCTGGAGCGGATGGCGTCGCTCGAAGCGAAGTACAGCGACCTTGAGCGCCGCGTCGAGCACCTGCAGGAGGAGCAGCGGCAGTGGCGCCGCTGGAAGGCCGCCGCCATCGAGTACATCCACGACCTACGCGACCTGGTCGACGGAGCGCTGCACCGTCCGGTCCCCGGTCCGCCCGACGAGATCGCCGCAGACATCGAGCAGCGCAACACCACATAGCCCAGCACGCGACACAAGACCGCCGGCCCCCGCACGCTCTGCCCTCCACGTCACTCACTGGAAGGACGGAGTCTCTATGTCGACTCTCGACTCGATCACCACGGGCGCCCAGGTCGGTGCCCTGCTCCCGCTGCTCACCGCGATCGTTCAGCGCCCGGCCTGGTCGGCGGAGGTGAAAAAGGTCGTGGCCGTCGTCCTCGCGCTGGTCGCGGGCATCGTCACCGTCGCAGCGTCCGGCGGGTGGGAGCAGTTCCAGCACGGAACGCTCACCTTCGCCACGCTCGCTGCCGTTCTCGCCTCGTCGCAGGCGACGTATGACCTCATTTGGAAGCCGAGCAAGGTCGCCCCTGCGATCGAGTCGGCTACCAGCCCGAAGGGCTCGGAACAGGCCGCGTAGAACCGCGGGCGGCCACCCACCGGGATGCCGGCGGGTATCATCCGCACGAAGGTGGCCGCTTCGCCGCCGAACTCACTGCGTTGAGGGTTGCTGCTGGTTCCTCGGAGTTTGGGTCTTCCCTTTCCTCCTGGGTCTGGCCAGCAGACACACAGCCCGAGACCACTGCGCGCGTGTAGAGCGCCCAGGGCCGGAGAGTGGTTGCTCCTGCGATGACCCGGCACACGGGGTGGGTTCGGTTGCGAGGCGGCCATCGGCTACTACGCACCGGCCGCGACGTGCGGCACACCATGGCTTGAGGCAGCGAGCCGCTACGACCAGGAGGAACCGCGGGAATGGCCGACGCGCAGCCACCTGCCGAGAAGGTCACGGCAGAGGTCAAGCGCCTGACGGGGATGTCGCACCAGGCGTTCTACGAGGCATGGACCACGTACGTACTGGGCGGCACCGACCGGCGAGCCACGCGAGAAGTGCAGGCGGCCGCGTTCCGCTCGCCGGATCTGGCCAGCCGCACGCTCGTCGCAGCCGACCGCGCCTCCCGCGAATTCAAGACCGTGGTCCTACGCGGCGACGGAGAGTCGAAGCGCGAGTACCAGGCCCGTGTCAACGCCTTCCGTCAGCAGCTACAGGCCGCCCGGCAGCCCATCGTGGACTCGGTAGAAGATCTTGCCGCGGATGAGGCCGAGTACCTGGCGCAGCTCGACGACGATACGTTCGCCACAGAATGGTCGGCGTTCGTCCAGCAGGCTGCCGGCGCCGCGCGGTCCGGGCGCGACTACGTCCAGGGCCTCGCCTTTCGGTCACCGGAGGTCGCCCCGCGCACCCAGGCACTGGCGGTACGGATGATGCGCACCCCCGAGCAGTTCGTACCCGCCGAGGAGGGCGAGTCGCGTAAGGCGTACTCGGCGCGCATCACGCAACTCCGCTCGCGGCTGGAGGCCGAGCTGCGGTTCCTGCAGTACACCCTGAACTTCCAGGTGGCGCGATGGGGGCGGATGCCGACCGCGCCAAACTATCGCTTGCAGGCGATGCGGCTGCTCGTGGCGAAGTACCCGGAGGAGTTCTCCGGGTTGCTCAGCGCGGTGCGCGCCGACTCGTCGAAGGCGCGCGATGAGGTGCGTCAGCAGCGGCGGTTCGAGCGCCGCGCACAGGCGCGCCCGGCGAACTGACGACGCAACCAGCACTCTGGGCGCGCCCGATCCGGGCGCGCCCTTCTTCATGCCCGAGCGCGCCGCGCGCCAAAGTGACGCGCGCCCGAACCTGTGGGCGCGCCACTCTCCGGCTGGGCCGCGCCCACGCCACTGAGCCCGTCGATTGGAAGACCAGGCGCGCCAACGCAGGCGCGCCTGATGAATACGCAGGTCAGGCGGTGGCGCGCCACCCGGGACGCGCGCGCCTCCCTCCGTGACGCGTCGATGCGGTGGCGCGCCGCGGCACTGCCGGCGCGCCCCGCCCGTGGCGCGCCAGGCGGGACAGGCGCTTCCTGGGAGGCGCGCGGCCGGGGCGCGCTCCACGACGATGGCGGCATGGCGCGCCCCCGTCGGTCAGCTGAGCGCGGCTTCGTTGCGCCAAGGGCGCGCGGCCGGGCGCCCGGGGCACGGCGAAGGCGCGCCCGCGCGGTGGCTGGAGTTGCGCGGGCGCGCCTTCGCCACGTGAGGTGACGTGACGTCGAGGCGCGCTCCGTGCCCCGCTCGGAGCGATCAGGCGCTCCGGGTACGCGTCACCTCACGTCACCTCACCCGACGGTGGCAAGGTCGCTGTAGAGCGTCCCGAACATCGCGGCGATCTTCAGCTCCGGCTTGCCCGCGAGCCGGTAGGCGTTGGCGATGTCCCGCTCGCCGCGCTCTTCCAGGAGCCCGATCACTATGGGGCGGTTCTCGATGACATAGGTGCGCAGCTTCGTCATCGGCGGCGGCGTCCCCTCGTCCGGCCCGGCGATCGGGGCCAGGTGCTCCTGCATCTCCATGCCCAGGATGCGGGCCTGGATCTCCGCCTCGGTGAGCAACACGGCCATCACCTTGTTGACCTTGTTCACGCGGGCGGGCCGGGCTCGGGGAAGGTCCTGCGGTTCCTCGGCTTCGCTGACCTCTTCGGGCCGGTCGTTCACGGGCGGCTCCTCAGCCGGGTCCGGGGGTGGCGGCGTCCCCTCGTCAACCGGGTCGGGCTCACGACTCTCGCCCGCTTGCTCGTGGTCGGTGGTCGAGTCCTGCTGCTCGTCGCTCTCACCCGCCTGTGCCTGCTCGGCCTTCGCCTTGAGGTGGTCGAGCGACCTGGTGATCAGGTCGTCGGCGCTCATTACGCCCCATGCGGTCTCCGTCTTCACGGCCTTGAGCGTGCGGCGGCCGTGCTCCTCGCGCACCTCACGCAGGGCATCTTCCGGGGCTGTCTCGTGCATCAGGGCGTCGCGGATCAGACCGGCGGCCTGCTCGCTGGTCAGGTTCGGGGCCTGCCGGGGAGAGGCGGAGCGAGGGGTGGACTGCTGGGGCTGTTGGGGCTGCTGGCCGTGCTCCTGCAAATCAGCGTCGGGGCGCAGTTCGGACGCGGAACGGGACTCGGCCGCGTCCTGCAAGCCGAGGCGGCGCAGCAGCGCGTCCACGGTGAAGTCCGCGAATCGCTGGGTCTCGCCCGGCTGGATCGGCATGTGCAGGGTGCGCACGCCCGTGAGCCAGGCTTCGCCAATGGCGTGGAGGTCCACGATCGCGTCGACGGCCGCGGAGAGGTTCTTCTCCGCCTTCACCTTCCGGGTGGTGGTCCGGGTCGGCTTATCGTTCTCGAAGGCCGTCACGACCTCTGTCCGGGCGAGCAGCAGGCAGGGGCCGGAGTGGCGGCGCAGGAGCCACAGGACCTCGCCCCAGCGGTCCTTGGCCCGGTTCCACAGGTCGGAGTCGATGACGACCGGGTCGTCGAGGGTCGGGACGCGGGAGCGGTTGCGCTGCGCCTTGCGGATGGCTCGGTTGCGCGCGTACATGGCGATCTCGTCGCTGAGCATGTCCCACAGCGAGGTCATCGAGTCGATGACCAGCATGTTGGGCTTGCCGTCGATGCGGGGCTGAGCGTTCGCCCAGCGGATGGCGTCAAGGATGTCCTGGTAGGAGCCGTCGTGCGGGACGATCTCGTAGTCGGCGCCGGGCACGCGGCCGTAGTAGTCGGCGGTCCCCTCGGTGCCGCCGATCTCAATCCAGTACGTCGTGCCGATCAGATCGGATCCGGAGCCGCGCGCGGCCTCGTAGCTCTTGCCGGTCTTCTCGGGGCCGGTGAGCAGGATGATCGGCGGGTTCGGCTTGCCGGTGGGCTTCCGGCTCTTGCGGGTGCGCTGGGGCGCGGTGATTCCAGCCACGGAACGGGCCTTTCGCTTCGGGTCTTCCGGGTTGCTCTCCCGGATGCTGCGCCGCGCAGGGCCTTAACTTCTCGCCCTGACGTGCGCTGTAATATTTTAGCGCGTCTGGGCGGAGAATCAATCCCGCTACAGCAGGTCAAAGACCGGATCTTCCGCGGGCGGATCGGTGTCCTCTCGGTGCTGCCGGTACCAGGCATCCAGGTCTCGCGCGTCCCCGTCAAGCCCGTCGAACGCTTCCGCCGGCGTGGCCTCCCACTCGCGCACTGCGTCTTCGTACTCGGCCTGCACGGTTCCGGCATCCCTGCGGTGCAGAGCCTGCGTGATCTCCTCCCACGACGCCCCGCACAGGACCTCGCCGAGTACGACCAAATCGACGAGTTCGTTGGCCAGAACCCTCAGCCGCCTCGCCTCCTCAATCCGCTCGCGCGTGCTTGCACCGGAGCTAATGCCGCCTACGCCCTGCCGGGCGAGGTCGGACAGGTCACGGTGTGCGCGGGCGGACGCGACGTGGGCAAGGCTCTCCGAGTTCATGAAGGTCCGATCGTGCCAGCGGCGGGCGCCCCGGATCGGGTGCGCCCGCCGCGCGGTCGTACAGGTGCGAAGGTCAGGATGCCTGAGCTGATTCGCTACTGGCCGCAAGGCCGTCTATTTTCACGCCGCCGCCGCGCTCCGCCAACTCTTCCGCCTGGTACCGGGAGTCGAAGCGGGGGCCGACGTTCTTCCGGCCGTTCTGCGGGCTCTGCCCCAGACGGCGCCCGAGCTGCGTGGGGTTCAGGTCCCCTCGGACGCCGAACCGGTGCTGCTCGTCGGCGTCCCTGGCACCCTTGTAAATGGCGTACAGCTCCTCCTCGGAGACCACCTTCACCGGCTCGATCTCCGGGGCGTCATCCGGCTCGTCGGTAGAAGGCTCCGGCGCCTCGCCCTGCGGGACCGGCAGGGGCTCCTCGGCCTGCTTCCGCTCGGGCACAGGGTCATTGGGGTGCTGGGCAGGGATCTTCTCCACTGGTCGAGGCGCAGCTGATGTCTTCCGTGCGGGAGCGGGTGCCGGGGTTGCGCTGCCGAGGAGAGCGCCGGTCCCATGCTCGTCGACCCAGTCCGAGCCCGCTCCGCGTGCGCGGACGAACCCGGAGATGTGCAGTCCGAAGCTGCCGCCGAGGGGCACCATCGCCGCGACGGCGCTGCCGACCGCGTACACGAACACGCGATTCTCCGCCATCACGGTCGGAGCACTGCCGGCACTGAACCACTCGGACAGAGCGACCATGGCGTGGCCTACGTTCGCTGCGATCGAGATGCACAGCAAGAACGCGAAGATGCACCACAGCGACCAGTAGTAGCCACCTTCGCGTCCGTCGGCGCGGCGCCGCCGTATAGAGGTGACCGCGCCGGCATTGAAGGCGAGGAGCAGTTCCAGGGAACCAGCCATGGCCGCGGCCGCGAGAGTGGGAAAGCCAATGAGCGTCCCGGCCCAGTGAAGTTGGTAGAGAGAAGCCAGCATCATTCCGAAGCCCGCGGCGGCGGCTCCGATGCGGAGGTTACGGTGCCAATCGCGGAGCTCTCGCTCACCCTGGGTAATGGCACGTACGGTAGGCAACTTCGGCAAGACACGTCCCTTTCGTTCGGGTCTTCCCGAGGGACCTATGCTCGTCGGTCCTCGGGTTGCCCAAACGATATAGGGTCCTTCGCCTGCCGCGCTGGTCCTGGTCCACACACGGCCCGTCACTACGGGAGTGACGGACCGGAGTTCACCAGTCCAGGGACTTGCGGGGCGTACGCCGGTCAGGGCCGACGACCTTTGCCAGGTACGCGCGGTCCTCGATGCGCGACAGCAGCCGTTCCCCGAGGACAGCCTTGATGCCATCGCGCTTGAGGTTCGTTGAGAACACCGTTGGCCTGCCGGACGCAAGGCGGGAGCCGACCAGGTCGGTCGTCTCGCGCCGGACGAACTCGGTCTGCACACCGTCCATCTCGCCGCACAGCTCGTCGAGGATCAGCAGGTCAGGGTCTTCGACGTGACGCCTGCGGATCTGGTAGCGGCTCATGTCATCAGGTCCGCCGTCGGGGCGGCGCCAGGTGAGGTACGTGGAGTGCTGCACGAATCGCACGAGCAGTCCTCGGGCGCTGGCTTCGTTGCCGAGCGCGGCGACCGAAGTTGTCTTCCCCGAGCCGATGTTGCCGGAGACGATGAAGTGCATGGCGCTGGGACGCGCCTTCTTCCTCTTGGCCTCGACCAGCGATTCGAGCCATCCGTTCAGCGCCTGGGGCCGCTGGTAGTCGTCCAAGTCGCCGAACCTCCACTTCAGGTAGTCGTCGTGGTCAGCCGCCTTCATGCTGTTCGTCCAGGCAAGGGCGCGGGCGCGAGCCTGCGGTACGGAAACGTCCTCCCACAGTTCGTTGTCGTCTTCCTCGGGTGCGGCAGGCACGCCGAGCTTGGAGAGATCAGCCCCGCCCCGCTCCAGGGCTGCGACCATGCGGTCGGTGATCTCGAACAGTCGCTTCGGCTCCCGCTCGGGGATGACGCGCTCGGCTGCCAGGGTGCTCACTGTTGGTTCTCCTTTCGCTAGGCAGGGACGATGCCGAACTCGGCATCGGCATCGTGGTCTTCGGTGGTGATCGGAGTGGGCGGCCCACCCGTGGCGTCCGTCCCCCAGGTCGCGGCATCGCTGTAGGCAGCGGGGCGGCCGCCGTACTGGGTGGGCATCGGTTTGTTGTTCCGCTCATCGCTCAAGGCTCGCTGGAACTGGTACGCCGTCGGAAAGTGGACGCCGGTGCGCTGGAGCGCCTTGGCTACCTGCCGCTGGGTGTACTCGGCGTCCAGAGCCTGTGTGCTGAGCTTGACGAGCCCGAAGAACCAAGCTGATTTCTGCTTGCCCGCATACGGTCCGAGGTGCTGCGTGGCGTGCTCGTAGTACCAGGTGGCGACTTCCTGAGCGGGCGTATTCTCTTTCGCCGCACTCCCTTTGCGCTCCTTCTTCGGAGCATCACTCTGCCCGGCCCGCTTCCGCGCTGCGGCCGGCGGGGTGGTGCGCGGCCGCTTCTTCGCCTTCGGCTCGGGCTGCGGGTCGGTCTCGGCGGGCGTCTCAACCAGCGCGGCCGACTCGGGGTCGGACACGAAACCATCCGGGCCGAGGGTGTCATCGGGGTAGCGGACGCAGAACGATCCGTCCTCCTGCTCAACGACGGGGATGTCCAGCTTGCCGCCGAAGGTGACGTAGTCCTGGGCCCACTGCTCGACGGGGTATTCGCTGATCGCTGCGCCCATGGCCGTCTTGCCGTCGAGGAAGCGACGCTTCTCAAGGCGGTAGTAGCCGTGCGCGGCCAACTGGTGGAGCGCCTTGCGGACGGCGTCACGCCCTTCGCGCCCCTCGCCGCGGGCGAGCTGCTCGGAGCGGACGTTCCAACTGTCAGCCTGGTCAAGGCAGTACGTCAGCACGCCGAGGGCGCGGAAGCTGAGGCGAGTGTCGCGGGCGGTCTTGGACTCGACCTGGACGAAGTGGGTGCGTCGGTTGCGGCGGACCGCGCTGCGGTCGCTCACGCGGCTGCCTCGCTCGTCGTCTCCTGCGGCAGCCGGAAGTGGGTGTGCCATGTCTTGCGGCCGAGGGCGCCCATCTCGTATACGCGCTGGGACTCGACCATGCACGCTGCACGGAGCTCGGAGAGGGGCCCCCGGGCCTGGTGGTTGGTCAAGTTGCATGCGTCGGACAGGTCTTGGACGGTTACCCATCCGCCCCTGCTGTAGAGCACGAGGTAGCAGTACAAGCGGAACGCGCGGTCGGAGGTGCCACCGGCAAGCGCCGGGGCGATGTCAACGGTTCGGGTGGACAAGGCGTTGTCCTTCAGGGAGGGACCCGGCCGCCGGGGGGCGGCCGGGCCGGTACGGCGGTACGCGGGTTACTTCTCGCCGTCGCGGGCGGATGCGGCGGGGAGCATCGGAACGCCGTGCAGTAGCCCGTCGAGTTGACCCTTCTGGTACGCCTCCATCACGGCATCCTGGCCGCCCTCCTTCCAGGAGAGGGTCACGGAGCCGGTGGGCTTGCCGCCGGGGATGCGCGTGATGCCGGGGATCACTTCGCCGGTGAGCTTGTCAACGATGACGCCGGTGTCCTTGTCGAACTTGGCGCGCTTGAGCATCGCGTCCCGGAAGGAGGGCCGAGCCTGGATGATGGCCTCAGCTTCGCCCTTCTCCTCAGCGAACTCGTTGAACACGTCCTCGTCACCGATGACGTACTTGTCCTTGGAGATGGCCACCGTGTGAGTGGCGACCGTGATGCCGTTGACCTTGGCATCCACGCGGCCCTGGCCGGTGGGCCCGTCGTACGCGGTGAGCAGCGGGCTCTTGACTGCGGCGATCTTCTCGTCGATCGCGGGAATGACGTGCTCCTTGAACAGCTTCGCAAAGACCGAGAGCAACGCGGCATCTCCCAGGGCCAAGACAGGTTCCGGCGTCTGGTCGGCGTCGTCGTACGACATGGTGGGTCCTTTCTCACCCAAGGCTCTGCCTAGGGTTTTGGGGTCTCCCTGGGCGGGGCGCAACGGGCGTCACCAGCAAGTACGACAACCGGCGAGATCTGTTACACCTAGGCCCAGGCGGCTGGGTCGCTCTCCCAGCCACAGCAAATAGTACAGCACACGTCACCCCGTGGGGAGAGCGGCGCCGATGCCGCCCGCAGCGAGTCCGGCAATGCGCGACACAAGCCCACCGCACCCCCTACGTTCCGCCCAGCTCGTCCGCCCTCGGTGACGTCGCCGGGGCGCGGCGGGCTCCGGGACCACTCCATCCGGAACGAGGGCGGTCCCGGCCCGGCGGCAGGCGCGCCCGGCCATGACGGCATGCCCTGCTTGCGAGGCGGGGCGCCGCGGTTGAAGTCCGCGGGCTCGCAGACCGCGCCTGCCGCCGGCACCCCGAACCGCCGGAAGGACTGACGTGACCGAGACCGTGCCCGCACCCCGCTACACCACTTACGTGCCGCTCTGCGACCTAGCACCTGCGCCTGGCAACCCGAAGCGCCACGAGGTCGAGCGGATCATCGAGAGCATCAGCACGCACGGCTTCGTCGACCAACCAATCGCGGACGACCGCACCGGCACCATCCTGGGCGGGCACGGCCGCCGAGAGGCCCTGATCGAGATGCAGGCTCGCGGCGCACGGCTCCCCGCAGGGCTCCTCCTGGACAACGACGGCGGATGGCTCGTACCCGTCCAGCGCGGTTGGGCCTCCCGCTCCGACGCCGAGGCCAAGACCCTCAACATCAAGCTCAACAAGATCGGCGCCGACGGCGGTTGGCGACCGCGCTCCCTCGCCGCGTACCTCGAAGACATCGTGACCGCGGACGCCGAGCTGTACGACTCGCTCGCCATCCCCGAGGAGGAACTGCAGAAGCTACTGCGGCAGGTCGACCCCGAGACGCTGCCCGGAGCCATCAACGAGGACCAGGCGCCCACGCTGCACCTCCCGGAAGACCGCGGTGACGGACTGGGCGGCGACAGTCTCAGCGCTGACGACGAGGGACGCGCACGCCTGGCCAACTGCCCAGCCTGCGGACACGCCTTCACGCCCGGAGGCTGAGGAGACGACCCATGGCCAACCGCCGCAAGTCCCGCCGATCCGGCGCTGGGCGCCCCACTCTGCTCTCCGAAGAGGTGGAGGCCCGCATCCTCGCCGCGTCCCGCACCGGCATCGCCGTCGAACTCGCCGCCGAGGCGGCCGGCATCTCAAGTGCCACCTACCACCGATGGATGGCCCGCGGCCGCGCCGAGGTCGCCCTTCGCGACGACGGGCAGGAACCGGACCACGACGAGGACCCATACGTCGCACTCTTCGAGAGGGTCCGCACCGCCCGCGCGATGGCCGCTGCCCGCGCCATGGCCAACGTGCGTCGGGTCGCTGATGGCGGGATCACCACCAAGATCACCACCCGCAAGTTCCGCGACCCGGAGACCGGCCAGATCGTCGAGGAGGTCACCGAAGACCGCACGGCCCCGGACTGGCGTGCCGATGCCTGGTACCTGGAGCGGCAGCATCGTAACCACTACGGCAAGGATGCCGCCCTCGCCATCGAGATCACCGGCCTCAGCAGCGTCGAACCGGCTCAGGAAGAGCGCGTCGACCTGAGCGCGCTCGCCGATCGGCTGAACCAGAGTCTGTTCGCTGTCCAGTACCCCGACCCGCCAGAACTGGAGGACGGCAGCGTGGTGGACGCCGAGGTGGTCGAGAGCTGAGCCTCGGCACCGATGACGCCGCCTTCGGTGAGCAGTGCGTCCACCCTGGCGAACCATGGGCCGAGCACGCCCGCGCGGTAGCACGCGACAGTAACGCCCCGCACCGGTCAAGGTGCCGCTCCACTCGCACCGGAGGAGGCAACACCTTGACCGTCAAGGGCGTCGACGTCAGCGCATACCAGAGCGCAACGTTCAGCACCAAGGGCATCGACTTCGTCTTCGTGAAGGCGACCGAGGGCCGCACCTACATCAACCCCCGCCAGTCCGCCCAGGCCGCGCACGCCCGCACCGCCGGTTGCGTCGTCGGCTTCTACCACTTCCTGTGGCCGGGCAACATTAAGGAGCAGGCCCACTCCTTCGTCGAGAAGTGCGCGTCCCGCGAGGGTGACGTACTCGCCGTCGACTGGGAGAACACCAGCTCCGGCACCCGCGCCTCGTGCGCAGAGAAGGACCAGTTCATTCGCGAGGTGAAAAAGCTCCGTCCCAAGCACAAGGTGATCTTGTACGTGAACCGGGATTTTTGGCTGAACCGGGATGTCACCTCGTACGCGGGCGACGGCCTGTGGATCGCGGACTACGTCTCCGCGGGCAAGCCCCGCATCAAGACGAAGTGGCTTATCCACCAGTACACCGACAAGCCGCTCGACACGAACGTAGCGACGTTCGCCAGCCGTGCCGCAATGAAGTCATGGGCCACCGGTTCCGCCCCGTCCAAGGACGAGGACAAGCCCGCAGGCAAGCCGAAGCCAACGCCGCCGTTCCCCGGCGCTTCATACTTCGGGCCGGGCAAGAGCAACTCCCACATCACGTTGCTCGGCAAGCAGCTCGTGAAGAAGGGCTTCGGCCGGCGCTACACGAGCGGTCCGGGCGCAAAGTGGTCGGACGCCGACCGCCAGAACGTCGCCGACTTCCAGCGCTCCCGCAAGGAACTGCGCGGCATCCCTGATGGCGTCCCCGGCCCGCTCACCTGGCGCCTGCTGTTCTCCTGACCTGCCCCTGGTCGGCCCGCCCCGCGGCGGGCCGACCCTGCACGCGAAAGGCCCGCTCCTGTGGCAGGCGAAACCGTCATCACACTGATCGGCAACCTGGTCGATGACTCTGAACTCCGCTTCACCCCTTCCGGGGCCGCAGTCGCAAAGTTCCGTGTCGCCTCGACCCCCCGAACCTTCGACCGGCAGACCAACGAGTGGAAGGACGGCGAGAGCCTGTTCCTGACTTGCGCCGTGTGGCGGCAGGCTGCGGAGAACGTCGCCGAGTCCCTGACCCGCGGTACCCGCGTCATCGTGCAGGGCCGCCTCAAGCAGCGCTCCTACGAGGACCGCGAGGGTGTCAGGCGCACCGTGTACGAACTCGACGTCGAAGACGTCGGCGTAAGCCTGAAGAACGCAACCGCCAAGGTCACCAGGACCGGCGTTCAGCGCCCGGCCGCCGCCTCCGCCGGCCGTCCGGTGGCCGACGACCAGTGGGCGACTGAGCCGCCCTTCTGACTCGTCCGGAAGGAGAACGCGCCGCGCAGGTTGTCTCCTGTGCGGCGCGTGTTGCTACGCGGCCGGGGCGATCCAGGCTTGCGGCAGCACCAGTAGCTCCGCGTCGCCGTCCGCTTGGACGACGTGCCCATCCGAGGAGGTCTGACCGCCCGTTGCGGGGAGCTCCTCCGCTGCGCCGTCACCGTCGTCTTCGGGCGACTGCTTCCCCGCAGTGCCTGGGTCCTGCGGCGTCGGTGTCTCAGCGACCGGCGGGTCCGGGTCAACCGGGGCCGGGTCGGCGGGGGCCGTCGGAGGCGTCCCGGGCTCGGTCGGCTGCTCCGGCTTCCGTTCGGGCTCCTCGGGCTTGGGCGTCGGATCCGGCGTCGGCTCGGGAGCCGTCGGCTTTTCCGTCTCCTTGGGCTCCTTGGGCTTCTCCTCGACGGACTCCTGCGTCTGCCCGCTCTCCATGGGCTTCGGGTCCGGCGCCGGGCTGGGGTCCGAGGCCGCGGTAGCCGTCGACTCCCCGGACGAGCCACCCGACGACGGCGCCGGGTCGACGACATCCGCGACGCCGCTGTGGGCGTCGGGCTCCGTCCCGGCCACATCCGGCCGTGGTTCAAGTCCGGCGGCCAGCGCCACGATGTCCGCCGCGCCCGGCTCCACAGCCGACGCCCCGGTGTCACTCGTGCCGAGCACAGCCTGAGCTGCCATCAGCACGGGCGTCTCGACCGGCGCGTCCTGTGGGGTGAACAGGATCGTGCGTACATCCTGCTCGTCCAGCCCGAGCGTGCCCAGCGCGAGCGCTGCCAGTCGAGGCGGCAGCGGCTCGGTGCTGCCCAGTGTGGGCGCTGCCAGTCGGGGCGGCAGCGGCTCCGTGCTGCCCATCGTGTGGGCCAAGGTCTGGGCGACCGCCCCAGGCTTCGGCGCCGCCTCCAGCAGCTCCTTGTACTCCTTCAGTCGTGCTTTGTCCGTACCCCACAGCACGTACCGGCCTGAGCGGGACATGTTCGGGTACAGCTCCCGCGAGCCATCCTGCTGCGTCCACGTCTTCGCGTACTCGGCGGTCCCGAAGATGCGCAGGCCAATGCGCTCCGACCCGTACGAGAACGTGAAGATGGTGCTGTCCGGGCCCGTCGCGGCCTTGGTCGCCATCACCATCCCGTCGGAGTCGGTGCACTCCGCTTCCAGGTCGTCGATGGGGCTGCAGTCGATCTTCCCCGCGTCGGAGAAGTCCATGAAGTCTTGGGCCGTGAACGGCGCCGGTCCCAGGTTCTGGTTGTCGTTGGTCGTCTTGTCGGACGCAGTGTTCGGCCCCGCGTCCGGAGCGCTCGCCGCGCTGGAGACGGGGTCGGCCCCCGTGAAGTGACCCAGCGCCCAGGCCCCGGCGAATGCCGGCAGCAACGCCGCGGCGACGACCCACTTCTTCCTGCGGCCGCTCGGGCGCACGGATGCGGTCGGCTCCTGCGGGGGCGGAGGCAGGTCGACGGGCGGTGCCGAGTCGACCGGCGGGCCCAACAGCTCGTCGAAGTCCTTGAACCCGCAGTGCTCGCGCACCAGGAGCTCGACCTGCTCCATCGGCAGGTCCGGCATGGCAGAACTGACCTGCCTGACGGCCGAGTAGAAGGACTGCGGGCTCAGGAACAGGTGACGCTCACCGTTGATGTTGACTACGCCCACATCCGTGAGCGGAACCTCGTCGTCCTGCTCGTCCGGGCTGAGGACGTGAATCTGGATCGGCGGCGGGGACGAAGTCACGGCCGCCCCACCAAGCTCAGGCGGCCGGATATGGCACTGCTCAACTCTGCCGGTCTCTTTCTTCGCTGCTCTGCAGGATGCGCGCGATGTGGGCGGCCGTCTTCTCGGCGCGCTCGGGCGTGATCGCCTCGATGTCGGTAAGGACGAGGTGACCGCCGTCGGGCAGCTCGATCTCCTCGCGGTGGATCTCCGGCTCATCCAGGCCATCACCCGACCCGGCGTCCTCACGGACAGCCTGCGGGTTCTGTGCGCGGGCGTACTCACGGAGCATCGCCTCACGGGTAGAACGCACCCGTGCCGGGCTGCGCCGGAATCCTGGCCGCAGAGCGCCTGCGGCCGCGATCATGCGGCGGGTCTCCTCGTCGTGAGGGAGGGGCCCGCCGTCCAGAGCCCGCTCCAGACGCTCGCTCTGGTCAGCGCGTCGCGACATGCGTCCTTGCCTCTCGTGTCTCAACCCGTCGTGCACCGATTCTCTCCCTGCTCACCGCTGCGGTCAGCAGTTCCTCCACGAGTTGGGAGGAAGACTCGCCAGCCGGCATGACCTCAGCGAGCTTGCGCAATGACCGTACCGTCAATGTTCGAACGGCACCGTCCGTCTTGCCCATAATCTGCGCGGTATTCGCCGGGCTGACCCCGTTGAAAAACCGCAGGACCAGCACTTGCTGCTGTTCGGGCCGCAGCTTGTGCAGGTGCGCCTCGACGGCCCGCGCCAGCTCGCGGCGCTCGGCGTACTCCTCCGGGCTCTCACCGACGCGCGGCCGGTCGAGTTCGAGGTGATCGGCGTACAAGACCTCCGAGGGACGTCGCTGCACGGAGCGCAGGTAGTCGAGGGAGGTGTTCTTGGTGATCGTGCGCAGCCAGCCCATCAGGTTCGTGCCTGGCCTGTACTTGCTGACGTTCTGAGAGACCTTTAGCCAGACTTCCTGGCACAGGTCCTCGGCAATGTGTCCGTCGCGGATGTAGAACCGCACCCAGCGGTACACCGTTTCGTGGAGCTCGTCGTACAGCCCGGCGATGGCGTCGGCTCCGTCTTCCCCGCCTGCCGCCGCACGTGCGACCAGGTATTCGAGAGTGTCGGTCACGGCGTGATGTCCCCCAAGAGCCGGTGCTGCGCTGATTCGCTACAGCGCCGCGCTCGGGCTCATCTCCACCACTCCCCCACAGAGGGATGATCACGTTCCGGTGCGACGCTGAGGCAGCATAACCGGTCATTTACGGAATGTGCCGAACGGGCTAGCGATACTTCGCGGCACCCAACGTGCTATATGGTGCGAACACGCGTCGGGAGAGCAACCCGGCGTCAAGGACCCGAAGCGAGAGGACCCCACCATGCCCCCGCACCTGAACGCCGCCGACCGAACGCTGATGCTCCTGCCGTTCGAGGAGTGGATCTCCGTCAGCACGGCCGCACGGCGCGCCAAGGTCGACAAGGATGCCGTCGTCAGTCTCGTGCGGGTGGGCCGACGTCGTGGCGTCCTGTGCACGCGCGGCAAGGGAGCAGCCCAGCAGGTCATGCGCATCTACCCTGACCCCCGCCGCCCGAGCCGTCGTTCGATTGGGTCGCAGAGGTAGGGGTCAACCCGTGCGCACCGGTTGAGGTATTGGCCCAAGAGCGCCATCAAACTTGACAGCGCGCAAGGTCTCCGCCCTCGGCCCGACCGACGCCGTCACACGCATCCGCCGCCACCCCAGAGCGGCTTCATGGCGCGGCCAGGCGCGTTGGGCTTTCCCAGGGTGTAACAGATTCCGCTGATCCACGTACTTGTCGGTGCCGGACTGAACGCAACCGGCTCCATCCGGCCGGAACGGTCCGCCGGGGGACACCTACGAACGAACAAGGACGACCATGCCTCGCGGTGGTTCAAATACATTGCTGAGTTTCGAAACGGTTGCCGAGCGGTTGGAAGTCCCTAAGCGCACCGTGCTCGACAACTACAAGAGCTGGGACATGCCCATCATCCGCATCAGCGATCGCATTCTCCGCGTGCGGGAACGTGACTTCGAGACGTGGCTCGACGCCCGCGAAGTGAGGTAGTCCGCGCAGCAGGGGCCCCAGTGCATGAGATGGCAGCTCCCGAACCGCCCCCAATCCCCTCTGGCTTGACCTGCCGGCCACGCACTCATGAACTCCAACCCTCTTGGCCGGGGCCTCGCCGGTGAGACACATCTAGATCGCGAGAGGTCCAGTGGCCCGAAAGCCCACCGTCTACAAGCGCTGCGAATGCCCCGACCAGGACAGGCCCAAGAAACTTGGGTGCAGCCACAGTTGGTCTTACAACTACACCAACACGGAAGGGCGCCGTACCCGCGCATCCCTTCCTGAGTCCGCTGGCCTCACACGGGCCCAGGGGCAGGCAATTCTGGACGGGATGGAGTCCGGAACTGCCCCGGAACCCCTCGAAACGAGCATCACCTTCCGCCAGTGGGCCACCGGATGGCTCACAAGGCGCCGCGCAAAGGACAGCACGTACGAGCAGTACGACATAGCCGTACGGGTACACCTCAACCCGCGATGGGGCAGCTATCGACTTCAGCGCATACGCAAAGCGGAAGTCGAGTCCTGGGTACAGGAGATGGAGGGCAACCCGAAGCTAGCCAATTCGACAGCGGACGGGCACTGGACCGTCTTCAAGATGATCCTTAAGGACGCTCTCCTCAACGGGAAGATCACGTCCAACCCCACATACGATGTGGACGGTCCGTACGTCGGCGCGTCTCCGCACTACGTGTTCACCCCGGATGAGTTCTGGGAGTTCTACGACGAGTTTCCCAAGCGCTACCGCGTCATCCCCGCGATTGGATTCGGCTGCGGTACGCGCCAGGCCGAGGCGTTCGGTGTTGCCGACGATGTCATCGACCGGGAAAGCGGCCTTCTCACCGTGCGCCGGCAGGTGCTCAGGACCAAAGAGACGAGCTATCGGCCCACTCTCGTCGAGCGACTCAAGACCAGCCCCCGCCTGAACGAGAAGACCGTCCCCATACCGCCATGGCTCATGGAGTCCATCGACGAGCACCAAGAGCTTGTGCCTCCGCGCAAGGTCGAGGCCGTGCTCTGGGAACACAAGAGGAAGATCGCCGACGTTGGCCGCGGCACAGCCTCCGCGCTCTTCTGGACACCACGCGGTGGCCTACTCGATCGCAACCACTTCAATGACGACATCTGGAAGCCCACGCTGCGCAAGGTAGGCATCAAGGACGAGAAGGGTGAGCTCCCAACCTTCCACGACCTCCGCCACACCTTCATTTCCATGTGCCTGCAGGCCGGGATCCCTGAGCACACGGTCGCGGCATGGGTCGGAGACTCCGTCGAGGAGATCCGCCGCACCTACAGCCATCTGCTGAAGAACCACGCTGAAACGCACGGCGCTGTGGCAGCCGCATTGACGGCACGCCCCGCCCCCGACGCTCCGTGACGTTCAGCCGGAAGCGGCCCCTCTGCCCATGGCCTCCTCGTGGCTACTTTCATGGCTACGTACGTAGCCACACGGACCCGTTTTAGCCGGTGCGTACCGGGGTGTAGAGCGTCCCCCGACCAGACATACGAAAGGGCCCCTGACCAAGAAAACTCCCTGGTCAGGGGCCCTGCGCACGGCCCCTCGCCCCCTTACGGGGGCGAGGGCGAGAGACGAGTCGGCCTGTACGCCGGGTTCTGTCTCCCCCGGTCCTTGCGGGCCGAGGGGAGGCGGCCATCCATCTAGGGCTGCCGTTGCCGACAGCCT
>NZ_JBICVM010000018.1:0-136536 GCF_043199095.1 Streptomyces sp. NPDC048650 | reverse complement strand
GGTTACATTTCGAACCCGGAAGCTAAGCCTTTCAGCGCCGATGGTACTGCAGGGGGGACCCTGTGGGAGAGTAGGACGCCGCCGAACAATTATTGAGCTCCGGCTCCTGGACCTTCTGGTTCAGGAGCCGGAGCTTTTTTGTTCTGATTTTCAGAGGAAAGACGTAACGTCGCGTTCACCTCGCCTCGTCAGGATCCGCGTCATGAGGACAGTAGGAACACTCGAGTCCGCTGGTGTACGTGCTGGTGACGAGGTGGTGGTGCCGGCCTACGGCAACGCCGAAGTGGCACGGTCCGTGGTGCAGTTGGGCGCGGTGCCGGTGTTCGCCGATGTGGATGCCGACAGTTACTGCCTCGACCCGGCCGCGGTGGCGGACGTGGTGTCCAGGAGGACGGCGGCGGTCGTGGCGATACATCGCTTCGGACGGCAGGCCGACGCGGGATGGATCCGTGAAGTCGGTCAGCGGCACGGCCTGTTGGTGCTGGTCGAGGACGAACCGGGAGCACGGTCGGCAGACGTTGAGCGGCGACGGGCGCTGGCGACGTATCTGGACGGCAGGCTCAGGGGGGTCGGCACGCCGACGCCGGCGGCGGGGCACACGTACGAGCAGTACGTGGTGCGGGTGCCGGGAAACGGACGGCCGGACCGGGATGCCTTCGCTCGGGCGCTGCGGGCCAAGGGCGTCGCGTGCAAGGTCCCCGTGCAGGCTCCGGTGTACCGGATGGCGGGGCTGCGGCGGGATGTGTTTCTGCCGCACACCGAGCGGGCCGTGGACGAGACGCTGTCCCTGCCGCTGCACGGGGACCTGTCGCGGCGGGAGTTGCAGAAGATGGTGAGCGCCTGCAATGCGCTGGGGGGATTGCTGCAGCCTGCTTTCTAGCCGGGCGACCGGGATTCGGAGCAGTCATGGAGATCAGGTAGTATTTCCTTTGTCGCTGCGCCCCAATAGCTCAGTCGGCAGAGCGTCTCCATGGTAAGGAGAAGGTCTACGGTTCGATTCCGTATTGGGGCTCCGAATAACGAAGGCCCCCGCCACTCGGCGGGGGCCTTCGTCGTACCGGGCGTCAGCCGGGGTGGATCTCGGGGACGCGCAGGGCGAGGATCGCCATGTCGTCGGAGGCCGGTTCGGCGGCGAAGCGTTCCACGGCGCGCAGGACGCGGGCGGCGACGGCGCCGGCGGTCAGGCCCGTGCAGGTCGTCAGGACGTCGGTGAGGCCGTCGTCGCCGAGCATGCGGGTGCCCTCGCGGCGTTCGGTGACGCCGTCGGTGACGCACAGGAGGACGTCGCCCGGGTCGAGGGTGACCGTCTGCTCGTAGAGCTCGAGGTCGTCCATGACGCCGAGGAGCGGCTGCGGTTCGGCGGCCGGTTCGACCGAGCCGTCCTGGCGCAGGCGCAGCGGCAGGGGGTGTCCCGCGCAGACCACCTTGAGGAGGGCGCTGCCGTCGGCCTGGGGCCACAGCTCGCCGTAAAGGAGTGTCAGGAAGCGGCTGCGGGCACCCTCGTCCAGGATGGCGGCGTTGAGGCGCTCCAGGACTGCGGGGCCGCCGAAGCCCTCGCGGGCCAGGAGGCGGAGGGCGTGCCGGGCCAGGCCCGTGACGGCTGCCGCCTCGGGTCCGGTCCCGCAGACGTCGCCGATGGCGAAGCCGTACGCGCCGTCGCGGATCGGGAAGAGGTCGTAGAAGTCGCCGCCGACTTCATTGCCCTCGCCGGCTGCGCGGTAGATGACCTCGACCTCGACGCCCGGGATGTCGGGAAGTTCCGGGGGCAGCAGGCTGCGCTGGAGGGACTGGCTGATGGCCGTGCGCTCGGAGTAGAGGCGGGCGTTGTCCAGGGCGAGGGCGGCCCGGCGGGAGAGGTCCTCGGCGAGTTCGAGGATCTCCTGGCGGAAGTGCTCCTCGGTGGGCTTGCCGAGGGTCAGCATGCCGATGACGCGGTTGCGCGCGACGAGGGGGAGGACGACCGTCTCGCCGCCGACCGCGGAGGCGGTGGCCAGGGAGGCGCCGGGCCCGGTGGACGGGCGGGCGGAGTTGCCCAGGCCCAGGCTGCGCATGGACGTGCGCAGGGCGGCGTCGTGTGCGGCGTCGCTGGGGGCGGTCCATACGCGGGCGCCCGGGGTGGGTACCGGCTCGGGCGGGTCGACCTTCATCAGGAGGGTCTTGAGGCCGTCGATGCGGTCCTCGTCCTCGTGCAGGACGTAGGAGAGCTCGGGCTCGGAGGTCTGGTCGGCGACGGTGTAGACCGCGCACCAGGTGGCGAGGGTGGGGACCGTCATCTGGGCCATCAGGGCCAGGGTCTGGTCGCGGTCGAGGGTGCCGGCCAGGAGGTCGGACGCCTCGACGAGGAAGGAGAGCGAGCCGCGCCGCAGCTTCTCCAGCTCGGTCAGCCGGGCGCGCTCGACGGCCAGGGCGATGCGGTCGGCGGCGAACTGGAGGCGGAGCGCCTCCTCGTTGGTGTAGCGGCCGGGGCCCTCCGCGGCGACGCCGAGGGAGCCGGTCAGACGGCCCTCGACCTTGAGCGGGACGGTGACGACGGAACGCATGCCCGTGCCGCTGAGCAGCGGGACGGCGCCGGGGACGGCGGTGAGGTCCTCATGGACGGCGGGCATCCGGGCGGAGCCGTAGCGGCCGGAGCCGGCCTCCACGGGGACGCGGGCGAACCGCTGACGGGCGGAGGGCAGGCCGGTGGAGGCGCGGACCTCCAGCTCGGTCTCGTCGTCGGTGGCCAGCAGGAGGTAGGCGGCGTCGCCGTCGAGCATGTCGCGGGCGCGCTCGACCGTGCGCTGGAGGAGGCCGTCGAGGTCGTCCGGTGCCGGGGAGCCGATGAAGACCTCGAACGGGTCGGAGGAACGGCCCTCCGACTGGGCGGACTGGGAGGCGGCGTCCGGTGCGGGCGTGCGCTGCGGGCTCTGCAGGATGGCGCGCTCGTGGTCGCGCACCAGGAGGCAGACCGTGGAGGCCTCGCCGTCGGCGTCGCGGACGCGCAAGTGGGAGGCGTAGACGGGGAGGACCCGGCCGTCGGCGCCCCGCATGCCGTAGGAGCCCTCCCAGCGGGAGAGTTCCAGCGCCTCGGCGATGCCGGTGCCGGTGCCGGGCGTGTGCGGCCAGGCGGCGAAGTCGGTGATCGGCTTGCCGATGACCTTCTCCTGGTCGTACCCGAAGAGGTCCTGGGCGTCGTCGTTCCAGAAGCTGATGCAGCCGGTGCGGTCGATCTGCACCACGGCGACGCGGACCCGGGTGTCGGCGACCGGGAGGGCGTCCACCGGGAGCGCCGGTCCGGCCGCGCGGGTGCCGGCCGGGCGCTCGGGGAGCTCCAGCTGGAACCAGACGTGCTTCTGGGCCGCGGTGTACTCCACGCCCCAGCGGGCGGCGAGGGCGCCGCACAGCAGCAGGCCGCGGCCGCCCTCGCGGTCGGGGTGGACCATGGCCTGGCCGGCGTTCTGGAGCGGAATCTCACGTTCGGGGTACCGGTCGGCGACCGAGATCCGTACGCCGTCATCCGTGCGCAGGCACAGCACGTCGGCCGCGGTGCCGGCGTGGACGACGGCGTTGGTGACCAGTTCGCTCGTCAGGACGACGGCGTCGTCGACGATGTCGCCGCAGCCCCAGCCCTGAAGGGTGTCTCTCACGAATGCACGGGCAGTGGCGACCGAGCGCCCGACCGGCTCGAAGGTGGCGGCGGCCCGCGCGGTGATCACTGGTCTCCTCATGCGTGTGTCGGTGATCTGCTCCCCCATGTTCGCGGCGCCCCTCCGAATACCTGTTGTGCTCACCACCGCCCGTGCTGGACGGCCGGGCGGATGGACAGCCGTATGCCAGGTTACTTACCTTCGGCGCGCCCGAGGATGCCGGTCACATGTGTTTCCGCCCTAATCGTGCCCCGGGACGGTGTGCGATGCTGCCGAACTGTTATGGCCTCGTTGGGCCATGGTGAAACACTGGGCAAGTATCAAGAGAAAGCCCGGGTAGAACGGTCGACCCTGCGGGAGGGACACGGTGGAGTCTGGCGCAGCGGCGCGGGGCGCAAGCACGCGCGCGAAAGGCGGACGATCCCGGAACAACGGGACGACCGAAGTGGATACGGCTGCCCTGAATCGGCTGTTGGTCGCTCTTGTCGCCATGCGGGACGGGAACTTCCGCAAGCGACTGACGGTTTCCGGCGAGGGCGTCATGTCGGAGATCGCGGCCGTCTTCAACGAGGTCGCGGACCGCAATCTGCATCTGACAGGTGAGCTGGCGCGGGTGCGCCGGGTCGTCGGGCGTGAGGGAAAACTCACGGAACGGCTGGAGGTCGGCGCTGCCGAGGGGTCCTGGGCGGCGGCCATCGATGCCTCGAACGCCCTGGTGGACGACCTGGTACGGCCGGTCTCCGAGGTGGGCCGGGTGCTGTCGGCGGTCTCCGAGGGTGACCTGGAACAGCGGATGGATCTGCGGTCGCGCAGTTCGGACAGCTCGTCGGAGCATCCGCTGCGCGGGGAGTTCCTGAAGGTCGGCCGTACGGTCAACGGTCTGGTCGACCAGCTCTCCGCGTTCACCGACGAGGTCACCAGAGTGGCCAGTGAGGTCGGCACGGAGGGCAAGCTCGGCGGGCAGGCGCGGGTGCGCGGAATGTCGGGTTCGTGGAAGGACCTGACGGAATCCGTCAACACGATGGCGTCACGACTCACCGCCCAGGTGCGTGACATTGCTCTCGTCACCACGGCGGTCGCCAAGGGTGATCTCTCGCGCAAGGTGACCGTGCACGTCGCCGGCGAGATGCTGGAGCTGAAGAACACCGTCAACACGATGGTCGACCAGCTCTCCTCCTTCGCCTCCGAGGTGACGCGCGTCGCGCGGGAGGTCGGCACGGAGGGCGAGCTCGGCGGCCAGGCACAGGTGCCGGGCGTCGCGGGCGTGTGGAAGGACCTGACGGATTCGGTCAATCTCATGGCCGGAAACCTGACCGCGCAGGTGCGCGGGATCGCCCAGGTCACCACGGCCGTCGCGAACGGCGACCTGTCGCAGAAGGTCACGGTCAGTGCGCGCGGCGAGGTCGCGCAGCTCGCCGACACCATCAACACCATGACCGAGACGCTGCGGACCTTCGCGGACGAAGTGACGCGGGTGGCGAACGAGGTAGGCGCCGAGGGGCAGCTCGGCGGCCAGGCGCAGGTGCCGGGCGCGGCGGGGACGTGGAAGGACCTCACCGACTCGGTGAACACCGCGTTCCGGAACCTGACGGCGCAGGTGCGCGACATCGCGCAGGTGACGACGGCGGTCGCGAACGGCGATCTGTCGCAGACGGTCACCGTCGATGTGGCCGGTGAAATGCTGGAGTTGAAGAACACCGTCAACACGATGGTGGGTCAGCTGTCGTCGTTCGGTGCCGAAGTGACACGGGTGGCGCGGGAGATCGGCGTCGAGGGTGAGCTGGGCGGCCAGGCGGCGGTGCCGGGCGCGGCGGGGACGTGGAAGGACCTCACGGACTCCGTGAACACCGCGTTCCGCAACCTCACCGGGCAGGTGCGCAACATCGCCCAGGTGACGACGGCCGTCGCCAACGGCGATCTGTCGCAGAAGGTCACCGTCGACGTCTCCGGCGAGATGCTCCAGCTGAAGAACACCGTGAACACCATGGTGGACCAGCTGTCCTCGTTCGCCGACCAGGTCACGCGGATGGCCAGGGACGTGGGCACGGAGGGCCGGCTGGGCGGTCAGGCCCGGGTGGACGGCGTCAGCGGCACCTGGAAGGAGCTGACCGACTCCGTCAACTTCATGGCGGGGAACCTCACCTCACAGGTGCGGCAGATCGCGCAGGTGACGACGGCGGTCGCGCGCGGCGATCTGTCGCAGAAGATCGACGTCGACGCCCGGGGCGAGATCCTGGAGCTGAAGAACACCATCAACACGATGGTCGACCAGCTCTCCGCATTCGCCGAGCAGGTCACCCGGGTCGCCCGGGAGGTCGGCACGGACGGCCGGCTGGGCGGTCAGGCGCAGGTGCCGGGCGTCGCGGGCGTCTGGCGGGACCTGACCGATTCGGTGAACGGCATGGCCGGCAACCTGACGGCCCAGGTCCGCAACATCGCGCAGGTCGCCACGGCGGTCGCGCGGGGTGACCTGTCGCAGAAGATCGATGTGGACGCCCGGGGCGAGATCCTGGAGCTGAAGAACACCCTGAACACGATGGTGGACCAGCTCTCCTCCTTCGCCGAGCAGGTGACGCGGGTCGCCCGCGAGGTGGGCACCGAGGGCATCCTGGGCGGCCAGGCCGAGGTGCAGGGCGTCAGCGGGACGTGGAAGGACCTCACCCAGTCCGTCAACTTCATGGCGAACAACCTGACGTCGCAGGTGCGCAACATCGCCGAGGTGACGACGGCGGTGGCCCGCGGCGATCTGTCGAAGAAGATCACCGTCGACGCCAAGGGCGAGATCCTCGAACTGGTCACGACCGTCAACACGATGGTCGACCAGCTGTCGTCGTTCGCCGAGCAGGTCACCCGGGTGGCCCGCGAGGTGGGCACCGAGGGCCAGCTGGGCGGTCAGGCGCGGGTCCCGGGCGCGACCGGAATCTGGCTGGATCTCAGCGACAACGTGAACCTGATGGCCAACAACCTGACCATCCAGGTGCGCAACATCTCCCAGGTCTCGGCGGCGGTCGCCAACGGCGATCTGACGAAGAAGGTGACGGTCGAGGCGCGCGGCGAGGTCGCGCAGCTGGCCGACACGGTCAACACGATGGTCACCACGCTGTCGTCGTTCGCCGACGAGGTCACGCGAGTGGCCCGTGAGGTGGGCACCGACGGCATCCTGGGCGGCCAGGCGCGCGTGCCGGGGGTCGCCGGCACGTGGAAGGACCTCACGGAGTCCGTGAACTCCATGGCCAACAACCTGACCGGCCAGGTCCGCAACATCGCGATGGTCACCACCGCGGTGGCCAAGGGCGATCTGACCAAGAAGATCGACGTGGACGCGCGGGGCGAGATCCTCGCGCTCAAGACGACCATCAACACGATGGTCGACCAGCTGTCCTCGTTCGCCGAGCAGGTCACCCGGGTGGCCCGTGAGGTGGGTACGGACGGCCAGCTGGGCGGTCAGGCGCAGGTGCGGGGCGTGGCCGGCACCTGGAAGGACCTGACCGAATCGGTGAACGAGATGGCGGGCAACCTGACCCGCCAGGTGCGTGCCATCGCCGCGGTCGCCGCGGCGGTGACCCTCGGCGACCACAACGTCCGCATCGACGTGGACGCGGCAGGCGAGATCCTGGAACTCCAGGACAACGTCAACACCATGATCTCGACGCTCCGCGAGACCACCCTCGCCAACGAGGAACAGGACTGGCTCAAGGGCAACCTCGCCCGGATCTCCGGCCTGATGCAGGGCCGACGCGACCTCAAGGACGTCGCCACCCTCATCATGAGCGAGCTCTCGCCCGCGGTCTCCGCCCAGCACGGCGCGTTCTTCCTCGCGGCCCAGCCCGACAGCCGGGAGATCGGCGCGGACGGCGGCGAAGCGGGCGCGTACGAGCTGCGGTTGATGGGCTCGTACGGCTACGCCATGGGCGGCATGCCCACGACGTTCAAGCCCGGCGAGACGCTGATCGGGACGGCGGCGGAGGAGGGGCGCACCATCCTGGTGGAGAACGTCCCCTCCGGCTACCTCAAGATCGCCTCCGGGCTGGGCGAGGCGCCGCCGGCGAATGTGATCGTGCTGCCGGTGCTCTTCGAGGACAAGGTGCTCGGGGTGATCGAGCTGGCCTCCTTCCAGCCGTTCACCCAGATCCAGAAGGACTTCCTCAGTCAGATCGCCGAGATGATCGCGACCAGCGTCAACACCATCTCGGTCAACACCAAGACCGAGGTGCTGCTCAAGCAGTCGCAGGAGCTGACCGAGCAGCTCAAGGAGCGGTCCGGTGAGCTGGAGAGCCGGCAGAAGGCGCTGGAGCTGTCCAACACCGAGCTGGAGGAGAAGGCCGAGCAGCTGCGGGAGCAGAACCGCGACATCGAGGTGAAGAACACCGAGATCGAAGAGGCGCGGCAGGTCCTGGAGGAGCGCGCCGAGCAGCTCGCGGTCTCGATGCGCTACAAGTCGGAGTTCCTGGCGAACATGTCGCACGAGCTGCGTACGCCGCTGAACTCCCTGCTGATTCTGGCCAAGTTGCTGGCCGACAACGCCGAGGGGAATCTCTCCCCGAAGCAGGTCGAATTCGCCGAAACCATCCATGGCGCCGGTTCCGACCTGCTCCAGCTGATCAACGACATCCTGGACCTGTCCAAGGTCGAGGCCGGCAAGATGGACGTCAGTCCGACCCGGATCGCGCTGGTCCAGCTCGTCGACTACGTGGAGGCGACGTTCCGTCCGCTGACCGCGGAGAAGGGACTCGACTTCTCCGTACGGGTCTCCCCGGAACTGCCGGCCACACTGCACACCGACGAGCAGCGGCTGCTGCAGGTGCTGCGCAACCTGCTGTCCAACGCGGTGAAGTTCACCGACAGCGGCGCCGTCGAGCTGGTGATCCGGCCGGCCGGTACGGACGTCCCGGTGGCGATCCGCGAGCAGCTGCTGGAGCACGGTTCGCTGCGCGACCCGGACGCCGACATGATCGCCTTCTCGGTGACCGACACCGGTATCGGTATCGCGTCCAGCAAGATGCGGGTCATCTTCGAGGCGTTCAAGCAGGCCGACGGCACGACCAGCCGCAAGTACGGCGGCACGGGCCTGGGCCTGTCCATCAGTCGGGAGATCGCCCGGCTGCTGGGCGGCGAGATCCACGCCGCCAGTGAGCCCAGCCGCGGCTCCACCTTCACGCTCTACCTGCCGCACAACCCCGGCGGACTGCCGCCGCAGGGCTACCCGCAGCTGGTGGCCGGTGGGATCGCGATGGACGCGGAGGCGCGCGAGACGGAGGTCGGGCGGCAGAGCGAGCCGGAGGCGCTGCCGGGCGAGGGTTCCGAGTCCAGCCTCAACAGGCGTCGCCGACGCGGCATTTCGGCCGGAGCGCGGCGGTTCGCGCTGCCCAGCAGGCCCTCTCCCACGCCGCCGCAACAGGCCCCACGGCAGGCCCCACAGCCGGCTCCGCAGCAGCCGGCGGAGTCGACCGCGCAGCAGCCCGCCGAGGAGCCCTGGATCGGCAACGGTCAGGATCTGGTGGACCCGGGCGTGGGGGGCGGCAGCTTCCACGGCGAGAAGGTCCTGATCGTCGACGACGACATCCGCAACGTCTTCGCGCTCACCAGCGTCCTGGAGCAGCACGGCCTGTCGGTGCTGTACGCGGAGAACGGCCGGGAGGGCATCGAGGTGCTGGAGCAGCACGACGATGTGGTCCTGGTCCTGATGGACATCATGATGCCGGAGATGGACGGCTACGCGACGACTGCCGCGATCCGTCGGATGCCGCAGTTCGCCGGGCTGCCCATCATCGCGCTGACCGCGAAGGCGATGAAGGGCGACCGCGAGAAGAGCATCGACTCCGGGGCCTCCGACTACGTGACCAAGCCGGTGGATACCGATCATCTGTTGTCGGTCATGGAGCAATGGATGCGCGCGAGGTGAGGTGGCGTCCAGTATGGAGCCGATAGAGGATCATCGCGTGCTGACTCAGTGTTGCCGCGGACGTGTGGAAGCTCGGTATTCGGGGAACCTTCTGGTCTCTCGCTGCGTTTCTGCTACGTGCACAGTGACATCGCGGTGACAGGGTGTGGCGACAGGCGGGGTGCAGCTACCATGACCGGCACAAGAGCGGGCGACGTGACGGAGTCGTCCCCTGGGGTGGCGTCCGGTTCCATGCCGGGGCGAGGAGGACGGGCCATGGTGCAGAAGGCCAAGATCCTCCTGGTCGATGATCGGCCGGAGAATCTGCTGGCGCTGGAGGCAATCCTCTCTGCGCTCGATCAGACACTGGTGCGGGCATCGTCCGGGGAGGAAGCGCTCAAAGCACTGCTCACGGACGACTTCGCGGTGATTCTGCTCGATGTGCAGATGCCGGGGATGGACGGATTCGAAACCGCGGCGCACATCAAGCGGCGCGAGCGCACCCGCGACATCCCCATCATCTTCCTGACGGCCATCAACCACGGTCCGCACCACACCTTCCGCGGCTATGCGGCGGGTGCGGTCGACTACATCTCCAAGCCGTTCGATCCGTGGGTGCTGCGGGCGAAGGTTTCGGTCTTCGTCGAGCTGTACATGAAGAATTGCCAACTGCGCGAGCAGGCCTCGCTGCTGAGGCTGCAGCTGGAGGGCGGGCAGAGCTCGGAGGCGAGGGAGTCCGCGGGCCTGCTCGCGGAGCTGTCGGCGCGTCTGGCGGCTGTCGAGGAGCAGGCCGAGGCGCTCTCCAAGCAGTTGGACGAGACGGCGGAGGCCGCTGCGGTCGCCACCGCGGCCCATCTGGAGCGCAAACTGACCGGCCTGCGCCGGGCCCTGGACGCCCTGGAACCGGGGTCGAGCGGCGCTCCGGGCTGAGCGGTGTGCGGCGTCGGGTGACTGACGGCCTCTCATGAGGCGTACGTGCGACACGAATGGGTGAAGCGGCGTGCGCTCGTGACACGCCTGCCGACGCCTGTAATCTCGTCGGCATGGCCTCACGTACGTCCGGCAAGGGAACCCAGAGCAAGGCGGGACCCTCCAAGCAGCGTGCCGGACAGTCCGGGGGCGCTGCCAGGAAGACCGCCGCGAAGAAGGCGCCTGTCAGGAAACCACCGGTGAAGAAGACCGCGGCCGCGAAGAAGGCCCCGGTCAGGAAAGTGGCCGCCAAGAAGGCGCCGCCGCAGCCGGCTCCGTCGCCGACCGGCAGCGTCTACCGCTTGGTGCGCGCCTGCTGGCTCGGGGCCGCCCACGGCATCGGCGCGGTGTTCCGCGGCTTCGGGCAGGGCGCGAAGAATCTCGACCCGGCGCACCGCAAGGACGGCCTGGCGCTGCTGCTGCTCGGTCTGGCGCTGGTGATCGCCGCCGGCACCTGGTCCAACCTCAGCGGCCCGGTCGGCGACCTCGTCGAGCTGTTGATCACCGGCGCCTTCGGTCGGCTCGACCTGGTGGTGCCGATACTGCTCGGCGTGATCGCCGTACGGCTGATGCGGCACCCCGAGCAGCCCGAGGCCAACGGCCGGATCGTCATCGGGCTGTCCGCGCTGGTGGTCGGGGTCCTCGGGCAGGTCGCGATGGCCTGCGGCTCGCCGGGACGCGGTGACGGGCTCGCCGCGATACAGGACGGCGGCGGGTATGTCGGCTGGGTGGCGTCCAAGCCGCTGATCTTCACCGTCGGGCAGACCCTGGCGGTGGCGCTTCTGGTGCTGCTGACCGTCTTCGGGCTGCTGGTGGTGACCGCGACGCCGGTCAACGCCATTCCGCAGCGGCTGCGCGCGGTGGGCATCAAATTGGGGGTGCTCTCGCCCGCCGAGCCCGCCGCGGAGTTCGACGACGCGGCCCGGTACGGAGAGGAGTGGCGCGACCAGCCGCTCCGCTCGGCCCGCCGGGACGCCGCCGGCGAGGATCCGGACGCGTACGACGACGAGTCACCCGCCTCGCGCCGGCGCCCGCGCCGCGGCTCCGCGCAGTCCGGCACCGACCGGCCGATGGACGCGGTGGACGTCGCCGCCGCGGCCGCCGCCGCGCTGGACGGAGCGGTGCTGCACGGCGTGCAGCCCTCCCCGCTCGTCGCCGGACTCAGCAACGGCATCTCCGGGGAGCGCCAGGACCACAAGGACGGCACGGCCGACAGCGGCGCGGTGCCGCCGGCCCGGGAGGCGGAGCGGGCCGCCGCGGCCGGGCCGGGGCGGGCCGTCCCGGACTTCACCAAGGCCGCTCCGGAGCCGTCCGGCGGCCTGCCGGCGCGCGCCGAGCAGCTCCAGCTCTCCGGCGACATCACCTACTCCCTGCCGTCCCTCGACCTGCTCGCGCGTGGCGGCCCCGGCAAGACCCGCAGTGCCGCGAACGACGCCATAGTGGCCTCGCTGAGCAACGTCTTCCAGGAGTTCAAGGTCGACGCGGCGGTCACCGGCTTCACCCGCGGTCCGACGGTCACCCGCTACGAGGTCGAGCTGGGTCCGGCCGTCAAGGTCGAGAAGATCACCGCGCTGGCCAAGAACATCGCCTACGCCGTGGCCAGCCCCGACGTGCGCATCATCAGCCCGATCCCGGGCAAGTCCGCGGTCGGCATCGAGATCCCCAACACCGACCGCGAGATGGTCAACCTCGGCGACGTCCTGCGGCTGGCGGATGCCGCGGGCGACGAGCACCCGATGTTGGTGGCGCTCGGCAAGGACGTCGAGGGCGGCTACGTCATGGCCAACATGACCAAGATGCCGCACGTCCTGGTGGCCGGTGCCACCGGCTCCGGCAAGTCCTCCTGCATCAACTGTCTGATCACCTCGGTCATGCTGCGGGCCACCCCCGAGGACGTGCGGATGGTGCTCGTCGACCCCAAGCGCGTCGAGCTGACCGCGTACGAGGGCATTCCGCACCTGATCACGCCCATCATCACCAACCCCAAGCGGGCCGCCGAGGCACTGCAGTGGGTGGTGCGCGAGATGGACCTGCGCTACGACGATCTCGCGGCGTACGGTTTCCGGCACATCGACGACTTCAACGAAGCGGTGCGCGAGGGCAAGGTCAGCTCGCCCGAGGGCAGCGAGCGGGAGCTGGCGCCGTACCCGTATCTGCTGGTCATCGTCGACGAGCTGGCGGACCTGATGATGGTGGCGCCGCGCGACGTGGAGGACTCCATCGTCCGCATCACCCAGCTGGCCCGCGCGGCCGGGATCCATCTGGTGCTGGCCACCCAGCGCCCGTCCGTCGATGTGGTGACCGGACTGATCAAGGCCAACGTGCCCTCCCGGCTCGCCTTCGCCACCTCCTCGCTCGCCGACAGCCGGGTCATCCTCGACCAGCCGGGTGCCGAGAAGCTGATCGGCAAGGGCGACGGGCTGTTCCTGCCGATGGGAGCGAACAAGCCGGTCCGCATGCAGGGTGCCTTCGTCACCGAGTCCGAGGTCGCGGCCGTTGTCAAGCACTGCAAGGACCAGATGGCGCCGGTCTTCCGCGACGACGTCACCGTCGGCACGGCCAAGAAGAAGGAGATCGACGAGGACATCGGCGACGATCTCGACCTGCTGTGCCAGGCCGCGGAGCTGGTGGTGTCCACCCAGTTCGGGTCGACGTCGATGCTCCAGCGCAAGCTGCGGGTGGGGTTCGCCAAGGCCGGACGGCTGATGGATCTGATGGAATCGCGCAACATCGTCGGGCCCAGCGAGGGTTCCAAGGCACGAGATGTCATGGTGAAGCCGGATGAATTGGACGGAGTGCTCTCGGTCATCCGGGGGGAAGCTACCGAGTAGCACACCCATCCGGGTCACTCGTCCGTGAGAGAAAGCAACCGTTTCTCCTGCTGATACGTCAAGTTGAGGGAGGTGCGGGAATGACGATCATCCTCGCGCCCGGCGGTATCGCCCGCGGGCGTTCCGATGGCGTACAAACTGCCCTCTCCCGCTTGCCCGACCCTTTCGCTCCACCCCTAGACTGAACCTCCAGCAGGTGGCTACACGCTCGAAAGGCGCCCCCGTGTCCATCGGCAACTCCCCCGAAGACGACCGGCCTTCCGTCGGTCGAGCCCTCCAGCAGGCCCGTATCGAGGCAGGACTGACCGTGGAAGCGGTCAGTGCGACCACACGGGTGCGCATCCCCATCATGCAGGCGATCGAAGAGGACGATTTCTCGCGCTGTGGCGGCGACGTCTATGCGCGGGGACACATCCGGGCGTTCGCCCGTGCCGTGGCCCTCGACCCCGGCCCTCTGATCTCCCAGTTCGACGCCGAGCACGGCGGGCGTCCCGAGCCGACCGTCCCCACCCCGCTCTTCGAGGCCGAACGGATCCGCCCCGAGCCGCGCCGCCCCAACTGGACCGCGGCGATGGTCGCGGCGATCGTGGCCGTCGTCGGGTTCGTCGGGTTCACCCTGTTCAGCGGTGGCGGCAACGGCGGCGACGAGCCGATCTCGGCCGGTGGGACGGCCAACGCCGAGAAGAAGCCGGCGCCCGCACCGAACACCACCCGTCCGACGGCCAAGCCCACCGTCCCCGCCCCGTCCGACAGCGCCATCGCCGGACTCCCCAAGGACAAGGTCACGATCAAGGTGACCGCCCGCGACGCGCAGAGCTGGGTGTCGGCCAAGGACGCCAGCGGCAAGCTCCTCCAGGACGGCCTGCTCAAGAAGGGGCAGTCCAAGACGTTCACCGACAAGAAGCGGATCGACCTGGTCCTCGGCAACGCCGGCGCCGTACAGCTGTACGTCAATGGCAAGGAGGTCAAGCGGGTCGGTGCGAAGGGTTCCGTGGAGCGGCTGAGCTACACACCGGGCGACCCCCAGGCGGGCTGAGCGCGGCCGGAAGCCGCGTTCGACCCCTGGTCGGGGCGCCCGGGGCCGGTGCCGCAGACCTGCGCGACATGGCTGTCGGCGGGACGAAGTAGGCTGAGCCCCATGCCCGAACGCCGTACCGTCGCCCTTGTCACTCTTGGCTGCGCCCGTAACGAGGTGGACTCGGAGGAGCTCGCAGGCCGCTTGGCAGCGGACGGCTGGGAGCTCGTCGAGGAAGCCGCCGAAGCCGATGTGGCCGTCGTCAACACCTGCGGATTCGTCGAGGCCGCGAAGAAGGATTCCGTCGACGCCCTGCTGGAAGCCAACGATCTCAAGGATCAGGGCAGGACCCAGGCCGTCGTGGCCGTCGGCTGCATGGCCGAGCGCTACGGCAAGGAGCTCGCCGAGGCGCTGCCCGAGGCCGACGGCGTGCTCGGCTTCGACGACTACAGCGACATCTCCGACCGCCTCCAGACCATCCTGAGCGGCGGCATCCACGCCGCGCACACCCCGCGCGACCGCCGCAAGCTCCTGCCGATCAGTCCGACCGAGCGCCAGGGGGCGGGCGAGGTCGCGCTGCCCGGCCACGCGCAGGACACCCCGCCGGAGGACCTTCCGGAAGGCGTCGCGCCCGCCTCCGGGCCGCGTGCGCCGCTGCGTCGCAGACTCGGCAGCAGCCCGGTGGCCTCGGTGAAGCTGGCCTCCGGCTGCGACCGTCGCTGCTCGTTCTGCGCGATTCCGTCCTTCCGCGGCTCGTTCATCTCCCGCCGGCCCTCCGACGTGCTGGGGGAGACCCGCTGGCTGGCCGAGCAGGGCGTCAAGGAGATCATGCTGGTCTCCGAGAACAACACCTCCTACGGCAAGGACCTCGGCGACATCCGGCTGCTGGAGACACTGCTGCCGGAGCTCGCGGCGGTCGACGGCATCGAGCGGATCCGGGTCAGTTATCTGCAGCCCGCCGAGATGCGCCCGGGGCTGATCGACGTACTGACCGGCACCGACAAGGTGGCGCCGTACTTCGACCTGTCGTTCCAGCACTCCGCGCCGGGGGTGCTGCGCGCCATGCGCCGGTTCGGTGACACCGACCGGTTCCTCGGCCTGCTGGAGCAGATCCGGGCGAAGGCGCCGCAGGCCGGTGCCCGCTCCAACTTCATCGTCGGGTTCCCGGGCGAGACCGAGAGCGATCTGGCCGAGCTGGAGCGCTTCATCACCGAGGCGCGCCTGGATGCGGTCGGCGTCTTCGGCTACTCCGACGAGGACGGCACGGAAGCGGCCTCGTACGAGGACAAGGTCGACCCCGAGGTGGTCGCCGAGCGGCTCACGCGGGTTTCCCGGCTGGCCGAGGAGCTGACCTCGCAGCGTGCCGAGGAGCGGATCGGCGAGACGCTGCGGGTGCTGGTGGACCGGATCGACGAGGAGGACGGCGTCGTCGGGCGGGCCGCGCACCAGGCGCCGGAGACCGACGGCGTCACGATCCTCTCGAACGGCCGGAACCTCGCCCCTGGTCGTATGGTCGAAGCAAAGGTCGTTGCGAGCGAGGGCGTCGATCTCGTGGCCGAGGTGCTGTCGGTTGACGGCACCGCGTGTACCGAGGAGGCGGGCAGATGAGCGGAGTCCCGGCTTCCGCCGCCGGCGGGCCGCGCACCGCGCCGGCCGTCCGGCAGGCCGGGCTGTGGAACATCGCCAATGTCCTGACGATGCTGCGGCTGCTGCTGGTCCCGGCCTTCGTGCTGCTGCTGATGCACGACGGCGGGGGCGACCCGATCTGGCGCGCGTTCGCCTGGGCGGCCTTCGCCGTCGCCATGATCACCGACATCTTCGACGGGCATCTGGCGCGCACGTACAACCTGGTCACCGACTTCGGCAAGATCGCCGACCCGATCGCGGACAAGGCGATCATGGGCGCGGCGCTGATCTGTCTGTCGGTCCTGGGGGATCTGCCGTGGTGGGTGACCGGCCTGATCCTCTTCCGGGAGCTGGGCATCACGCTGATGCGGTTCTGGGTGATCAAGCACGGTGTGATTCCGGCCAGCCGCGGCGGCAAGATCAAGACACTTGCGCAGGGCACCGCGGTCGGGATGTACGTCCTGGTGCTGACCGGGCCGCTGGCCACGTTCCGCTGGTGGGTGATGGCGGTGGCCGTCGTGCTGACGGTCGCCACCGGACTCGACTACGTCCGTCAGGCGGTCGTCATGCGCCGTGCCGGGCTGGCCCGGGAGCGCGCCGAGCGGGAAGCGGCGCGGTGACCGGGCCGGGTTCTGCGGCGGCCGGGGCGCTCGATGCGCTCGTCGGGCGCGGGCAGAGCCTGGCGGTGGCCGAGTCGCTGACCGGCGGCCTGGTGGCGGGTGCGCTGACGGCCGTACCGGGCGCCTCGCGGGTGGTACGGGGCTCGGTGACGGCGTACGCGACCGACCTCAAGCGGCAGGTGCTGGGCGTGGACGGCGCACTGCTGGCCGCGCGCGGGGCCGTCGACGGCGAGGTCGCGCGGCAGATGGCGCGCGGCGTACGGCGCTTCCTCGGTGCCGACTGGGGCATCGCGACCACCGGCGTGGCCGGGCCCGAGCCGCAGGACGGGCAGCCCGTGGGGACGGTCTTCGTGGCGGTCGAGGGGCCGGGCGGTGCCGGAGCGGTGCGTCGGCTGGCGCTGGAGGGGGATCGTGACCGGATCCGCAAGGACACTGTTCATGCCGTGCTCGCACTGTTGTTGAGCGAACTGACAGAAAATGCGCGGGCACAGGATAGGGAACAACACGGGGGGAATGGATGTTTGCAGCCCTGAGTGAACACGAACTCGTGCCCGGCACGGCCAGGGTCCGAGGCGGTACGGTGGGGCGAGAAGGATCCGGATCCGAGGTCCGAGGAGGGAGCCAGCGATGATTCTGCTTCGTCGCCTGCTGGGTGACGTGCTGCGCCGACAGCGTCAGCGCCAGGGCCGAACCCTGCGCGAGGTCTCTTCCTCCGCCCGGGTGTCTCTCGGCTATTTGTCCGAGGTGGAGCGGGGGCAGAAGGAGGCGTCCTCCGAACTGCTCTCGGCGATCTGTGACGCGCTGGACGTGCGCATGTCAGAGCTCATGCGGGAGGTCAGCGACGAGCTGGCACTCGCCGAGCTGGCAGCGTCCGCGGCCGCGAGCGACCCGGTGCCGACGCCGGTGCGGCCGAAGCTCAATTCGGTGTCCGTCACATCCCTGGCCGGTGTGCCGGAGGACCGCGTGACGATCAAGTCCCCGGCCGACGTCGTGGATGTCGTCGCGGCCTGACACCCCCGTTCGTACGTACGCAGAGCCCCGGTCGGCAGTAGTCGACCGGGGCTCTGTGCTGCCCGCACGGGCGCGCGGCGGGTCCCCGGCCGGCCCCCTTGGCCTGCCCCAAGACGCCCGATTGTTTATACGATGGGTGAAACAGTAAAAAGGGGTAAATCTACCCAGGTGCATCTATTCAGTGCCGAAGATTCGCACGAAGGAGTAGCTCGATGTCTGTGGTCAAGAGTCCGTTGTCCGACGGCGACCGCGCCATCGTCGGGAATGCCTTGCAAGGTGCCCTCGTCGACCTGGTGGATCTCTCTCTGGTCTCCAAGCAGGTGCACTGGAACGTCGTGGGCCCGCGCTTCCGCTCCGTGCACCTTCAGCTCGACGAGGTCGTGGACACCGCACGCGCGCATGCCGACACCGTGGCCGAGCGTGCGTCGGCGATCGGGGTGGCGCCGGACGGGCGGGCCGTGACGGTCGCCAAGACCAGCGGTATCGACGAGGTGCCGGAGAGCTGGATCAAGGACGGCGAGGTGGTGCAGACCCTGGTGACGGCCCTCGCGGCGGTCATCGAGCGGATGCGGGAGCGGATCATCGACACCGCGGAGCCCGATCCGGTCAGCCAGGACATCCTCATCGGCCTGACCGCCGATCTGGAGAAGCATCACTGGATGTTCCAGGCGGAGTCCCAGTGACGTGGCCGACGTCCTGACGGTGGCTTCCGTCGGCCGGTCGCGCGGTCCGCTGCGGGGTGGCCCGGGTGGGCACGGGCGCGACACAGCCCGTCGCGCCCCGCGTGCGCCCCGGTGCGCTCTGCCGTCCGGCCGCGGCCCCGTCTAGCGTCGGCGCAGGGAGGCAAGCCATGGCACGGCATGACGTGACGGCCTGCGGGTCGGCGGTGCGGCCCGCGGGCCGGCGCCCGGCCGGCCGGCGCCCGTGGGCCGTGCCCGGCCGCTCGATAGCCGGGGCCCTCATCGGGGCCTTGTGGTGGTGCGCCGCGCTCCGGCTGACGCTGTGGCCGCAGGCGGCAGGGGTGGTCGAGGGGGCGGTGGTGATGGGGGGCTGGGGGCTCAGCCTGCTGCCGGTGCACTGTGTGCCCTGGGTGGGCCGGGGGAAGGGCGCGAACGGGCGTGGGATATCGCTGAGGGGGAGCCGGGAAGCGCTCACCAGGGCATGGCGACGCCGCCGTTCGGGCGGACGATCTGGCCGGTGGTGAAGGACGAGGCGTCCGAGGCCAGGTGGACCACGGCATGTGCGACGTCCTCGGGCTCGCCCACCCGTCCCAGTGGAGACAGTCGGATCATCGGCCGCTCGGCCTGCTGCTGCGCCTCGGTGTCGTGGCGGTCGGTCATCGCGGTCCGGATCCAGCCCGGGGCTACGGCGTTGACGCGAATGCCGTACCGGCCGACCTCGCTCGCCAGCGTCCGGGTGAGTTGGACGACGGCGGCCTTGGCCGCGCCGTAGCAGAGCAGGCCCGGTGCGCCGGTGTCGATGGCGCCGGAGGCCATGGTCACGATGCTGCCCCGGGTGCCGGTGGCGATCATGGCGCGAGCCGCTTCCTGGCAGCCGTACAGCACCCCCTTGAAATTGGTGTTCCACACCCGGTCCAGGTCCGCGTCGGAGGTCTCCAGGACGGGCGAGGAGTGCATGATGCCGGCGATGTTGGCCAGCACATCGAGGTGGCCGGTGGCACGGCGGGCCGCTTCGACGACGGCAGCGACCTGGTCGCGCCGGGTGACGTCGAGGCGGTGCGGGTGTGCGTCGCCCCCCGAAGCGGCGATGGCCGCGGCGGTCTCCTCGGCCCCTCGGTCGTCGAGGTCCGCGCAGTGGACGGTGGCGCCGGCCTCGGCGAGGAGGGCGGCGGTGGCGCGCCCGATTCCACTCGCCGCGCCGGTGACGATCGCGGTCCGGCCGCTGAGGTCGTACGCCGTGAGGAGCATGGGGCGAGGGTAGTGAGAAATCTGACGATGCGTCAATTGGTAGGTGCGGGCGGCCTTCCGGGACCGGCCGGCCGCTCTGGAGCCGGCTGGCAGACCGGGCACCAGTACGTGACGCGCTCCTCCGCCGCGGTGCCCTGGTCGGCGCTGCGGACGGGGGTGCCGCAGCGAGCGCAGGGCCGCCCGGCGCGGCCGTAGACCCACAGCCGGCGGTCGGGGCGGGCGCTGGCGGTGGTGGCGCGGGCCGGGCGGTGCTTGTTGGCTTCGAGGAGCTTCCTGGCGAGCGCCGGCGCGCGCTCCGGGCCGGGCAGCGCCCCGACGGGGAGCCAGGGGGAGGCGCGCAGCAGGAAGCACAGCTCGCACTTGTAGACATTGCCGATACCGGCCAGGTTCCGCTGGTCCAGCAGGGCCTCGCCCAGGGGCCGCCCGGGGTCGGCGAGCAGCCGGCGCAGGGCCTCGGCGGGGTCCCAGCCGGGGCCGAGCAGGTCGGGGCCGAGATGGCCGACGACGCGGGACTCGTCCGCCGTGCGCACCAGCTCGAGGACGGGGAGGCGGTAGCCGACGGCGGTGTGCCCGGCGGTGCCCAGAATCGCCCGGATCTGGTGCGCGGGGCCGCCGCGCCAGCGCTCGGCCGGGGCGTAGATCTTCCACGCCCCGTCCATCCGCAGATGGGAGTGCAGGGTCAGACCGCCCTCGATACGGGTGAGGAGATGCTTGCCGCGGGGGACCACCTCCAGCACCGTGCGGCCGGTCAGATCCACCGTCGCGAGCTGCGGAACGCGCAGATCGCAGCGGGTCAGCGGGCTGCCGGCCAGCGCTTGGTGGAGACGCCGGGCCAACCGCCAGATGGTGTCGCCTTCGGGCATGGGCCCATCATGCCGGGGGCGGCGGCGCAGCGGGCCCACGGAGCCTGCCCGCCGCGGCCGGGGGCGGCGAACGCGCTGGGGCCGGCGCGGCCGGACGGCTCCGCGGACGTGTCACACCCGGAGCCGGAACCCGCGCGGCGTCGGGTGGAAGCCCGCCGCTTCCAGGACGGGTGCGAAGGGGGAGGTGAGGGCCCCGGCGCCGTTGATGCGCTCGGTGGTGATGGTGCCCACGGCGCCGGCGCGGGCGGCCTCGCACAGCGCCGTCACGGCGGGCTGGACGCGGGCGTCGTCGCCGGGGGCGGCCGGCTGCTGGTCGCGCGGCCAGACCAGGAGGGTCTTGCCGCCCCGCTCCATGTAGAGCGCCAGTTCGCCGTCGACGAGGACGACCAGGGAGCCCGCCTTGCGGCCCGGCTTGTGGGTCGATCCCTCGGGCGGGTCCGGCCAGGGCAGTGCGGCGCCATAGGCGTTGGCCGGGTCGGCGGCGGCCAGCACGACGGTGCGCTGCGGGCCGCCGCTCCGCGAGGTCGCCGGGCCGCCCTCGGGCAGGGCGGCGTCGACCGTGCGCTCTCGCCGGGTGTTGACCGCGCGCAGCCGGTCGACCGCGCCGTCCATCGCGAACTGGGCCGCGCCGAGCCCCTCGACGACATAGCCGCGGCGGGCCTGGCCGGATTCCTCGAAGGCCGCCAGCACCCGATACGCGGCGGAGAAACCGCCTTCGACGCCCTCGGCGGCGACCGCACCCCGGGTGACGATCCCGTGGCGGTCCAGGAGCGTACGGGCCAGGGCGTGGGCGCGGTGGGTGGCGTCCGGCTCCGGGGCGGGGACGAGGGACCAGCGGCCGCCGACTGTCGGGGGGCCGCTGCGCGAGGCGGTGGGGCGGCCCGTACGCCCGGCGGCGGCGGAGCCGTACCTGCCACGGGGGACCGACCGCCGGGCTCGGTGGGCGGTGGCACCGGCGGTCCGGCCGGAGCCCAAAAGGGCGCGCAGCGGGGCGAGGGTGTCGTTGGTGAGCCGCCCGGACCAGGCGAGATCCCAGACCGCGTCGGCGAGCTGGGGGTCGGTGGCCTCGGGGTGGGTGGTGGCGCGGACCTGGTCGGCGAGCTGGCGGAAGAACAGGCCGTAGCCCGGGGCGAGGGCGGCGAGGACGGATTCGTGCAGCGCGGTCGGCTCGAGCGGGAGCGGCGGCGCGAGCAGCAGCGGCGCGGTGTCGGCGAGATGCAGGGAGAGCCAGCCGTCCTTGCCCGGCAGCGCGCCGGCGCCGGCCCACAGCACCTCGCCGGTGGCGGTCAGCTCGTCCAGGAGGGCGGGGGTGTAGTCGCCGACCCTGGAGGGCAGGACCAGCTTTTCCAGGGCGGAGGCGGGCACCGGGGCGCCCTGGAGCTGCTCGACCGCGCGGACCAGGCCGTCGATGCCGCGCAGGGCGTGCGAGGAGCAGCCGCGCCGGCCGGCCGTCGGGGCCGGGGCGCTGACGTGCTGCCACTCCGGGAGGAAGGCGGCGAGGGCGGCGGGCGGCACCGGCTCCAGCTCCTCGCGCAGCGCGGCCAGGGAGCGGCGGCGCAGCCTGCGCAGCACTTGGGCGTCGCACCACTCCTGGCCGATTCCGGCGGGGTGGAACTCGCCCTGGACGACGCGGCCGGCGGCGGCCAGGCGCTGCAGGGCGCCGTCGGTGACGGCGCTGCCGAGGCCGAAGCGGGCGGCGGCCTGCTCGGAGGTGAACGGGCCGTGGGTGCGGGCGAAGCGGGAGAGCAGGTCGCCGAGCGGGTCCTTCACCGGTTCGGTGAACGATTCCGGGACGCCGACCGGCAGGGCCGTGCCCAGCGCGTCCCGCAGCCGTCCGGCGTCCTCGACGGCCGCCCAGTGGTCGGCCCCGGCGATGCGTACCGTGATGGCGCGGCGGGCGGCGACCAGCTCCCCCGCCCACGCCGGCTCCGCGCCGCGCTCGGCCAGCTCGGCGTCGGTCAGCGGCCCGAGCACGCGCAGGGCGTCGGCCAGGCCCTCGGTGTCCTTGACGCGCCGGTCCTCCGTGCGCCACTGCAGCTCGCGCTCCAGCTCGGCCAGCACCTCGGCGTCCAGCAGCTCGCGCAGCTCGGCCTGGCCCAGCAGCTCGGCCAGCAGCCGGGAATCGAGGGAGAGGGCGGCGGCGCGACGCTCGGCCAGCGGCGAGTCGCCCTCGTACAGGAACTGGGCGACATAGCCGAAGAGCAGTGAGCGGGCGAACGGCGACGGCTCGGGTGTGGTGACCTCCACCAGGCGGACCCGGCGGGCCTCGATGTCGCCCATCAGCTCCGTCAGGCCCGGTACGTCGAAGACGTCCTGGAGGCATTCGCGGACCGCCTCCAGCACGATGGGGAAGGACCCGAACTCGCTTGCCACCTGGAGGAGCTGGGCGGCGCGCTGGCGCTGCTGCCACAGCGGGGTGCGCTTGCCGGGGCTGCGCCGGGGCAGCAGCAGGGCGCGGGCGGCGCACTCGCGGAACCGTGCGGCGAAGAGGGCGGAGCCGCCGACCTGGTCGGTGACGAGCTGGTCGACGTCGCCGTGGTCGAAGACGACGTCGGAGGCCCCCACCGGCGACTGCTCCGGGTCCCACTCCGCGCCCCGGGCGGCCGGGTCGGCGGACGGCTCGAAGCCGTCGCCGTCGAGGAGGTCGAGTCCCATCAGGTCCGCGTCCGGCAGCCGCAGCACGATGCCGTCGTCGGCGTGCATCACCTGGGCGTCCATGCCGTAGCGCTCGGCGAGGCGGGCCCCCAGGGCCAGCGCCCAGGGGGCGTGGACCTGCGCGCCGAAGGGGGAGTGGACGACCACCCGCCAGTCGCCGAGCTCGTCCCGGAACCGCTCGACGACGATCGTGCGGTCGTCCGGGACATGCCCGCAGGCCTGCTTCTGCTCGGCTAGATAGCCCAGGACGTTGTCGGCCGCCCAGTCGTCGAGACCGGCGGCGGAGAGTCGGGCGCGGGCGTCCGCCGGCGCCAGCGAACCGATCTCGCGCAGAAACGCGCCGAGGGCGCGGCCGAGCTCCAGGGGGCGGCCCAGCTGGTCGCCCTTCCAGAACGGCAGCCTGCCCGGGACTCCGGGGGCGGGGGTGACCAGCACCCGGTCGCGGGTGATGTCCTCGATGCGCCAGGACGTCGTGCCGAGGGTGAAGACGTCGCCGACCCGGGACTCGTAGACCATCTCCTCGTCCAGCTCGCCCACCCGGCGCCCGCCGCCCCTGCCTGCATCGCCGCCCGCCAGGAAGACGCCGAACAGACCGCGGTCGGGGATCGTGCCGCCGGAGGTGACGGCCAGCCGCTGCGCCCCGGGGCGGCCCGTCACGGTCCGGGCGACGCGGTCCCACACGATGCGCGGCCGCAGCTCCGCGAAGGCGTCCGAGGGATAGCGGCCGGCCAGCATGTCCAGCACTCCGGTGAACGCCGACTCGGGGAGCGCGGCGAACGGCGCGGCCCGCCGGACGACGGCCAGCAGCTCCTCGACGTCCCAGGTGTCCATCGCGGTCATCGCGACGATCTGCTGCGCCAGCACGTCCAGAGGATTGCCGGGCACCCGCAGCGCCTCGATGGCGCCCGAGCGCATCCGCTCGGTGACCACCGCCGCCTGCACCAGATCGCCGCGGTACTTGGGGAAGACGATGCCCCGTGAGACCGCGCCGACCTGGTGGCCGGCCCGGCCGACCCGCTGCAGTCCGGAGGCGACCGACGGCGGCGATTCCACCTGGACGACCAGATCGACCGCGCCCATGTCGATGCCCAGCTCCAGGCTGGACGTGGCGACCACCGCCGGCAGCCGGCCCGCCTTGAGGTCCTCCTCCACCTGGGCGCGCTGCTCCTTGGAGACCGAACCGTGGTGCGCCCGGGCCAGCAGCGGCGGCGCGCCCCTGGCGGCCCCGGCCTCGGCCATCAGCTCGGCGGGGGAGTGGTGCTCGGGCAGCGGCTCGCCGGTGGTGCGCTCGTACGCGATTTCGTTCAGGCGGTTGCACAGCCGCTCCGCGAGGCGACGGGAGTTGGCGAAGACGATCGTGGAGCGGTGGGCCTGGACGAGATCGGCGATCTTCTCCTCGACCTGCGGCCAGATGGACGGCTTCTCGCCCGTCCCACCCTCCTGGACGGGGGAGCCGCCGAGGACGCCCATGTCCTCGACCGGGACGACGACCGAGAGGTCGAACCGCTTGCCCGACGGCGGCTGGACGATCTCCACCCGCCGCTGCGGCGACAGATAGCGGGCGACCTCCTCCACCGGGCGCACCGTCGCCGACAGGCCGATCCGCCGGGCCGGGCGGCCGGGCCCCCCGTCGCCGGCCCCGAGCAGTTGGTCCAGCCGCTCCAGGGAGAGCGCCAGATGCGCGCCGCGCTTCGTGCCGGCGACGGCGTGCACCTCGTCCAGGATGACCGTCTCGACGCCCGCCAGGGCCTCCCGGGCCGAGGACGTCAGCATCAGGAACAGCGACTCGGGAGTCGTGATCAGAATGTCCGGCGGGCGGTTGGCGATCGACCGGCGCTCGGCGGGCGGGGTGTCGCCGGAGCGGATGCCCACCGTGATGTCCGGCTCCGGCAGCCCGAGCCGGACCGACTCCTGGCGGATGCCCGTCAGCGGGCTGCGCAGATTGCGCTCGACATCGACGGCGAGGGCCTTGAGCGGGGAGACGTACAGCACCCGGCAGCGCTTCTTCGGCTCGGCGGGCGGGGGTGCGCTCGCCAGCGCGTCCAGTGAGGCCAGGAACGCGGCGAGGGTCTTTCCCGATCCCGTCGGCGCCACCACCAGCACGTCCGAGCCCGCGCCGATCGCCTGCCAGGCCCCCTCCTGCGCGGCGGTGGGCGCGCTGAAGGCGCCGCTGAACCAGCCGCGGGTGGCGGGAGAGAACGAGTCGAGCGCTGACTTGGCCATGTCCTCCATCGTGCACCGCACCACTGACAACGCCGCCGCGCGGCGACCCACGCCGCCCGGTCATGCCGCCCGGCCCCGTCGCCCGCCCATGGTCCGGGCACGCGGTCCGCGGCCGCCGGTGCGTGGCGCCCCGGTTCAGCCGACGGGACGTCCGTACGCCCGCAGGGTCAGCAGGGCCTCCAGCGTCACCATCGGGCGGCACTCCAGGGACGTCCCCGGTGCCCAGGTTCGCCAGTTGACCGGCCAGCCGCCGTCCTCCTCCTGGAGCGACGCGAGGTGGTCCAGGGCCCGGTCCAGCTCCGCGTCGCCGAACCACTGGCGGGCCAGCGAGTCGGGCGACGGGGCGAAGTCGTAGGCCAGGTGGTGCTCCCCGGGCGCGTACCCCGGCGCCACCGGGACATCCGCCGCCCGCTCCGGGTCCAGCAGCACCAGCCCCCGGTCCCGTACGAGCTTGCCCAGCCGCTGCGCCGCCGCGGCTGCCCGAGGGCGGTCCGGGGCGCCGTCCAGGAAGGCCACCGCCGCCTCGACCTCGTAGGGATGGGTCTCCTCCAGGGACTCCACCGCCGCCCAGCAGTAGTCCGTGGCCCGGAACAGCCAGGCGTGCCACACCTCGTTGCGGTGCAGCACGCCCACCACCGGGCCGGTGGACAGCAGGGCGCTGGGCGGATCGTCGACCACCGGGATCCACGGAGCCGCCGGGTAACCGCGCAGCGACGGGTGCAGCGCGGGCAGCGCGCCCTGCGGCGTCGAGATCCGCGTCAGATAGCGGCAGACCCGCTCCACCTGGCGGCCGTCGCAGCGCCCGATGCGGTGCAGGACCTTCAGGGCGTGCGCGACGTGCAGCGGCTGGCTGACCGGACCCCGCAGATCGGGCTCCAGCGCGTGCCCGTAGCCGTCGTCGTCGTTGCGGTACGCGGCGAGCGCGGTCTGCACCGGGTCCGCCCCGCCGCCGAGGAAGTGGTACTCGAAGAGCCGCTGCTCCAGCACCCGGGCGGTCAGCCAGATGAAGCGCTCGGCGCGTGCCAGAGGGGTGGCTGGTGAGCTCACGTTTTCGGCCATGGCAAAGACCGTAGGGCCGAAACCCCCCGGGGACACCGGCTCGTGCCCTGCTGCCCTCCCAGGGCGGGATACTGAGGGCATGCGGTTGACGGTCTTCTGGCAGCGGATGGCGGATCACTTCGGTGCGGCGTACGCCGACTCCTTCGCGCGCGATCATGTGATGTCCGGCCTCGGCGGCCGGACCGTCCACGAGGCGCTCGCCGCGGGCTGGAGTGCCAAAGAGGTGTGGCGGGTGGTCTGCGCGACGATGGAGGTCCCCTACGACCGGCAGTGAGCCGCGGGCCGCCCCGGGCGGCCCGCCGCCGGCCGGCGCGTTCCGGGGGAGGGCGAGGGGTGTCGGCGCGGTACGCGACACTGGCACGGTGTCCGCGACAGATGAGATCACCAGCAACGACGTCCCGCGCCCCGATGACGGGCGCGACGCACGCATGCCGCGCTGGCTGCCGCGCGCCATGGTGCTCGCGCTCGCCCTGGTGGCCTGCTTCCAGCTCGCCACCTGGGGGTTCCACCAGCTGATCACGCTGCTGCTGAACATTCTGATCGCGTTCTTCCTGGCGCTGGCCGTGGAGCCGGCCGTCGACTGGATGGCGGCCCGCGGCATGCGGCGCGGGGCGGCCACCGGAGCGGTCTTCCTCGGCATCCTCGTGGCCGCGGCCGGCTTCTTCGCCCTTCTCGGCTCCATGCTCGCCGGCCAGATCGCCAAGATGGTGGAGGAGTTCCCGCAGTATCTGGACTCCGTCATCAGCTGGTCGAACGGCACCTTCCACACGCATCTCTCGCGGGTCGAGGTGCAGAACAACCTGCTGCGGTCCGACTGGCTGCAGAAGTACGTCCAGGACAGTGCGAACAACGTCCTCGCCGTCTCCGCCACGGTGCTGGGCAGCCTGTTCAACCTCCTGTCGGTGGCGCTGTTCTCCTTCTACTTCGCCGCCGACGGCCCTCGGCTGCGGCGTGCGCTGTGCTCCGTCCTGCCGCCGCGACGCCAGACGGAGGTGCTGCGGGCCTGGGAGATCGCGGTCGCCAAGACCGGCGGCTATCTCTACTCCCGCGGGTTGATGGCGCTCATCTCCGGTGGCGCGCACTACGTCCTGCTGGAGATCCTCGGTGTGCCGTACGCCCCGGCGCTGGGCATGTGGGTCGGCCTGGTCTCCCAGTTCATCCCGACCATCGGCACGTATCTGGCGGGGGCGCTGCCCATCCTGATCGCGTTCACGGTCGACCCCTGGTACGCGGTGTGGGTGTTCGGCTTCGTGGTGATCTACCAGCAGTTCGAGAACTACCTGATCCAGCCCCGGATCACCGCCAGGACCGTGGACATCCATCCGGCCGTCGCGTTCGGCTCGGTCGTCGCGGGCACGGCCCTGATGGGCGCGGTGGGCGCACTGATCGCGATCCCGGCGACGGCGACACTGCAGGCGTTCCTGGGCGCCTACGTCAAGCGCTACGAGGTCACCGACGATCCCCGCGTCCACGGCAGGACCCGCCGGATGCGCGGCACCAGGGCACTGGCCCGGATACGGCGCACGCTGCACCAGGAACAGCCGTCGGCCCCGTTGGAGGACCGCAGGACGGATGCGGATGCCGCTGCGGATGCGGGCGCGGGGGACGGTGCGGGCTGAGCCGTAGCGGCCCGGCCCCGGCGTGCCGCGGCGGAGGCGGCACGCTTGACACTAAAATCGAACATCCATTCTTATGGAGGTCCCGGCCTGTATCCGAGCGACTTTCGGCAGAGTTATCCACAGGTCGGAGCCGGGTCCGGGCGCATTGTCAGTGGCAGGCGTTAGCGTCATGGACGTGAAGCGATCGACTCAAGCAAATCGGGTGGAACCCATGGCAGGCACTGACCGCGAGAAGGCGCTGGACGCCGCGCTCGCACAGATTGAACGGCAATTCGGCAAGGGCGCCGTGATGCGCATGGGGGAGCGGCCGAACGAACCCATCGAGGTCATCCCCACCGGGTCGACCGCGCTCGACGTCGCGCTCGGCGTCGGCGGCATCCCGCGCGGCCGGGTCGTCGAGGTCTACGGCCCGGAGTCCTCCGGTAAGACGACCCTGACCCTGCACGCCGTCGCGAACGCCCAGAAGGCCGGCGGCGCCGTCGCGTTCATCGACGCCGAGCACGCGCTCGACCCCGAGTACGCCAAGAAGCTCGGCGTGGACACGGACGCGCTGATCCTGTCCCAGCCGGACAACGGCGAGCAGGCCCTGGAGATCGTGGACATGCTGGTCCGCTCCGGCGCGCTCGACCTCATCGTGATCGACTCCGTCGCCGCCCTGGTGCCGCGGGCCGAGATCGAGGGCGAGATGGGCGACTCCCACGTCGGCCTCCAGGCCCGGCTGATGAGCCAGGCGCTGCGCAAGATCACCAGCGCGCTCAACCAGTCCAAGACCACCGCGATCTTCATCAACCAGCTCCGCGAGAAGATCGGCGTGATGTTCGGCTCGCCGGAGACCACGACCGGTGGCCGCGCGCTCAAGTTCTACGCCTCGGTCCGGCTGGACATCCGCCGTATCGAGACCCTGAAGGACGGCACCGACGCGGTCGGCAACCGCACCCGCGTCAAGGTCGTCAAGAACAAGGTCTCGCCCCCCTTCAAGCAGGCCGAGTTCGACATCCTCTACGGCCAGGGCATCAGCCGTGAGGGCGGCCTGATCGACATGGGTGTGGAGCACGGCTTCATCCGCAAGTCCGGCGCCTGGTACACCTACGAGGGCGACCAGCTCGGGCAGGGCAAGGAGAACGCCCGTAACTTCCTCAAGGACAACCCGGACCTCGCCAACGAGGTCGAGAGGAAGATCAAGGAGAAGCTCGGCATCGGCGTGAAGCCGCAGGAGCCGGTGGCGGAGCCGGGTACGGACGCCGTCCCGGGCGCGGCGGCCGACGCAGCGGTTCCGGCCCCGGCAACCGCGGCGAAGAGTGCCAAGGGCTCCAAGGCCGCCGCGGCCAAGAGCTGACCCGCCATGACACGGCGAACGGAATGGCCGGGCAGCGAGGCGGAAACGACCAGCGCTGCGGGCGACGCCGAGACCCGTCACGGTGGTACGGGCCGCAGGGGCCGTAAGGACAGCGGTGGTTCCGCCTCGTCGAGGGCCGGGACGGAACCACCGCGTACACCCGAGGAGCAGGCACGGGCGATCTGCCTGCGCCTGCTCACCGGCAGCCCGCGTACCCGCAAACAGCTCGGGGACGCCCTTCACCAGCGGGGCATCCCCGACGAGGCCGCGGAAGAGGTGCTGTCCCGCTTCGAGGACGTCGGCCTGATCGACGACGCCGCCTTCGCCGATGCCTGGGTGGATTCCCGCCACCACGGCCGCGGCCTGGCACGCCGCGCCCTCGCCCGCGAGCTGCGCACCAAGGGGGTGGACTCCGCCGTGATCGATGCGGCCGTCGGCCGTCTCGACTCCGAGCAGGAAGAGTCCACCGCCCGGGAGCTCGTCGACCGCAAGCTCCGGGCGACCAGGGGGCTGGACCGCGACAAACGCCTGCGCCGCCTGGCCGGTGTGCTGGCCCGTAAGGGCTATCCGGAAGGCCTCGCCCTGCGGGTGGTCCGCCGGGCGCTGGAGGAGGAGGGCGAGGACCCGGAGCTCCTGGAGCAGCATCTGCCGGACGTCTGAGGCGCGTCGGCCCGGAGCCTGCTCCCGGCCGGGGGACTCACTCCCGGACCGGCAGCCCCGCCGCGCGCCAGGCCTGGAAGCCGCCGGTCAGGTCCGTCGCCCGGCGCAGTCCCAACCGGCCCAGGGAGACCGCCGCCAGGCTGGAGGCGTACCCCTCGTTGCAGATCACCACGACCTGAAGATCATGGTGGGTTGCCTCCGGGGCACGGTGCTCGCCGGTCGGATCGAGCCGCCATTCCAGCTCGTTGCGCTCCACGATCAGTGCGCCGGGGATCGTGCCGTCGCGTTCCCGCAGCGCCGCATAGCGAATGTCCACCAGCAGACCGCCGGCCTCCTGGATCGCGGCAGCCTCCAGTGGCGCCACCCGCCGCAGCTCGCCGCGGGCCCGCGCGAGCAGATCGTCGACGGCGCTCACTGCCACTCCTGAGGGCGCTCGACCTCTTCGAGACGCAGCAGCGGACCGGTGCGGCTGTAGCGCCGCATCAGGGGGAGTGGCGGGTAGTAGGCGTGCACCGAGACCGCGTGGATGTCCGTGGACAGGTTCAGCACCTGATGGACATGGTGCGGGCCGAACGCCCGGCCGCGGCCGGCGCCGAGTCGGCGCTCGCGGTCCACCCCGTCGGCGAGTTCCAGGGTTTTCCAGCCCTCGGTGGGCAGTTGGGCGGTGAGCGACTGTTCCGTCAGCTCGCCCGTGGCCGCCGCGAAGGCGCCGCGTGAGCCGCCGTGGTCGTGCCAGCCGGTGCCGGTACCGGGCGGCCAGCCGATCAGCCAGGCCTCGCTGCCGCCCGGCCCGTCCAGCCGGATCCAGGTGCGGCCCTCCGGGTCGAGGGGAAGTGCGGCGACCAGTGTGGTGTCCGCGGCGGTGCGGCGGACGAAGTCGAGGAGTTCCGAGGCGCTCGGGCCGCGGTCGGGGTCCGCCTCGTCGCCGCTGGTGTGCGGGCGCACGGGGGTACGTACATCGGGCACGGGAACCGTCCTGAGTGATCGCGAAGAGGCGCGCGGCCGCTCAAGGAGAGCGCGGGGCCGCGCGGGAAGGAAGGCGGATCAAACGGACGGACGACACCTGCAGCTCGCATAGCGGACCAGGTCCAGATGGACCCTCCGCCAGAATCGCGAGCCGTGATCAGTCATCCTCGGAGTGAAGCACGGGCGCTCCCGCAGGGTCAACCGCCGCACCGTCCCCCTTCTCCTCGGCCTCGCCCGTGGGCCCGTCCTCTCCCTTGTCCCGGTCCGTGCCCGTGTCCTCGCCCGCCGCCGCCCCGGGGGCGGCCTCCCGCCGTCCCGGCGCGCCGCCGCCCCGTACCGCGTCCGCGCACGCGCGCAGCTCGGCCGGGCGGACGCCGGACAGCGCCGTCACGAGATGTCCGTCGGGCCGTACGACCAGGACGCTGTGTGCGGCGGCGCCCGGGTAGGACTCGGTGACCAGGATCTCGGCCTCCATCGGCAGTGCCTCGACGGCGCCGGCCAGCTGCGGCATCAGGCCCGCCGACTGCCAGTGCCGCCGGTCCCAGACACCGGTGCCGGGCGCCACCAGCACCACCAGGAGCCCCCGCCCCAGACGGTCCCGCAGCCGTACCACCGAGCCGTCGCCCGCGGTCACCGGCACGTCGCAGACCGGCGACCCGGGGCGGGTGCCGACGGTGCTGCCGCCCGCCTGCCCGGCGTCCGGGGCGAGCGGGGACCGCGGGTAGGCGGGCGGCGCACCCAGCGGGCCGCGGCCCAGATGGCCGTCCGTGAGCAGCGCGCTCTGGCCGCGCGCCGCACCCGGCAGCACGGTCCGCCAGCGCACCGCGCCGCCGTCCCGCAACAGCGGCAGCGCCTGGTCCGCCGCGCGCAGCCGGGCCGCGACCGCGCCCCGGCGCTCGGCCTGATAGCTGTCCAGCAGCGTCTCGGAGGCGCCTTGGTGCCAGGCCAGGCCCAGCTTCCAGGCCAGGTTCTCGGCGTCCCGCAGCCCCTCGTCCAGGCCCTGGGTGCCGAGCGCGCCCAGCAGATGCGCGGCGTCCCCGGCGAGGAACGCGCGGTCCTGCCGCCAGGTCCGGGCGAGCCGGTGGTGGACGGTGTGCACTCCGGTGTCGAGGAGCTCGTACGGCGGGACCTCCCGGGCGGGGCCGCGCCCGCGCGCGGGGCGGCCGCCCTCCTCCTCCGGCTCCGCGGCCCAGCCCGCCAGGGAGTCGCGGATGCGGGCCACCAGTGCTTCCGGGGTGACCAGTTCGCGGCCCGGTGGCAGCAGCCAGTCCAGCCGCCAGACGCCGTCCGGCAGTGGCCGGGCGGACACCTCGCCGACGGGGCCGCCGCCGGGCCGGGCCGGCCAGCGGTGCAGGAGCGCCTCGCCGGGCCAGGGCAGCTCGGTGCGGAGCGCGGCGACGGCATGCCGTTCGACGGCCGTCCGGCCCGGGAAGCGGATGCCCAGCAGCTTGCGGACGGTCGAACGCGGTCCGTCGCAGCCGACCAGGTAACTCCCCCGCCACCACGTGCCGTTGGGGCCGCGGGTGTGCGCGCTGACGCCGCCCGCGTCCTGCTCCAGCTCGGTCAGCCGGCTGCCGGTGACGAGCTGGGCGAGCTCCTCCCGGGCGAGGGCGGCGCGCAGCGCACGGGTCAGGGAGTGCTGGGGGAGATGCACCGGGGAGGTCAGCGCGGACGACGCCTCGTCCGGGACGCGGGGGGCGAACGCGATCCGCTCCTGGAGCCGGCGGCGGCGTACGGTGCGCCAGGCCGTCCAGCGGGTGCCCGCGCTGTCGAGGGTGTCGGTGCAGCCGAGGCGGCCGACGAAGGCCGCGGTGTCCTGACGGAGGACGGCCGTGCGGGCCGGGCGGGAGTCGTCCTGGCCGGTGGTCTCGTCCAGAACGACGGACGGTACGCCGCCGCGGGCGAGCGAGAGGGCGAGGCAGAGGCCGACCGGGCCGGCCCCGACGACGATCACCGGGTCCACGGCGTGGCTCCCGGGGCCTCGCGGTGCTGACGGTACGTAGGAGAACTGGTGGTCGGAGCCCGGTGCGTGATCACACAGCGTATGCAACCCACTGCGACGGCCCGCGTCAAGTGACGGAGGCGGCGGCTTGCGCGCCGCCGCCTCCGTCCTCTGCACAGACCGCCTGTCGAGGCGTCAGATCCCGTCCGGCCGTCAGTTCGTCGAGTCGGCCGAGCCGTCGGCGGTCATGCCGACGCCCACCGCCGCCGTCACCGCGGCCGCGGTACCCACGTCACCGACCTCGACGATCCCGATGCCGGTCCTGGCCCGCCGGCCGCGCCGCTCGATCCAGGTGGCGAGCGCGGTCAGCGCCAGGCACATCGCGACATAGATCGTGCCGGTGACGATGATGACCGGAACATAGACGGCGTCGCCGTTCACGATGATGTTGCCGGCCATCAGGCGGGCGGAGTAGAGGAGTTCCTCGAAGGTGATGATGTAGCCGAGCGAGGTGTCCTTGAGGGTCACCACCAGCTGGCTGATGATCGTCGGCAACATCGCCCGGACGGCCTGCGGCATCAGCACCGTCACCATCACCTGCGTCTTGCGCAGCCCCAGCGCGTAGGCGGCCTCCCGCTGGCCCTTCGGTACGGAGTTGATGCCGGCCCGCAGCACCTCGGCCTGCACCGAACCGTTGTAGAGCGTCAGGCCGATGACCAGCGCCCAGAACTGCGGCTGGTGCCCGGTGAGGCCGAGCGCGTCACGGTTGGTCAGCAGCAGCACCCAGACCACGTAGATCGTGATCAACAGCGGCACGGCGCGGAACAGCTCGATGTACCCGGTCGCCAGCCAGCGGACCGGCTTGTGGTCCGACAGCCGCGCCACCGCCAGCAGCACGCCCAGCAGCAGCGAGAGCACCGCCGCCACCGCGAACACCCCGAGGGTGGTGAGGATGCCGTCGCGGATGCTGGTGCGCACACCGGCGTTGTTGAAGATGTTCCACTTCTCGGGCTCCAGCTCGCCCGTCTGGAACAGCCGCAGTACGACGTATCCCACCACGGCCAGCACCGCGAGCGAGCCGACGACGGTGTAGATGCGGTTGCGTGCCTTCGCCTTCGGTCCTGGTACGTCGTAGAGAACGCTGGCGCCGCTCATGCCCTTACCTCGCTTCGTTCCGCCCCGCCCGCGCGCGGCACCCTCGTGATGCTGTTCCGCCGGCCGTGCCCGTTCATCGGACGACCCCCATCCGGCGCTCCAGCAGACGGAAGCAACCGCTGATGGAGAAGGTGACGATCAGGTAGGCGAGGGCGACCCACAGGAAGATCAGGGCGATCGCGTACCCCTTGTCGCTGAGCAGCTTCGCGACGCCGAACATCTCGGTGACGCTGAACGCGCCCGCGATCGCGGAGTTCTTCGTCAGCGCGATGAAGATGCTGCTCAGCGGCTGCAGCACGGTGCGCGTGGCCTGGGGAAGAACGATCAGGCGCAGGGTCTGGACGAACGACATCCCCAGGCTGCGTGCCGCCTCCGCCTGGCCGATGGGCACGGTCGAGATACCGGAGCGCACGGCCTCGCACACGAACGACGAGGTGTAGCAGCCGAGTGCGAGGGTGGCCAGGGCGAACGGGCTGGCACCGTGGAAGAGGATCTCCGGCACGACGAAGGTCGCCACCAGGAAGAGCAGCGTCAGCGGGGTGTTGCGCAGGAGCGTGACCCAGGCCGTCCCGAACGCGCGCAGCGGTGGGATCGGGGAGACCCGGAAGCCGGCTATGAGAATGCCGAGCACCAGGGCGATCACCGCGCTGGCGGCGGTGATCACCAGGGTTCCGAGAAACCCGTCACGGAACTCGGGCAGGTAATCGAGGAGTACGTTCATGGGGTCTCCGCGGTAGCGGTCGGGTCGACGGCGGTCAGGGACGGGTCAGCCGCACAGCGGCCGGAAGACGACGCGCCCCGTACGCCCGCCGCGGCGGGCGTACGGGGCGGCGCAGTCGGGAAGAGCGCGCGGCGCCTCAGTAGCGGGGCAGCGGCGTCTGCGGTGCGACGTAGTCCGAGCCCGACTTGCCGAGGGTGCCGACGTAGGCCCGCTTGTAGTCGCCGTTCTTGATGTGCTTCTCGATCGCGTCGCTGATCGCGTTGCGCAGGGCCTTGTCGTTCTTGTCCATACCGACGCCGTAGGGCTCCTTGGTGAACGGCTGGTCCACCACCCTGAGCTTGTCGGGACGCTGGGCGGCGTAGCCCTTGAGGATCGCGTCGTCGGTGGTGAGCGCGTCGACCTGCTTGTCGAGCACCTTCTGCACGCAGTCCGAGTACTTGTCCAGCTCCTGGGTGTCGGCCCCGTACTTCGGCTTCTTGATCTCCTGCAGCGGGGTCGAGCCGGTGATCGAGCAGACCTTCTTGCCCTTGAGGCTGTCCGGACCCGTGATGGTCTTGTCGTCCTTGCGCACCAGAAGGTCCGCGCCGGCCGTGTAGTACGGGCCCGCGAAGCCGACCTGCTTCTTGCGCTCGTTGTTGATCGTGTACGTACCGACGAGGTAGTCGACGTCGTGGTTCGAGATCTTGGTCTCACGGACGTTGGAGTTGACCGTCTGGAAGGAGATCTGCTTCGTGGAGAAGCCCAGGTCCGCCGCGATCATCTTGGCGATCTCGATGTCGAAGCCGGAGTACTTCTTCGTCGAGGGGTCCTGGTAACCGAGGAACGGCTGGTCGGCCTTGACGCCGATGACGAGCTTCCCGCGCTTCTGCGCCGCCTTCAGCGTGGGCGAGTCGAGCTTGACGTTCTTGGCGGGCGTGTAGTCGTGGCTGTAGACCTCGCCGCCGGCCGGCTTGTCGCCCGCCGAACCCGACTCGCCGCCACATGCCGTCGCCGTAGCCGCCAGAGCGAGCACCACCACGCCGGCCGCAGCCGTCTTACGAATCCTCATCGTCAACATCCTTCTGTTCAACAAGTGTTGGCAAGCATCGTGGCCCAACTGCGGGCTCAGTGGTGGAGGATCTTCGAGAGGAAGTCCTTGGCGCGGTCGCTGCGCGGGTTGTTGAAGAACTGGTTCGGGTCGGCCTCTTCGACGATCCGGCCGTCCGCCATGAAGACCACGCGGTTCGCCGCGGAGCGGGCGAAGCCCATCTCGTGGGTGACCACGATCATCGTCATGCCGTCCCGGGCGAGCTGCTGCATGACCTCCAGCACCTCGTTGATCATCTCCGGGTCCAGCGCGGAGGTCGGCTCGTCGAAGAGCATCACCTTCGGCTCCATCGCCAGCGCCCGGGCGATCGCGACCCGCTGCTGCTGGCCGCCGGAGAGCTGCGCGGGGTACTTGTCCGCCTGGGTGCCGACGCCGACCCGGTCGAGCAGCTCGCGGGCCCGCTCGGCGGCGGCGTTCCGGTCCTTCCTACGGACCTTGATCTGGCCCAGCATCACGTTCTCGAGCACCGTCTTGTGCGCGAAGAGGTTGAAGGACTGGAAGACCATGCCCACATCGGCGCGGAGCCGTGCGAGCTCCCGCCCCTCCTGCGGCAGCGGCTTGCCGTCGATCGTGATGCCGCCGGTGTCGACGGTCTCCAGGCGGTTGATCGTGCGGCAGAGCGTCGACTTGCCGGACCCGGAGGGGCCGATCACCACGACGACCTCGCCGCGGTGGATGGTCAGGTCGATGTCCTGGAGCACGTGCAGCGCGCCGAAGTGCTTGTTGACGTTGTCCAGCACGACCAGCGGTTCCCCCGTCGGCGCGGGACCCTCGGCGTTCTTGGTCACCGATACTTCGCTCATCGGCGTACAGCTCCGTCCTCCTCGGTTGGGGAGGAACCTATGACGGCCTGCGACCAGCGTCATTACATCTGAGGGAGAATTGAGCATAACGATCCGGGCGCACCCGGGAACCCCGTCCGAACGGGATGCGGCGGAGCGAAGGAGTCCGGTCGTACCGGCTGGGTAACGGATGGTGGCCTGCGGGCGGCCGCCTCTTGACGGGCACACCTCCTATCGCCGTAGATGCCCTGTGGCCTGTTCGCGGCCGGCCGACCGTACCCGCACGCACCGAAGGAGGTGGCCGAATGAGACTCCTGCTGGTCGAGGACGACAACCATGTCGCCGCGGCCCTGTCCGCGGTGCTGGCGAAGCACGGCCTCGAGGTCCGGCACGCCCGCAGCGGCGAGGAGGCCCTGCAGGCCCTGCTGCCCGATGACGCCGAGCCGTACGCGGTGGTGCTGCTCGACCTCGGCCTGCCCGACCAGGACGGCTTCGAGGTGTGCGGTCGGATCCGCAAGATCAGCAGCACTCCGGTGATCATGGTCACCGCGCGCTCGGACGTCCGCTCGCGCATCCATGGCCTCAACCTCGGCGCCGACGACTATGTGGTCAAGCCCTACGACACCGGCGAACTGCTCGCCCGCATCCACGCGGTGAGCCGCCGCAACGCCACCGGGAGCGGCGAGCAGCCGGCGGAGGAGTCCGCCGCCGAGGAGGCACTGCGCTTCGGCGCGGTCGCCGTCGAACTCTCCACCCGTCAGGTGTCGGTGGGCGGTACGGCGGTGCCGCTCACCCGCAAGGAGTTCGACCTCCTGGCACTCCTCGCGCAGCGCCCCGGGGTCGTCTTCCGCCGGGAGCAGATCATCAGTGAGGTGTGGCGGACGAGCTGGGAGGGGACCGGCCGGACGCTGGAGGTGCACATCGCCTCGCTGCGGGCCAAGCTGCGGATGCCCGCGCTGATCGAGACCGTACGGGGCGTGGGCTACCGCCTCGTCGTCCCCGCCGCCGGCACCTCCGCCACCCCGGCGTCCTGAAGACCGCCCCGACCACGTGCGCACCCGACTCCTCCCACTCCTCATCGTCCTCATGGCCGCGGTGCTGCTCGCGCTCGGCGTCCCGCTCGCCGTGATCACCGCGGGTGTGGAGCAGCAGAAGGTGGTCGTCGACCGGATCGACGACGCCGCGCGGTTCGCCTCGCTCGCCCAGTTCGTCACCGCCCGGCCCGACGCCGGATCCGCCACCAAGAGCCCCGACGAGGACGAGCGGCGCGCCACCCTCCGGGCCGAGCTGGCCCGCTACGACGACCTCTACGGCATCCGCGCCGGCGTCTTCTACCGCGACCACACCCCGATGGCCGCCGCCCCCCGGGACCTGCCCGTGCCACGGAGCGGCGAGGGTGCCCAGGCGTTCCGCGAGGCGCTGGCCGGGCGCCGCAGCCACGACCCGCACCAGGTGTGGCCCTGGGACGACACCGGTCGCATCCCGGTCGCCTCGCCGGTCATCCGCGACGGGGACGTCGTCGCCGTGGTCGTCACCGATTCGCCCACCGCGCCGCTGCGGGCACGCATCCTGCGCGGCTGGCTGGTGATCGCGGCCGGGGAGTGCGCGGCCATGCTCGTCGCCGTCGGCGCGGCCATCCGGCTCACCGGCTGGGTGCTGCGGCCCGTGCGGGTCCTCGACACGGCCAGCCACGACATCGCCACCGGCCGGATGAAGGCCCGCGTCGCCGCCACCGCGGGGCCGCCGGAACTGCGCCGGCTGGCCCGCTCGTTCAACGAGATGGCCGACCACGTCGAGGACGTGCTCGAACAGCAGCGTGCCTTCGTCGCCGACGCCTCCCACCAGCTGCGCAACCCCCTCTCCGCCCTCCTGCTGCGGATCGAGCTGCTGGCCCTCGAACTCCCCGACGGCAACGAGGAGATCGCCTCGGTCCGCACCGAGGGCAAACGGCTGGCCCGGGTCCTGGACGATCTCCTCGGCCTCGCCCTGGCCGAACACGCCGCCGCCGACCTCCAGCTCACGGACATCGCCGCGCTGGCCGCCGAGCGCGTCGACTCCTGGCACCCGCTGGCCGACGACAGAGGCGTCCGCCTCACCTACGAGGGCCACCCTGCGCTCACCGGCTGGGCCGACCCGGTGGCGCTCTCCAGCGCCTTGGACGCCGTCGTCGACAACGCCCTGAAGTTCACTCCGCGCGACCAGCCGGTGACGGTGTCGGTCGCGGCCGACGGCGCACAGGTGACGATCACCGTTGCCGACCGCGGCCCCGGCCTGACCGAGGACGAACTCGCCCGCATCGGAGACCGCTTCTGGCGCAGCGGCCGCCACCAGAACGTCTCCGGCTCGGGCCTGGGGCTGTCGATCACGCGCGCGCTGCTCGCCGCCGGCGGCGCCGCCATCGCCTACGCCCCGCACCCGCCGCACGGACTGACGGTCACCGTCACGGTCCCCCGCACCGCACCGTGACCCGCCCCCGTACGTCTGTGCTAGCCTGGGGCACGTTGCAGTTGTGGTACCCGCGAACTTTGTGCGCGCCCGGAGGCTGGAAGCCCCGGGCGTTCCTTGTTTTTCCGGACGTGTTCCGGTGTGGGGCGATCATCTCGGCGACAAGGAGGCCGCGCAGTGTGGTCTCCGGTTTGCCCCATGAAGGAGAAAAAAATGGCTTCCGGCACCGTGAAGTGGTTCAACTCGGAAAAGGGCTTCGGCTTCATCGAGCAGGACGGCGGCGGCCCCGACGTCTTCGCCCACTACTCCAACATCCAGTCCCAGGGCTTCCGTGAGCTCCTCGAGGGCCAGAAGGTCACCTTCGACGTGACCCAGGGCCCCAAGGGCCCGCAGGCGGAGAACATCATCCCCGCCTGACGCACCTGCGTTCTGCGGACAGGGCCCGCACCGGCCACCCCGGTGCGGGCCCCGTCCCGTTTCCGCAGGGGGCCACCCGCCCTGCGGACACCTCCCCACCCCTCCACCTGAAGGGCATTCCGTGACCCGAGCGACCGCACCGCGACCGAGCGCCGACCCGAAGCCGTCCACCGCGACGGATTCCCCCACGCCCGCCGGCTCCTTCGACGAGCTGCCGCTGGCCCCGGCCCTCCTCACCGCACTGCGGGCGCAAGGTGTCAGCGAGCCGTTCCCCATCCAGGCCGCCACCCTGCCCGCGACCCTCGCCGGACGCGATGTGCTCGGTCGTGGCCGTACCGGCTCCGGCAAGACCCTCGCCTTCGGGCTCGCGCTGCTCAGCCGCACGGCGGGCCGGCGCGCCGCGAGCAAGCGCCCGCTGGCGCTGGTGCTCGTGCCCACCCGTGAACTCGCCGGACAGGTCACCGACGCGCTCGCGCCGTACGCCAAGGCGCTCGGGCTGCGCACCGCCACCGTCGTCGGCGGCACCTCCATCAACCGCCAGGTCGAGACGCTGCGCCGGGGCACCGACGTCCTCGTCGCGACCCCCGGCCGGCTCGCCGATCTCCTCGACCGCCGTGCCTGCGCGCTCGACGACGTCACCATCACCGTCCTCGACGAGGCCGACCAGATGACCGACATGGGCTTCCTGCCGCAGGTCACCCGGCTGATGGAGAAGGTCGCCCCGGGCGGTCAGCGGATGCTGTTCTCCGCCACCCTCGACCGCAACGTCGACAAGCTGGTCCGCCGCTTCCTGACCGACCCGGTCACCCACTCCGTGGACCCCTCGGCCGCGACGGTCACCACCATGGACCACCACGTCCTGTACGTCGACGACACCGACAAGCGCGCCACCGTGACCGAGATCGCCGCCCGCGACGGCCGCGTGATCATGTTCGTGGACACCAAGCGCGGTGCCGACCGGCTCACCAAGCACCTCCTCGCCCAGGGCGTGCGCGCCGCGGCGCTGCACGGCGGCAAGTCCCAGCCGCAGCGCACCCGGACCCTGGAGCAGTTCCGCACCGGTCACGCCTCCGTGCTGATCGCCACCAACGTCGCCGCCCGCGGCATCCACATCGACGGCCTGGACCTCGTCGTCAACGTCGACCCGCCGACCGAGGCCAAGGACTACCTGCACCGCGGCGGCCGCACCGCCCGTGCCGGCGAGTCCGGCACCGTCGTCACCCTCGTCACGCCCGCCCAGCGCCGCGACATGACCCGGCTGATACGTCAGGCGAAGATCACCCCGTCCACCGCCAAGGTCCGCCCCGGCGACGACGACCTGACCCGGATCACCGGCGCCCGCGTCCCCACCGGGGTCCCGGTCACCGTCACTGCGCCCGCCCCGGCACCCGCGGCCGCCGGCACCGGTGGCGGCGGCAACCGTCGCCGGCGCCCCCGCCGCGGCCGTCCGGCCCGGCGGCCCTCCGCGCAGGCCCCTAGGGCTTGACCGACATGTAGTAGCGCCGGGCGCCCCGGTGCAGGGCCAGCGGATCGGTGAACACCGCCGTCCGCAGGTCCACCCGCTGCGCGGCGTGCACCTGGCGCCCGATCCAGTCGCGGCTGTTGATGACGGTGCGGGTGACGCCGAAGGTCAGTGCGGCGTCCTCCCGGTCCGTCGTCACCAGCAGATTCGCCACCGCGATGGTTTTGACCGCCTGACCCTTCTGCACCGTGGGATACGCGTCGGCGGGCATCACGGCAGCCCGGTAGTAGCGCGTCGGCTCGCCCTGCGCGTGCAGTGCCCTGCTGAGGTCCCCGAGCTGCACCAGCCGGACGGGGAACCGCCCCGCCAGGCGCTGCACCGCGGTGGTCGGCAGCCCGCCCGACCAGAAGAAGGCGTCCAGCTTGCCCCGCTCCAGCAGCTCGGGCATCCGGTCGATACCCACCCGGACCGGCGTGATGTCCTTGTCGAAGTCCAGCCCTGCCGCCGCCAGCAGCCGCCGGGTGATCAGCTGTACGCCGGAGCCGTCCGCGCCGACCCCGACCCGCAGCCGCTTCAGCCCCCTGGCCGAGCGGACCGCGGACTTCTTCGGCACCACCAGCTGCATGTAGTCGTCGTACAGCCGCACACAGGCCCGCAGCCGGTCCGCACCGCGCTCGTGCCGGGCCTTGAACGTGGACACCGCGTCCGCCGTGGCGATGGTGAACTCCGCGCGCCCGGCGACCAGTTGGCGCAGGTTGTCGATCGACCCCTCGCTGCGCATCAGACGGAGGTCCACATTCGGCAGGTCGTGCGCCAGATCCTGCTTCAGCAGTTCCCCGTAGCGCGCGTACACCCCCGTCGGCACACCGGTCGCCAGCGTCACCCGCCCGCCCGGTGTCCGCTCACCGCCCAGCGGCAGCAGCCACCACGCCACCAGGGCGAGGGCGACCAGCGCCGCGGCCGCCGCGGGGAGTGCCCGGCGGCCGCTTATTCGGGGGAGTGCTGTGACCATGGGCGGGATCCTGCCAGTCCCCGGGCGTGAACGGGAGGGGAGATACCCAACCGTGCTACTGGAGGGCTTCGCCCAGCAGGTCCAGCAAGGCCCTGGCCGCGGGCCCGGCGGGCCCGTCCGTCCTCCGGGCCAGCGCAATCCGGCCACGTGGCCGCGGCCGTCCGCCGATCGGCAGGGTCCGCAGCCCGTACGCCTCGGCGGCCTCGGCCGGCAGCTCGGGCACCACGGCCACGCCCAGCCCACGAGCGGCGAGCTGCGCCAGCAGATGCGGTGAGGCCGCCTCGAAGGCGATGCGGGGCCGGAAGCCGGCAGCCGCGCAGCAGCGTTCGAGCACGCCCCGCAGCCCGGTGCCGGGCGGCAGGCTGATCAGCGGGCGGTCGCGGAGCGCGGACGGCGGAATGCCCGCGGGGCCCGCGTGGGCGACGAGCGGGTCGTCCGGTGCCACCGCGGCGACCAGGGGGACGTCGAGCACGATCTGCGCGCAGATGCCCGGGGGCGGCTCGTCCGGCAGCCCGATCACGGCGATGTCCAGCTCCCCGGCGCGCAGCGCCGCCAGCATCCGCTCGGAGTTGTCCTCGGTGAGGGCGATCTCGACCGCCGGGTGCGCGTCGTGGAAATCGGCCAGCAGGGATGCCACGTCGAACCGGTCGGCGGCGGCACCGGAGACCACCCCGATCGTGACCCGGCCGCGCAGCAGCCCGGTGAACTCGTCCACCGTCGCCCGCACCCCCTCGACCGCGGCGAGCGCCGCCCGCGCGTACGGCAGCACGGCCTCACCCACCTCCGTCGGCGTCACCGACCCGCCGGACCGGTCCAGCAGCGCCTGCCCCAGTTCGCGCTCCAGCTGCCGGATCTGCGCACTCACCCCCGGCTGGGCCAGGTGCAGGCGGGCGGCGGCGCGGGTGAAGTTGGCCTCCTCCACCACGGTGACGAAGTACCGCAACTGACGAAGCTCCATAACCAGTGATGCTAGTGACGAGAAAGAGCTTCTCTTGGACTTATACCGCCCCGCCCGGCAGCCTGAGGACACGGCCTTGATCAGCGGCCGGGGGAGGAGATCCACCATGGACATCACCGAGGCCATCGCGGCCGAACGACGCGAACTGGCCGATCTGTTCGACGCACTGCCGCCCGGCTCCTGGGACGCTCCCACCCTGTGCACGGGGTGGCGGGTACGGGAGGTCGTCGCCCATATGTCGATGGGCTTTCGCTACTCGTTCGCCCGGCAGGCCCGCGAACTCCTCACGGCGCGCGGCAGTCTGCACCGGATGACCGACCGCTGCGCCCGCCGGGACGCGGCGGCCGCCGCACCGCGGGAACTCGCCGCCTTCCTCCGCGACAACGCCCACCACCCCTGGACGCCGCCGGTCGGCGGGCTCGCCTCGGCGCTCGGGCACGATGTGATCCACGGCCTCGACGTCACGGTCGCCCTGGACCTCGGCCGCCGCGTCCCCGAGGACCGCCTGCGCACCGTCCTGGGGACCCTGAGCCCCCGCTCCGCGCGCTTCTTCGGCGCCGACCTCACCGGCGTCGCCCTGCACGCCGACGACCTCGACTGGTCCTTCGGCACCGGCACCCCCCTGTACGGCGCGGCCCAGGACCTGGCGCTGGTCGCCTTCGGCCGCAGGCTGCCGCCGGGCCGCCTCCGGGGCGAGGCGAGCGGGCGCTTCACCGCCGCCTGAGGCCCTCGGCGCCGTCCCCGGCCGGCGCCGGGCGGCCGGGCACGGCCCGCCGGCGGGAATCCGCACGCGAGGGCGCGCACAGTGGGAGGTACCGGGGACCCGTGCCGCCGCCGGTGCGGGTCCGGGGCACCTCGCCGAAGGGAGCCGTGGCGATGGAGCGGACCACCTGCTGTGTGGTGGGCGGCGGGCCCGCCGGAATGGTGCTCGCCCTGCTGCTGGCCCGGGCGGGCGTGGCCGTCACGGTCCTGGAGAAGCACGGCGACTTCCTGCGGGACTTCCGCGGCGACACCGTGCACCCCTCCACCCTGGCGCTGCTGGACGAGCTGGGGCTGGGCGAGCGGTTCGCCCGGCTGCCCCAGCGGCGGGTGACCACCGTCCAGCTCCCGGTCGGCGGGGACGGTTCGCTGGTGACGGTCGGCGACCTGACGGCGCTGCGGGGCGCGTACCGCTACATCGCGATGGTGCCGCAGTGGGACCTGCTGGACCTGCTGGTGGACGAGGCCCGGCGGGAGCCGTCCTTCGCCGTGCGGATGAACACCGAGGCGACCGGCTTCCTGACGGCGCGCGGCCGGGTCGTCGGCGTCCGGTACCGCACGTCCGACGGCCGTACCGGCGAGCTGCGGGCCACCCTCACGGTCGCGTGCGACGGCCGGGACTCGCTCGCCCGGTCGTTGCCCGAACTCGGGCTGCGCACCTTCGCCTGCCCGATGGACGCGTGGTGGTTCCGCCTGCCGCGACGCGGCGGCGACCCGCACGGCCTCGTGGGCGGTGTCGGCGACGGCCTCCTGGCCGCCCTGATCGACCGCGGCGACTACTGGCAGTGCGCCGCGCTGATCCCCAAGGGAAGCGACGCCGAGCGCCGCGCCGCCGGCCTCGCACCGTTCCTGGCCCGGTTCACCGCCGCCGCCCCCTGGCTGGCCGACCGGGGCCGCGCGGTCGCCTCCTGGGACGAGGTCAAGCTCCTGGACGTGCGGCTCGATCGGCTCCGGCGCTGGCACCGGCCGGGGCTGCTCTGCATCGGCGACGCGGCCCACGCGATGTCGCCGGTCTTCGGCATCGGCATCAACCTCGCCGTCGAGGACGCGGTGGCCGCCGCCCGGTATCTCGTCCCCCCGCTGAGCGCCGGCACGGTCGGCCTGCGGGACGTCCGCGGCATCCAACGCCGGCGGTGGCCCACCGCGGCCCTGACCCAGGCCCTCCAGCGGACCGCCCATGCGCGGGTCATCGCCCCCGTACTGGCGGGCCGGGCGCCCTTCGGCAACACCAGGCGGGCGAAGCGGGTGGCCGAACTGCTCACCACCTCGCGGTGGCTGAACCGCCTGCCGGCGTACTTCCTCGCCTACGGCGCCGTACGGGAGAGGCCGCCGGCCGCGTCGGTGCGCTGAGCCGCGGCCGGCCCGCTCCACGCCTGCGCCGCACCCGCCCCGGCCGTCGCGCGGGGCGGCCTCGCGGACGCCCGGCCCCAGCCGTTCACCAGCGCACGGCGGTGAAGTCGATCGGCCGGGGCCGCAGCGCTCGCACCCGGGCCGTCAACTCCCGCATGCGCCGCGCCATTTCGGGCGCGGGCAGGTGCTTGCGGTCGCCGTGGCCGGCCAGCAGCCACTCGAAGCGCAGCCGGCCGGCCGTACGGTCCAGCGAGGCGGCCAGCTCGGTGATCGAGTACCAGGTGACGCTGTCCGCCACCTCGATGTCCCCGGTCGCCCGCGACCAGTAGAAGCTGTCCCCGCTGAAGCAGTACCGCTCGTCCGCCACGTAGAGCACGCTGCCCCTGGTGTGGCCCGGCAGGGGATGGGCGAACACCCCCTCGGCGATCTCGACGCTCCCGGTCCCGCGCAGCACCCGGTCGGCATCGGGAGCCGCGGCCAGGTCCCCCTCGTGGATCCACAGCCGGGCCCCGAACCGGTCGGCGTACCGCCGCCCGTGCACCGCGTGGTCCTGGTGGGTGAGCAGCACATCCGTGACGGGGCCGAGCCGTTCGTACCGCGCCGCCAGCGTCTCGCTCCAGCGAGGTGTGTCGATCATCATCAGCGTCCCGGCGGGACGCCGGAGGAGGAAGGAGTTGGCCCCCGCGTTCTGCGTCGAGTTGTGTCCGCAGAGCAGCACGGTGTCGTCGGCGTCGTCGAGCGGCAGCGGATACGGGTCCTTCGCCGCGTCGAGCCGCCGCGAAGGCCGCCGCACGGAACGGGTGTGACAGGCGAACGCGGCGGCGTGTAAAAGGCGCTCCTCCGCCTCGCCGCGCGGCTGCCGCACGACCTCGGACCGCCCGCCCACTTCGGCGATCAGGCCCGGCGCCAGCTGGCGGGCAACGTCACAGTTGTTGCACCGGTCGTCCACGTACCAGCCGTCGGCTTCGCCGTCGGCCGCCGCTGCGGCGGGTGCGGTGGAGGTGTCGTCCATGGGGTGTGTCTCCCTGTCCCGAGTACCGGTACCCGGTGTTCCGGCCTTCGTGGCAACGACCTTCGCCGGTGGCTGCCCCAAGGGGAAGGGGGTTCGGATCTTGTTTCTTTCGGCTGGGGGCTCTCTCACTGCGACACGAGGAGGGCAGGTGCATGACAAAGACGTCGCGGTGGCGCCGAGCCGCTCCCAGCGCGTCGACGGTGTCGGTTTCGGGCCCCGCCGCACGCCGTGGTCCGGCGTCCGAAGGGGCGTCCGGCACCGCCTACCCTTGTCGCATGAGCAGCAGCGACCGGAGTCAGGCCATGGACGTCAAGGGAACATACGAGGTGCGCACCTACGGGTGCCAGATGAACGTCCACGACTCCGAGCGATTGTCGGGCCTTTTGGAGGGTGCCGGATACGTCCGGGCGCCCAAGGACGCCGACGGCGCCGATGTGGTCGTCTTCAACACCTGCGCGGTCCGCGAGAACGCCGACAACCGGCTCTACGGCAACCTCGGGCAGCTCGCCCCGCAGAAGGCCGCCCGGCCCGGGATGCAGATCGCGGTCGGCGGCTGCCTGGCACAGAAGGACCGGGACACCATCGTCAAGAAGGCGCCCTGGGTGGACGTGGTCTTCGGGACGCACAACATCGGTCAGCTGCCGGTGCTGCTGGAGCGTGCGCGGATCCAGGAAGAGGCGCAGGTCGAGATCGCCGAGTCGCTGGAGGCGTTCCCCTCGACGCTCCCGACCCGGCGCGAGAGCGCGTACGCGGCCTGGGTGTCGGTCTCCGTGGGCTGCAACAACACCTGCACCTTCTGCATCGTGCCCGCGCTGCGCGGCAAGGAGAAGGACCGCCGGCCCGGCGACATCCTCGCCGAGGTCGAGGCGCTGGTCGCCGAGGGCGTCTCCGAGATCACCCTGCTCGGCCAGAACGTCAACGCCTACGGCTCCGACATCGGCGACCGCGAGGCGTTCAGCAAGCTGCTGCGGGCCTGCGGGAAGATCGAGGGCCTGGAGCGGGTCCGGTTCACCTCTCCGCACCCCCGCGACTTCACCGACGACGTCATCGCCGCGATGGCCGAGACGCCCAACGTCATGCCGCAGCTGCACATGCCGCTCCAGTCCGGCTCCGACCAGGTACTGAAGGCCATGCGCCGGTCGTACCGCCAGGAGCGCTACCTCGGCATCATCGAGAAGGTGCGCGCCGCCATGCCGGACGCCGCGATCTCCACGGACATCATCGTCGGCTTCCCCGGCGAGACCGAGGAGGACTTCGAGCAGACCCTGCACACGGTCCGCGAGTCCCGCTTCGCGCAGGCCTTCACCTTCCAGTACTCCAAGCGCCCCGGCACCCCCGCCGCCGACATGGACGGCCAGATCCCCAAGGCCGTCGTCCAGGCGCGCTACGAGCGGCTGGTCGCCCTCCAGGAGGAGATCTCCTGGGAGGAGAACAAGAAGCAGGTCGGACGCACCCTGGAGGTCATGGTCGCCGAGGGCGAGGGCCGCAAGGACGGCGCCACGCACCGGCTGTCCGGCCGCGCCCCCGACAGCCGCCTCGTGCACTTCACACGTCCCGACGAAGCGGTCCGCCCCGGCGACCTGGTGACCGTCGACATCACCTACGCCGCCCCGCACCACCTGCTCGCCGAGGGCCCGCCCCTGGCCGTCCGGCGCACCCGGTCCGGCGACGCCTGGGAGAAGCGGAACGCCGCCCCCGCCGAGAAGCCCCAGGGCGTCCTGTTGGGCCTGCCCACCATCGGGGCCCCGGCACCCGCCCCGGCCGCGCCGGCGGGCTGCGGCTGCGACTGAGCGGCCCGCCGGGGAACCCGGCACACACGGTGGCCACGGCCCAGCGCCCCGCGACGGGGCGTTACGCTGCGTGGCATGCTCGTAGCCGCCGCCATCTGCCCCTGCCCGCCGCTCCTCGTGCCGGAGGTCGCCGCCGGCGCGGCCCCCGAGCTGGACGCGCTGCGGGCCGCCTGTCTCGACGCGGTCGGGGTGCTGGCCGCCGCCCGCCCCGACCGGCTGGTCGTTCTCGGGCCGGCCGAGCAGGCGGGGCGCGGCCCGCACCCGCAGGGCGCCATCGGCTCGTTCCGCGGCTTCGGCGTGGACCTCGAGGTGCCGCTGGGCGCGGCGGAGGGCGCGGGGGAGCGGGAACTCCCGCCGTCGCTGTCCGTAGGGGCCTGGCTGCTGGCCCGCGCCGACTGGGACGACGCTCCCGTCGAGGGCCTGGGGGTGGGAGAACCGTTGACCCGCGACCGCTGTCTGCCGGTCGGCCGCGAGATCGCCGCGTCGGCCCCCCGCGTCGCCCTGCTGGTGATGGGGGACGGCAGTGCCCGCCGCACCGTGAAGGCCCCGGGGTACTTCGACGAGCGGGCCGAGGGGTTCGACGCGTCGGCGGCCCGTGCGCTGGGTTCCGCCGACACCGCCGCGCTGACCGCACTCGACGAAGAGCTCGCCGCCGACCTCCAGGTGTCCGGCCGCGCCTGCTGGCAGGTCCTGGCGAGCGCGGCCCACGGCGCGGGCCTGCAGGGGGAACTGCTCCGCGAGGAGGCGCCGTACGGGGTCGGCTACTTCGTGGCGACCTGGTCCTGAGGCCGTACCCGCGGTCCGCACGCATGCGACGGCCGCGGGGCAGTACGCCCCGCGGCCGTCGCATGCGGCGACGTGGAGAGCGACGCCGGCGCCCGCCGTCACCCGTGGGCCCGCCCACGGGCCGCGCGGTGCGCTACGCGTGGGCGCCGTCCCCGGCGTCACTGTCGGCCGCCTCCTGCGCGGACTGCTGGCGCGGAATCCCGGGGCCCTCGGCGCCGTCCGACTCTGCGGCCTGTGGCGCCTCGGCCGCCGGGCCGTCCGACGCCCCGGTGCCGTCCTGCGGCGCCGGTGTCACCACGTGCGCAGCCGCTGCTTCCGTCCCCTCCACGGACTCCGCGGACTGCACGGACTCCACAGACGCCGCCGCCCCGGATTCCGGGGACTCCTTGCGCCGACGAAACCGCGAAAACAGGCCCATAACCGCTCCTACCGTGCTCATGTGGTGGAAATCCGTCGTGGCCCGGAGCGTCCCATTGCGCCGCCCGCGGGCGCCGGCCGTGCGCCGGCTCTCGGGACCTCGAACAGGCAACGACCCCATGGGTGACCCGTCACGTAGCTCGTTCGGGACGGGGACGTGAAGTTTGCGAGACTGGCGGGGTGAACACCGCCGTTCCCGCTCCGCGGGTCATCGCCGTCGTCGGTCCCACCGCGGCCGGAAAGTCCGATCTGGGCGTCGCCCTCGCGCAAGCCACGGGCGGCGAGGTCATCAACGCCGACTCCATGCAGCTCTACCGCGGCATGGACATCGGTACCGCCAAGCTCACGCCCGAGGAGCGGCAGGGCGTCCCGCACCGCCTGCTGGACATCTGGGACGTGACCCGGGCCGCCAGCGTCGCCGAGTACCAGCAGCTGGCCCGCGCCGAGATCGACCGGCTGCTCGCCGAGGGACGCACACCCGTCCTCGTCGGCGGCTCCGGCCTGTACCTCCGCGGCGCCCTCGACGCCCTGGAGTTCCCCGGCACCGACCCCGCGGTTCGCGCCCGCCTGGAGGCCGAACTGGCCGAACACGGCAGCGGCGCCCTGCACGCCCGGCTCGCGGTCGCCGACCCCGAGGCGGGCCGCGCGATCCTCCCCGGAAACGGCCGCCGCATCGTGCGCGCCCTGGAGGTCATCGAGATCACCGGCCGCCCCTTCACCGCCAACCTCCCCGGCCACGAAGCCGTCTACGACACCCTGCAGATCGGCGTCGACGTCGAGCGCCCCGAGCTCGACGAGCGGATCGCGCGCCGGGTGGACCGGATGTGGGAGGCCGGCCTGGTGGACGAGGTGCGCGGGCTGGAGGCCGCGGGGCTGCGCGACGGCCGGACGGCCTCCCGGGCCCTGGGCTACCAGCAGGTGCTCACCCAGCTGGCGGGGGACTGCACCGAGGAGGAAGCGCGTGCGGAGACGGTACGCGCCACCAAGCGCTTCGCGCGCCGTCAGGATTCCTGGTTCCGCCGCGACCCCCGGGTCCACTGGCTCAGCGGTGCCGCCGACCGCCGCGCGGACCTCCCGCGACTCGCGCTGGCGTTGCTCGAACGACCGGTCACAGCCTGATCACGTCATGGCATCGGGACGCTCCGGCCGTCATCAGGGCCCCTGAGGGCGTGTCATCATCGACCTTCGATCGAGGCGTGCAGTCTGCAGTGGGGAGGGCGCGTGGCAATGGAAGCCGGCCCTCGCAACAGAGCCCGGAAAACGGATCACCGCGGCGCCGACGGCATTCCGCCGGCCCCGGACGGCCCGGACGCCCCCGACGACCTGACCGCCACCGATGACGCCCCGCTCGCCGAGCCGGGCGCGCTGGACGACTCGGACGGCCCGGACGCCGGGACGGACCCCGCCGAGGGCGGCGAGTCCTTCCGCGAACTCCGCCCGCCGCGGCGGCTGCGCCTGTGGCAGCTCGCGCCGATCGTGGTGCTCGCCTCCGTCGGCTCCCTGATGTTCGCCTTTCCGCTCGCCTTCGAGTTCGGCGGCGACGGCGGCGCGGTGATAGCGATGCTCGGCCTGCTGCTGTGCTGCTGCGCCGCCGGCTGGGGCATGATGGCCGCCCGCCGCGTCGGCCACACCTGGCCCGGCCTCCCGGTGCGCGGCTCGGGCCGCCGCGCCGGCTGGCGCGTGGTGGTCGTCTACGCCGCGGTGGTGGCCGTCCTGGCCGCCCTCGCCATCTGGCGGGTGGCCCGGCTGCGCTGAGCGGCCCACCCGCTCTCGCCCCTGGACGGCCGGATCGCCCGCCGCCCCCGTACCATGCAGGGGTGACCAGCACGCAGCGCATCGCTTTCCTCAAGGGCCACGGCACCGAGAACGACTTCGTGATCGTTCCCGACCCGGAGGGCCGCCTCGACCTGTCCGCGGCCGCCGTCGGCAGGATCTGCGACCGGCGGGCCGGGCTCGGCGGCGACGGCCTGCTGCGCGTGGTGCGCTCCGCCGCGGACCCCGAGGCGCGCGCGATGGCCGACGAGGCCGAGTGGTTCATGGACTACCGCAACGGCGACGGTTCGATCGCCGAGATGTGCGGAAACGGCGTCCGCGTCTTCGCGCGCTATCTGCTGCACGCCGGCCTGGTGCAGGCGGGCGACCTCGCCCTCGCCACCCGCGCCGGTGTGCGCCGGGTGCACCTCGCCAAGACCGGCGATGTCACGGTCTCCATGGGCCGGGCCGAGCTCCCCGAGGAGCGCGTCCAGGTCACGCTCGACGGCCGCAGCTGGCCGGCCGTCAACGTGAACATGGGCAACCCGCACGCGGTCGCCTTCGTCGAGGACCTGGCCCACGCCGGTGATCTGCTGGCCGTACCGCCGTTCGGCCCAGCGGCGGTTTACCCGGACGGCGTGAACATCGAGTTCGTCGTCGACCGCGGGCCGCGCCACGTGGCCATGCGGGTGCACGAGCGCGGCTCGGGCGAGACCCGCTCCTGCGGCACCGGCGCCTGCGCGGTCGCGGTCGCCACCGCCCGCCGGGACGGCAGCGACCCCACCGTGAGCGGCCTGCCCGTCACCTACACCGTCGACGTGCTCGGCGGCAGTCTCTCGATCACCGAGCTGCCCGACGGCAGGGTCGAGATGACCGGCCCCGCCGAGATCGTCGCCGAAGGCACCTTCGACCCGGCCTGGCTCACCACAGCGCTCGCCTGACGGGCAGCAGTTCGCCTCACGGGTCGCTCGAACGGGTGATCCGCATCACGCTGAGCGAGAGCTGGTCAGCCGTGCGTGATGGGCTCGATAGCATCAAGCACCGGCCCGGGCTTTCCGAGTGACGACGCCCAACCGCCGGTCGACGCTGCCGGAGGGTGCCCATGAGCGCAGAGGCCACTGACCCTGGTAATGCGGAAGCGGCGGGCCGCAGGCGCGTCCGCCCCCGGCTGGATGTCCAGGGGCTGCGCCGGATCGGCCGCGCCGCACTGCTCGGCCCGGCTCCCCGCGACGGCCTCCCCGACGCCCTGGAGCACGTCGCCAAGGTGCACCGCCGCCACCACCCGCACGCCGATCTGGACATCCTGAGCAAGGCGTATGTGCTGGCCGAGACCTCGCACCGCGGCCAGATGCGCAAGAGCGGCGAGCCGTACATCACCCACCCGCTCGCGGTCACCCTCATCCTCGCCGAACTGGGCGCGGAGACCACCACCTTGACCGCCTCCCTCCTCCACGACACCGTCGAGGACACGGAGGTGACGCTCGACCAGGTACGCACGGAGTTCGGGGCCGAGGTCTGCTATCTGGTCGACGGCGTGACGAAGCTGGAGAAGGTCGACTACGGTGCGGCCGCCGAACCGGAGACCTTCCGCAAGATGCTGGTGGCCACCGGGAACGACGTCCGCGTGATGTCCATCAAGCTCGCCGACCGGCTGCACAACATGCGCACCCTCGGAGTGATGCGCCCCGAGAAGCAGGTCCGCATCGCCAAGGTGACCCGCGACGTCCTGATCCCGCTCGCCGAACGCCTCGGCGTCCAGGCGCTGAAGACCGAGCTGGAGGACCTGGTCTTCGCGATCCTGCACCCGGAGGAGCACGCCGCCACCTGCCGCCTGGTCCGCGAGCACGCCGGCCGGCCCGACCCCCTCGCCGCCATCGCCGCGCGGGTCCGGACCACCCTCGCCGAGGCCGGCATCCACGCCGACGTCCTCGTGCGGCCGCGACACTTCGTCTCCTTGCACCGGGTCCGGCTCACCCGCGGCGAGCTGACCGGAGCGGACCTGGGACGGCTGCTGGTCCTGGTCGCCGAGGACGCCGACTGCTACGCGGTCCTCGGCGAGCTGCACACCTGCTTCACCCCGGTCGTCTCCGAGTTCAAGGACTTCATCGCCGCGCCGAAATTCAACCTCTACCAGTCGCTGCACACCGCCGTCACCGGCGAGTCGGGCCAGATCGCCGAGACGCTGATCCGCACCCACCAGATGCACCGTGCCGCCGAGGCCGGGGTGATCGCGCTGGGCAACCCGTACGCCCCCACGGACGGCCCCGACGCCCCCGACGGCGAGCGGGCCGACCCGACCCGCCCCGGATGGCTCTCCCGCCTCCTGGAGTGGCAGCGCGCCACCCCCGACCCGGACGCCTTCTGGAGCTCGCTCCGCGACGACCTGGCGCAGGACCGGGAGATCACGGTCTTCTGCGCGGGCGGCCCGGCGAACGGCCCCGCCGACGGCTCCCTCGGCCTGCCCGCGGGCGCCAGCTGTGTGGACGCCGCCTACGCCCGGTACGGCGAGGCGGCGCACTGCTGCATCGGGGCCCGCGTCAACGGCCGCCTCGCGACGCTCGCCACCGTCCTCCGAGACGGCGACAGCCTGCACCTCCTGATGGCCCCGGAGTCCGCCACCGGGCCCGCGCCGGAGTGGCTCGACCACGCGCGTACCCCCGCCGCCCGGCTCGCCATCTCCCGGTGGCTGGCGCGCCCCGCCGGGACGGACACCGGCGAACCGCCCCCGCACCCACCGACGGCACCCGTCGTCGCGGACCACGACCCCGCGGACCACGACCCCGCGGCGGCCGAGCTGACCCCCGCCGCCGTCCTGGCCGTCGCCGACCTGCCGGGCGCGCCGGTCAGACTCGCGGGCTGCTGCACCCCGGTGCCGCCGGACAACGTCACCGGCTTCGCCGTACGCGGCGGCACGGTCACCGTGCACCGCGCCCTGTGCCCCGTCGTGGCACGCATGGCCGCGACCGGCAGGCAGCCGGTCGGAGTGCGCTGGCGGCGCCCTGGCCGGACCGGGCACGGCTGCCGGGTGACCCTCCTGGCCGAGGCGTTCAGCCGGCCGCACCTCCTGGCCGACCTCACCGAGGCGATCGCCGCACAGGGCGTCGCCGTGGTGTCCGCGGCCGTCGAGCCCCCGCACGAGCAGCGGGTACGGCACACCTACACCCTGCACCTGCCCAACGCCGCCGGACTGCCCTCCCTGATGCGGGCCATGCGCGAAGTCCCGGGCGTCTTCGACGTGTTGAGGGCCGGCCGCCCCACGCCCACCGCGGCACTACGCCCCTGACGGCCGCGCCGCATCCCGGCGTAAGCCGGACGCCCGAACCGCCGCCCTTTCGGGTGCCGTACTGCCGTGCCGTCCACGGGCCGGGGGGCCGCGCTGATAGCCGTAGCCCATGTCGCTTCGCTCGCGTCGACCGTCCCCCGATCCCGACCGCCGTGCCGCTGCCGCGCTCCCCCTGCCGCGCCGGCGGACCCCGTCCCGGGCCGGCCGTGCCGCCGTCCTCTCCCTGGCCGCCGTCGCCCTCATCGGCGCGGCACCGCCCCCGGATGCCCCCGGTGTGCGCGGTCTCGGCGACCGCCTCTTCCCCTCGCTCGGAAACCCCGGCTACGACGTCACGTCCTACGACGTCGACCTGGACTACTCCGGCCACAACGACCGGCCGCTGAAGGCCGTCACCGAGATCAACGCCCACGTCACCGGGGCCCTCGAGCACCTCAACCTCGACTTCGCCCGCGGCAAGGTCAGCTCCGTCGAGGTCAACGGCCTGCCGGCCCGCCACCAGCAGTACGGCGAGGACCTGGTGATCACCCCCTCCGCCGTCCCCGTCCCCGGCCAGCAGCTGCGGATCGTCGTGCGGCACACCAGCGATCCGCGCGGCAAGAGCGACGGCGGCTGGATCCGCACCGGCGACGGGCTGGTGATGGCCAACCAGGCCGACGCCGCACACCGCGTCTTCCCGTGCAACGACCACCCGTCCGACAAGGCCTTCTTCACCTTCCACATCAGCGCCCCCCGGGGCGTGACGGCCGTCGCCAACGGAGAGCTCCAAAACCGAAGCGACCGGGGGCCGCGCCGCACCTGGCTGTACCGGACCGTGCACCCGATGGCCACCGAGCTGGCGCAGGTCTCCCTGGGCCGATCCAGCGTGATCCGTGCGCTCGGGCCGCACGGCCTGCCCGTACGCAGCGTCGTCCCGGTCGCCGACCGCAAAACGCTCGCCCCCTGGGTGGCCAGGACCCCCGCCCAGCTGGACTGGATGGAGCGCAAGGTCGGACCGTTCCCCTTCGAGAACTACGGGGTGCTGATCGCGGACGCCACGACCGGCTTCGAGCTGGAGACCCAGACGCTCTCGCTCTTCGAGAAGGGCCTGTTCGCCGGCCGGCTCCCCCAGTGGTACGTCGAGTCCATCATGGTCCACGAGCTGTCCCACCAGTGGTTCGGCGACAGCGTCAGCCCGCGCCTGTGGTCCGACGTCTGGCTGAACGAGGCCCATGCCAGCTGGTACGAGGCGCTCTACGCCCAGGAGAAGGGCGGCCCCCCGGCCTCCATGGACGCACGGATGCAGCGGGCGTACCAGCTCTCCGACCGCTGGCGCGCCGAAGGCGGCCCGCCGGCCGCACCCAAGGCCGCCCGGGCCGGCCAGAAGATCAGCATCTTCCGCCCGGTGATCTACGACGGCGGCGCACTGGTCCTCTACGCCCTGCGGCACAGGATCGGCCCGGCCGCCTTCGACCGGCTCGAACGCACCTGGGTGACCCGCCACCGCGACGGCGTCGCCGGGACCGGCGACTTCGTCGCCCTGGCCGCCGAGATCTCCGGCCAGGACCTGACCGGCTTCTTCCAGAGCTGGCTGTACGGCGCGAAGACCCCTCCGATGCCCGGCCACCCGGAGTGGCGGGCCGTCCGCAAGCACTGACCGTCCGGGGCACCGATGGGCCGTCCGCGGTACGGCGGGTGCCGCCCCGGGAAAACGCCGGAAACCCGCGTGACGCGCCGTAACGGACCGTGCGACCATCTTCGAGTCGACGCCGAGGCGCGGCCGGGAATCTCCCGGGCGGCCCGGACGTTGTCACCACCGAGAGTCCCGGTGGGACCGCAGGTCCCCGACGAGGACTTCCCAACGACACAAAGGATCAAATGACCTCCTCTTCTTCCCTTCCGCAGGACCGGCAGCGACTTCCGGAGAGCCTTCGGGCCGACGCCCTGATGGAAGAGGACGTCGCCTGGAGCCACGAGATCGACGGGGAGCGTGACGGCGACCAGTACGACCGCTCGGCGCGCGCGGCGCTGCGCCGTGTGGCCGGCCTGTCCACCGAGCTCGAAGACGTCACCGAGGTCGAGTACCGGCAGCTCCGTCTGGAGCGGGTGGTACTCGTCGGCGTGTGGACCAGCGGCTCGGTCCAGGAGGCGGAGAATTCCCTCGCGGAGCTCGCCGCCCTCGCGGAGACGGCCGGCGCCCTGGTGCTCGACGGCGTGGTCCAGCGCCGCGACAAGCCCGACCCGGCCACCTACATCGGGTCCGGCAAGGCGCTGGAGCTGCGCGACATCGTCCTCGAATCCGGGGCGGACACCGTGGTGTGCGACGGTGAGCTCTCCCCGGGCCAGCTGATCCACCTGGAGGACGTCGTCAAGGTCAAGGTGGTCGACCGGACCGCCCTGATCCTCGACATCTTCGCCCAGCACGCCAAGTCCAGGGAGGGCAAGGCGCAGGTCGCGCTGGCGCAGATGCAGTACATGCTGCCCCGCCTCCGCGGCTGGGGTCAGTCGCTGTCCCGGCAGATGGGCGGCGGCGGCTCCGGTTCGGCGGGCGGCGGCATGGCCACCCGTGGTCCCGGTGAGACCAAGATCGAGACGGACCGGCGGCGGATCCGCGAGAAGATGGCGAAGATGCGCCGGGAGATCGCGGAGATGAAGACCGGCCGGGACATCAAGCGCCAGGAACGCCGGCGCAACAAGGTCCCCTCGGTCGCCATCGCCGGCTACACCAACGCCGGCAAGTCCTCCCTGCTCAACCGCCTCACAGGGGCCGGCGTCCTGGTGGAGAACGCCCTGTTCGCCACCCTGGACCCGACGGTCCGCCGGGCCGAGACCCCCAGCGGGCGGCTCTACACCCTCGCCGACACCGTCGGCTTCGTCCGGCACCTGCCGCACCACCTCGTCGAGGCGTTCCGCTCCACGATGGAGGAGGTCGGCGACTCCGACCTCATCCTCCATGTGGTCGACGGCTCGCATCCGGTGCCGGAGGAGCAGCTGGCCGCCGTACGCGAGGTGATCCGCGACGTGGGCGCGACGGACGTGCCCGAGATCGTGGTCGTCAACAAGGCCGATGCGGCCGATCCGCTGGTGCTGCAGCGCCTGCTGCGCAACGAGAAGCACGCCCTCGCAGTGTCGGCCCGTACGGGCCAGGGCATGACGGAGCTGCTCGCCCTGCTCGACGAGGAACTGCCGCGCCCCCAGGTGGAGATCGAGGTGCTGGTGCCCTACACCCAGGGCGCCCTGGTATCGCGGGCACACGCCGAGGGCGAGGTCATCTCCGAGGAGCACACCGCGGACGGCACGGTCCTCAAGGCGCGGGTCCACGAGGAACTGGCGGCCGAGTTCCGGCCGTTCGTCGCGGCGGCCTAGCCGCGCGGACACACGAAGGCCCGCCCCGGGGCAACCCGGGGCGGGCCTTCGTCGTGCCGTGCCGTGGTGCGGTGCGGCCGGGTGCCCGCCGGAGCGCGGCGGGCACCCGGCCGTCAGCGGGTCACTGCTTGCTGGCCCACTTCCGGCTCATGGCGGTGAAGAGGGACTTGGCCTCGGGGCCCAGGTGCGGGCCGGCCGACCAGCGGGCCGGGCGCGGCCCCATCGACATGTTGGAGACCAGGACCGGCTTGCCGTCCTTGCCCTTGACGAACCAGGGACCACCGGAGGAACCACCGGTCATGGTGCAGCCGATCCGGTACATCGTCGGCTTCTTGGCGTCCATCGACAGGCGGGTCGGCTTGTCGGTGCACTGCTGCTGCGACGCACCGTCGAACGGCGCCTCGGCCGGGTAGCCCTGCGCGGTCAGGCTCGGGATCTTGCCGATCGCCGGAGCGTTGAAGTCGACCGCGTACGCGCCGCCGGCCATCTCCTCCAGCGACTTGCCGCCGCTGTTCTCCTCGGGACGCACATGCATCAGCGCGAAGTCGTACGGAGCCATCGGCACGCCCGGAACGGCGCCGCCGGCGTTGATCCACTCCTTGGACGTGGCCAGGTCGTCCGCCCACCACTTGCCCGCCGGGACGCGGTCCTCGAACGGCGCGGTCTTCAGCTTGTCGGCGGAGCCGCCGTTCCTGTTGAAGCTGGGGACGAACACCAGGTTGCGGTACCAGCCGCCGTTCTTGCCGGCGTGCACGCAGTGCGCCGCGGTCCACACGAGGTTGGACTTGCCCGGGTGCGCAGGGTCCTTGACGACGGTGGCGGAGCACCGCGACTCGCCCTCGGGGGTGCTGAACACCAGCAGGCCGACGCCGGGAGCGGTGGTGTCGTACGGCGTGCCGACCGCCTTCGCCGGGACGGCCGCGGGCTCCGGGTCGGTCTTGCCCTGGTCCTCGGAGACGTCCCCGGGCTTGGTCTGGTCCTGCGGCGGCTTGGCCTTACCGATCTTGTCCGGGTTGTCCCAGAAGTTCTTGATGACCGGGTTGATGAACTGGCCGGCTTCGCGGAGCCACTTGTCCTTGTCCCAGTTCTTCCACTCGCCGTTCTTCCACTTGTCCAGGTCGATGCCGTGTTCCTTGAGCTTGTCCTGGATGTCCTGAGGGATCTTGATCTCACCCCCACCCGGGTTGCCTTGGGCCGACTGGCTCGGCTTGGCGTCCGCGTTGTCGCCCTCCGGGCCGCAGCCGGTCGCGGTCAGCGCCACTACGGCGGTGAGGGCGGCGGCGACCAGGACTGGCCGACGTATCGATCGCATGGGTGAGTTCCCCCTGGGTGGATGAAACCGGGCCGTGTGGCCGGTGTGCAGTCGCGCTGTGAACTTGTCATGGACCTTTAGATCCCGACGCGGCCCCAACTATGCCGGTGCCGGGCTAGACGGCGACAGTCGGGTCCCCGGTTCCGTCGCCGCAGGGATCTTGACGGTGGCCGTGATCCGCCGTCGGCGCCGTCGTTGGTACCTACGGGGCCCGCCGCGCTGCCCGGACGGCCCGCGCGGCATCCAACAGCACATCAGCAGGAGGACACAACTGCCGTGGCGTTGACCGAAACCGTGCCGGCGGAAGCGCCGTCGGCCCACGAAGGGATCCTGCGCCGCCAGTCCCTGCGTGAGTCCGCTGCCCGTACCTACGCGCGCTCGCTGCCGATCGTCCCGGTGCGCGCCCGGGGGCTCACCATCGAGGGCGCCGACGGCCGCCGGTACCTCGACTGTCTCTCCGGCGCCGGCACCCTGGCGCTCGGGCACAACCACCCGGTGGTGCTCGAAGCCATCCGCACGGTCCTCGACTCCGGCGCACCGCTGCACATCCTGGACCTGGCCACCCCCGTCAAGGACGCCTTCACCACCGAGCTGTTCGCCACCCTGCCCCGGGAATTGGCCGAAAAGGCGCGCATCCAGTTCTGCGGGCCGGCCGGCACGGACGCCGTGGAGGCCGCCTTCAAGCTCGTCCGCACGGCCACCGGGCGGGACGGCCTGATGGCCTTCTCCGGCGCCTACCACGGCATGACCGCCGAGGCGCTCGCCGCCTCCGGGGGAGCCCGGCACACCAGCGTGACCAGGCTGCCCTACCCCTACGACTACCGCTGCCCCTTCCAGACCGGCGGCGAGCGCGGCGCGGAGCTGGGCGCCCGCTGGACCCAGAGTCTGCTCGAAGACGACAAGAGCGGGGTGCCGCGGCCCGCCGGCATGATCCTCGAACCCGTCCAGGGCGAGGGCGGCGTCATCCCCGCCCCCGACACCTGGGTGCGGCGGATGCGCGAGATCACCGCCGACCGGCACATTCCGCTGATCGTCGACGAGGTGCAGACCGGCGTCGGCCGCACCGGCGCCTTCTGGGCCATCGAACACAGCGGGATCGTGCCGGACGTCCTCGTCCTGTCGAAGGCGATCGGCGGCAGTCTGCCGCTCGCCGTGATCGTCTACCGCGAGGAACTCGACACCTGGCAGCCCGGCGCGCACGCCGGCACCTTCCGCGGCAACCAGCTCGCGATGGCCGCAGGCAGCGCCACCCTCGCCTACGTACGGGAGAACCAACTCGCCCGCCGAGCCCAGGAACTCGGCGCCCGGATGCTCGCCCGGCTGAGCTCGCTCGCCGCCGTCCACGACTGTGTCGGCGACATCCGCGGCCGCGGACTGATGCTCGGCGTCGAACTCGTCGACCGGGACGCCGGCGCCGACGCCACCGGCGCCCGGCCCGCCGACCCCGCGCTGGCAGCCGCCGTCCAGCGCGCCTGCCTGGACCGCGGCCTGATCGTCGAACTGGGCGGCCGGCACTCCGCCGTCGTCCGCCTGCTGCCACCCCTGACCATCACCGACGAACAGGCGGAAGCGATCCTCGACCGCCTCGCCGACGCCATCACGGCGGCGGTCCGCACCACCCCCGGGCCGATGGGCTCGTCCCCCACGACAATGCGAGGCACCACCCCATGAACGAACGCCCCGGTTCCGACGGACCCCCGGCCCCCGAGCGGCCGACCGCCCACCAGGGGGGCGGCGCCACCACCGAGCAGACCGTCCCCCGCCAGCAGCGGCACACCGCGGACGACGACACCTGCCACCAGCCGCTCGAGGACCGCCAGACCCGGACCGCGGCCGCCGGCCACGGCGCCCCCCGCCCCTGCGACCGCTCCCTGCCCGCCGACCCCGACCCCCTCGACCACCCGGACCCGGCCGCCGCCGCCGACTCCGCCGGCATCGAGAGCCTGCTGCGCTGCTGGATCCGCGAGAGCGGCGCCCGCCGCCCGGCCGCCGGCCGGCTGCGCATCCCGCTGTACGCCGGCGGCACCGCCCTGCACATCCCCGTCCGCTACTGGTCACCCACCGGCTGGCACCGCCTCGACGCCCCCACTCTCGAAGGCGCACCCGCCGGCGCAGCCCCCCTGGACGCCGTCACCATCGCCGCCCTGCTGCGCCGGGAGGCCGCATACGGCGGTGAGCGCCGGGCGCCGGCCCCGGGCGCGCCGTCCCCCGACGACGGCGCACCCCCGGCGGCCGGCGAGCGGCACCACGCGCCCGAGGGCGAGCGGCCGCAGGCCCCCGACGGCGACGGCGCCGAACTCGTCGGCCGGGTCGCCGCCTCCGTCCGCAGCACCGCCGTCTTCCTCGCCGACCGCCGCACCCGCCCCGCCGACCCGCACACCTCCCTCTTTCTCGAAGCCGAGCAGTCCCTCCTCCTGGGGCACCCCCTGCACCCCACCCCCAAGAGCCGCGAGGGGCTCACCGACGCCGAGACCCGCGCCTATTCACCCGAACTGCGCGGCTCCTTCCCGCTGCACTGGACGGCCGTCCACCGCTCCGTCCTCGCCGCCGACTCCGCCTGGACCGAGCGTGGCAAGCCCGTCCCCGCGGAACAGCTCGCCGCCCGGCTCGCCGTAGCGGACCTCCGACTCCCGGAGGACACCGTCCCCCTGCCGCTGCACCCCTGGCAGGCCCGTGAACTCGCCGCTCGCCCCGACGTCGCCGCCCTCCGCGACGCCGGCCTGCTGCACGACCTCGGCCCGCACGGCCCCCTCTGGCACCCCACGTCCTCCGTACGCACCGTCTACCGCCCCGACGCGGAGGCCATGCTCAAGCTCTCCCTGGGCCTGCGCATCACCAACTCCCGCCGGGAGAACCTCCGCAAGGAACTGGAACGCGGCGTCGAGGTCCACCGGCTGCTGCGCACCGGCCTCGCCGAGCAGTGGCAGGCCGTCCACCCACGCTTCGACATCGTCCGCGACCCCGCCTATCTCGCCGTCGACGGCCTGGACGGCTGCCCCGTCCAGGGCCTGGACGCCGTCATCCGCCACAACCCCTTCACCACCATGGACGACGCCGTCTGCATCGCCGGACTCACCTCGCCCCGGCCCTGGCCCGGGCATCCGGGCATGCGCTCCCGGCTGGCGGCCCTCGTCGGCGTGCTCAGCGCCCTCTCCGGCCGCTCCCAGGGCGCCGTCGCCACCGAATGGTTCCTGCGCTACCTCGAGGCGGTCGTCCGGCCCGTCCTGTGGCTCGACGGCACGGCGGGCGTCGCCCTGGAGGCCCACCAGCAGAACACCCTCGTCCTGCTGGACCCCGACGGCTGGCCGGTCGGCGGCCGCTACCGGGACAACCAGGGCTACTACTTCCGGGAGTCCAGGCGCGCCGACCTCCAGCGGCGGCTGCCCGGCATCGGCGCGAGCAGCGACACCTTCGTCACCGACGACGTCACGGACGAACGCTTCGCCTACTACCTCGGCATCAACAACGTCCTCGGCCTCATCGGCGCCTTCGGTGCCGAGCGCCTGATCCGCGAGGAGGTCCTGCTCGCCGCCTTCCGCCGCTTCCTCGCCGACGCCGCCGCGGCCCCCCGCGCGCACCGCTCCACCCTCCCCGAACACCTGCTCACCGCCCGCACACTGCGCTGCAAGGCCAACCTCGCCACCCGGCTGCACGGCCTGGACGAACTGGTCGGCCCGGTCGACACCCAGTCCGTCTACGTCACCGTGCCCAACCCCCTCGCCACCTAGCCCCGCCGCCCGACCCGATGCAGCCGCCTGCCGGCCCACAAGGCCCCGAGGCAGGCGGCCACGAGAGGAGAACGTCGCCGTGCCAGCCACCGAATCCGGCCTCAGCGCCGGCTCCGAGGACACCCTCGCCCTGCACATCCCGCCCGAATGGGGCGGGTCGGCCGCGGGCGTGCCCAGGCCGCCGGCCCCGCCCGGGACCCCGGCCGCCGGCGCCCCGCTCGACGACCCCGCCCGCTGGGCCCCGGCCGACACCCCCGCCGGCCCGTTCGCGCTCGTGCCCGTCCGCCCGGACCGCGATCTGGGCCGGATCGCCGGCTGGATGAACGACCCGGCCGTCGCGGCCTTCTGGGAGCTGGCCGGCAGCCCGGAGATCACCGCCGCCCATCTGCGCACCCAGCTGGACGGCGACGGCCGCAGCGTGCCCTGCCTCGGAGTGCTGGCCGGCGTCCCCATGAGCTACTGGGAGATCTACCGCGCCGACCTCGACCCGCTCGCCCGCCACTACCGGGCCAGGCCGCACGACATCGGCCTGCACCTCCTCATCGGGGAGACCGGCGACCGGAGCCGTGGCCTGGGCAGCGTGCTGCTGCGCGCCGTCGCCGATCTCGTGCTCGACCACCACTTCCGGTGCCGACGCGTCGTCGCCGAGCCCGACCTGCGCAACATCGCCTCCGTGGCGGCCTTCCTGAGCGGAGGCTTCCGCTACACCGAGGAGATCGCACTGCCCGACAAGCACGCGGCGCTGATGGTCCGCGACCGCGCCCACCGCCACCTGCTCTGACCCCGGGGCCGCCCTCGACGGCCCCGTCCAGGAGCCTGCCGCACCACCCTTCTCCCGCCACCTCGCCCGGTTGTCCCCCGTGCCGGGCCCGTCCCGATTCGAGGAGTCCCGCCTTGTCTCCCGCGCCCCAGCCCCCGCACAGCGCCTGGCAGCACGCCGCACGCCGACTCTTCGCCAAGACCCTGGCGGAGTTCGCGTACGAGGAAATCCTCACCCCCGAGCCCGACGGCACCGCCCCCGACGGCACCCCCCGGTACCGCCTGCCCGTCACCGACGACCTCGTCTACCGCTTCCGCGCCCGCCGCGGCGCCTACGGACACTGGCGCGTCGACCCCGAGTCCATCACCCCCGACGCAGACCCCCTCCGCTTCCTCACGCACGCCCACGACACCGTGCTCGGCCTCTCCGGCGACACCACCGGCCACCTGATCCGCGAGCTGACCGCCACCCTCGCCGCCGACACCCGTCTCGACGGCGACGCCGCCGACGCCGCCGATCTCGCGGACCTCGACTACGCCGCCCTCGAAGGCCACCAGACCGGCCACCCGTGGCTCGTCGCCAACAAGGGCCGCCTCGGCTTCTCGGCCGACGACGCCGCGCGCTGGGCCCCGGAAGCCCGTACCCCCGAGCGGCTGCCGTGGATCGCCGCGCACCACAGCCTCGCCCACTACCGCGGTGTCCCCGCCCTGGCCACCCCCGACCGCCTCTACCACGAGGAACTCGCCCCAGCCGTCCGCGACACCTTCGCCCGCACCGTCGCCGACCAGGGCTGCGCCCCCGCCGACTACCTCTACCTCCCCGTACACCCCTGGCAGTGGGACGAGACCATCGCCCCGCTCTTCGCGCCGCAGCTCGCCGACCGGTCCGTCATCGCGCTGCCCACCGACAACGACCTCCGGCTCCCGCAGCAGTCCATCCGCACCTTCACCAACGTCAGCCGTCCCCAGGGCCGGACGGTGAAGCTGCCGCTGTCCATCCTCAACACCCTCGTGTGGCGGGGCCTGCCCACCGAACGCACCCTCGCCGCCCCCGCCGTCACCCGCTGGGTCCACGGACTGCGCGACGAAGACCCCTATCTGCGGGACGAGACCCGGGTCATCCTGCTCGGCGAGATCGCCTCCGTCACCGTCGAGCACCCCCTCTACGACCGGCTGCCGAACGTCCCGTACCAGTTCAAGGAACTGCTCGGCTGTATCTGGCGCGAGCCGGTCACCCCGCATCTCGACCCCGGCGAACGCGCCCGCACCCTCGCCTCGCTGCTGCAGACCGACCCCCACGGCCGGGCCCTGACCGCCGAACTGGTCCGCCGCTCGGGCCTGGCCCCGCGCGTCTGGCTGCGCCGTCTGTTCGCCGCGCTGCTGCCGCCCCTGCTGCACTTCCTCTACCAGTACGGCACGGTCTTCTCCCCGCACGGCGAGAACGCCATCGTGGTGTTCGACGAGCACGACGTCCCCGCCCGCCTGGCGGTCAAGGACTTCGTCGACGACGTCAACACCAGTTCCTGGCCGCTGCCCGAGCACGACTCCATGGCGGAGGAGGTACGGGCGGTGCTGCTGACCGAACCGCCGTCCTTCCTCATCCAGTTCATCCACTCCGGCCTGTTCGTCGGTGTCTTCCGCTACCTGGCGCCGCTGTGCGAGGAACAACTCGACGTGCCCGAGGCCGAGTTCTGGTCACTCGTGCGGGCCGAGATCCTGCGCCACCACGAGCGCTTCCCGCACCTGAAGGAACGGCACGAGACCTTCGACCTGCTCACCCCGCGGATCGCCCGGCTCTGCCTGAACCGCAACCGGCTGCACGTCGACGGCTACCGCGACCGCCGCGACCGCCCGCACGCCGCGGTGCACGGCACCGTCCCCAACCCCCTGCACGCGCTGTGACCGGTGGTCCGCCCGGTACCCGGTCCGACTGTCAGTGGTCCCGCGTAGGCTTGCAGACGCTATGACGAAGCCCTCCCTCCCCGATCTGCTCCACGCCGCCGTCACCGCCGTCGGCGGCACCGAGCGCCCCGGCCAGGTGGCGATGGCCGAGGCCGTCGCCGAGGCCGTGGACGACGGCTCCCACCTGCTGGTCCAGGCCGGCACCGGCACCGGAAAGTCGCTCGGCTATCTGGTCCCGGCCCTCGCCCACGGCGAGCGCGTGGTGGTCGCCACGGCCACCCTCGCCCTCCAGCGCCAGCTCGTCGAGCGCGATCTGCCGCGGACGGTCGAGGCGCTCCATCCGCAGCTGCGCCGCCGCCCCGAGTTCGCCATGCTCAAGGGCCGCTCCAATTACCTCTGCCTGCACCGCCTCCGCGAAGGCGTCCCGCAGGAAGAGGAGGACGGTCTCTTCGACGTCTTCGAGCAGGCGACGCCCACCAGCAAGCTCGGCAAGGATCTGCTGCGGCTGCGCGACTGGGCGGACGAGACGGAGACCGGCGACCGCGACGCCCTCACTCCTGGCGTCTCCGACCGGGCCTGGGGCCAGGTCTCGGTCTCCTCCCGGGAGTGCCTGGGCGCCTCGAAGTGCGCCTACGGCGCGGAGTGCTTCGCCGAGGCCGCCCGGGAGCGCGCCAAGCTCGCCGATGTGGTGGTCACCAACCACGCGCTGCTCGCCATCGACGCCATCGAGGGCGCGCCGATCCTGCCGCAGCACGAGGTCCTGATCATCGACGAGGGCCATGAGCTGGTCTCCCGGGTCACCGGCGTCGCCACCGGTGAGCTCACTCCCGGACAGGTGAACCGCGCGGTGCGCCGGGCCGCCAAGCTGGTCAACGAAAAGGCCGCCGACCAGCTCCAGACCGCCTCCGAGACCTTCGAGCGCCTGATGGAGCTGGCGCTGCCCGGCCGTCTGGAGGAGATTCCCGAGGAGCTCGGCTACTGCCTGATGGCGCTGCGCGACGCGGCCCGTACGGTCGTCACCGCGCTCGGCTCGACCCGCGACAAATCCGTCCAGGACGAGGACGCCGTCCGCAAGCAGGCCCTCGCCGCGGTGGAGAACGTCCACGCCGTCGCCGAGCGCATCGCCAACGGCTCCGAATACGACGTGGTCTGGTACGAACGCCACGACCGCTTCGGCGCGTCCCTGCGGGTGGCGCCGCTCTCGGTCTCCGGGCTGCTGCGCGAGAAGCTCTTCGCCGACCGCTCGGTGGTGCTCACCTCCGCCACCCTCAAGCTGGGCGGCGACTTCAACGGCGTCGGTGCCTCCCTGGGGCTCGCCCCTGAGGGCACCGCGGGCGAGGACGTCCCCTCCTGGAAGGGGCTGGACGTGGGCTCGCCCTTCGACTACTCCAAGCAGGGCATCCTCTACGTCGCCAAGCATCTGTCCCAGCCCGGCCGTGAGGGCAGTCGCCAGGACATGCTCGATGAGCTCGCGGAGCTGGTCGAGGCCGCGGGCGGGCGGACGCTCGGGCTGTTCTCGTCGATGCGCGGCGCCCAGGCGGCGGCCGAGGAGCTGCGCGGTCGCCTCGACGTGCCGGTTCTCCTCCAGGGCGAGGAGACGCTCGGCGAGCTGATCCGGACCTTCTCCGAGGACCCCCGGACGTGCCTGTTCGGCACCCTGTCCCTGTGGCAGGGCGTCGACGTACCAGGGGCCAGCTGTCAGCTGGTGGTCATGGACCGGGTGCCGTTCCCGCGCCCGGACGACCCGCTGATGAGTGCCCGGCAGAAGGCCGTCGAGGAGGCCGGCGGCAACGGCTTCATGGCGGTCGCCGCGACCCATGCGGCCCTGCTGATGGCCCAGGGTGCCGGCCGGCTGGTCCGTGCCACCGGCGACCGCGGCGTGGTCGCGGTCCTGGACCCGCGCGTGGAGCGGGCCCGCTACGGCTCGTTCCTGCGGAAGTCCATGCCGGATTTCTGGTACACCACGGACCGCAATCAGGTGCGCCGCTCCCTGGCGGCGATCGACGCGGCGGCGAAGGAGCAGGAGAAGTAGCCGTCCCGGTGCTGTGCGGCGGCGCCGCACAGCACCGAGCCCCGGAACAGCACAGAGCCCCGGAACCGGCGCAGTGGTCCCGGGGCTGTCCTGTGGGCGGGGTCAGACGCGGCGCAGCACTGCCACGACCTTGCCGAGGATGGTCGCCTCATCGCCGGGGATGGGCTGATACGCGGCGTTGTGGGGGAGCAGCCACACATGACCGTCCTCGCGCTTGAACCGCTTGACGGTGGCCTCGCCGTCCAGCATCGCGGCGACGATGTCGCCGTTCTCGGCGACCGGCTGGCGGCGGACGGTGACCCAGTCGCCGTCGCAGATCGCGGCCTCGATCATGGAGTCACCCACGACCTTCAGCACGAACAGCTCGCCGTCGCCGACCAGCTGCCGGGGGAGCGGGAAGACGTCCTCGACCGATTCCTCCGCGAGGATCGGCCCACCGGCCGCGATCCGGCCGACCAGCGGCACGTAGGACGCCGCGGGCTTGCCGGCCGTCTCCGTGGCCGCGCTGGTGGACTGGTCCGAGCCGCGGACCTCGTACGCGCGGGGACGGTGCGGGTCGCGGCGCAGGAAGCCCTTGCGTTCCAGAGCCATCAACTGGTGGGCGACGGACGAGGTGCTGGACAGCCCGACCGCCTGGCCGATCTCCCGCATGGACGGCGGGTAGCCGCGCCGCTGCACCGAATCCCGGATCACTTCGATCACCCTGCGCTGGCGGTCGGTGAGTCCCGAACTGTCGGCCCGGATCCCTGGTGGCCGGCCCGGCAGTGAGCGCGTGGGCTTCGGCTCTTCGGAGTCCAACGTGGCGTCGTCCATCGGCGTGCTGCGCGCCGATTGCGGATGCTCGAATCGGCTCTGGGAGTGGCTTTGTGCGGTGATGGTCGCGCTGTCTGCGGTGGTGGTCACGTCGGCCCCTCTCGAAATGTTCTCCCTAGTTAGCCAACGGTAGTTGCTTTCGAAAGGTTGCGCCAAACACACGTTCGAGTGAAAAAGTCGCTGATTGGCTGACCCGATCAAGTAGCCGGGTGTATGGCGAATAGCTAATTCGGACTTCTGCCGCACGTTTTCGCGAGCGTCCCCGGCCGTCTGCGCCGTGGCCGATTCTGTCATCTCCGCCCCTGTGCCCCGCCGCCCGGGTGGCTTCCCGTACTCTCGTGGGCGACCGCTCCGGCCTGCCTCCACCGCGACGCGCGGTAGGCGGCTATAAGCGGCCCGACACCACATCTAGTGCTTGTGCGCGCTTCGTTGCCTACAAGTTGTGGTGCCTGGTCCTTCACGGCCCGGCGGATCGCCTATGCTGGTGACTGCTCCGAAGGGACCGTACGGACCCCGCGGGGCCATTCAGTCGTACGCCTGGTTCGATGGCGTACGCCCGTACACGAGGGTGAGGAGGGTCGAGCCATGCACTGCCCCTTCTGCAGGCACCCCGACAGTCGGGTCGTCGACAGCCGCACCACGGACGACGGCACCTCGATCCGCCGGCGCCGGCAGTGCCCCGACTGCGCCCGTCGCTTCACGACTGTCGAGACGGCGTCCCTCATGGTGGTCAAGCGGAGCGGGGTCACCGAGCCCTTCAGCCGCAACAAGGTCATCGCGGGCGTGCGCAAGGCGTGCCAGGGGCGCCCGGTCACCGAGGACGCCCTGGCCAAGCTCGGCCAGCGGGTCGAGGAGGCGGTGCGCGCCACCGGCAGTGCCGAGCTGTCCACCCATGACGTCGGGCTGGCCATACTGGGCCCGCTGCGGGAGCTGGACCTCGTCGCGTACCTGCGCTTCGCGTCCGTCTACCGGGCGTTCGACTCGCTCGAGGACTTCGAGGCGGCCATCGCCGAGCTGCGGCAGCAGCGCGAGCAGGGGCCGCCCGCGCAGGACTGCGGGAGCGAGGGGGAGGCCGGCGGCCCGGCCCTCGCCGTTCCCGTGGGGCCTGCCCCCACCGCCGACTGAGCTCGGCGCACATCCAGGACCTGGTCGGAGCCAGAGCAGGCGGCCCCGGCTTCAGCAAGACATACACCGTGCCACGGAATGAGTGTGCACATATGGGCGTTTGCCCGTATAGGGAGGCGGAATGACAGAGACGACGAGCGGCCCGGCACGAGGCTCCCGCGCCAAGGGCAGCAAGGCGAGCAAGGGTCTGCGTATCGAGCGCATCCACACCACCCCCGGCGTGCATCCGTACGACGAGGTGGAGTGGGCGCGCCGTGACGTCGTCATGACCAACTGGCGCGACGGCTCGGTCAACTTCGAGCAGCGTGGCGTCGAGTTCCCCGACTTCTGGTCGGTGAACGCGGTCAACATCGTCACCAGCAAGTACTTCCGCGGCGCGGTGGGCTCACCGAACCGCGAGTCCAGCCTCAAGCAGCTCATCGACCGCGTGGTCAAGACGTACCGCAAGGCCGGCGAGGACCACAGCTACTTCGCCTCCCCGGCGGACGCCGAGATCTTCGAGCACGAGCTCGCGTACGCGCTGCTGCACCAGGTCTTCAGCTTCAACTCCCCGGTGTGGTTCAACGTCGGCACCCAGCAGCCGCAGCAGGTCAGCGCCTGCTTCATCCTCTCCGTGGACGACTCCATGGAGTCGATCCTGGACTGGTACAAGGAAGAGGGGATGATCTTCAAGGGCGGCTCCGGCGCCGGCCTGAACCTCTCCCGCATCCGCTCCTCCAAGGAGCTGCTCTCCTCCGGCGGCAACGCCTCCGGCCCGGTCTCCTTCATGCGCGGCGCCGACGCGTCCGCCGGAACGATCAAGTCGGGCGGCGCCACCCGCCGCGCGGCCAAGATGGTCGTCCTGGACGTGGACCACCCGGACGTCGAGGCCTTCATCGAGACCAAGGTGAAGGAGGAGGAGAAGGTCCGCGCGCTGCGCGACGCCGGCTTCGACATGGACCTGGGCGGCGACGACATCACGTCCGTCCAGTACCAGAACGCCAACAACTCGGTCCGGGTGAACGACGAGTTCATGAAGGCCGTCGAGACCGGCTCGAAGTTCGGGCTGCGCGGCCGGATGACCGGCGAGGTCATCGAGGAGGTCGACGCCAAGGGTCTCTTCCGCAAGATGGCGGAGGCCGCCTGGGCGTGCGCCGACCCCGGCATCCAGTACGACGACACCATCAACCACTGGCACACCTCGCCGGAGTCGGGCCGGATCACCGCGTCCAACCCCTGCAGCGAGTACATGCACCTGGACAACTCCTCGTGCAACCTCGCCTCGCTCAACCTCCTGAAGTTCCTGCGCGACGACGACCTGGGCAACCAGTCCTTCGACGCCGAGCGCTTCGCCAAGGTCGTCGAGCTGGTCATCACGGCGATGGACATCTCCATCTGCTTCGCCGACTTCCCCACCGAGAAGATCGGTGAGACCACCCGGGCCTACCGCCAGCTGGGCATCGGCTACGCCAACCTCGGCGCCCTGCTGATGGCCACCGGCCACGCCTACGACTCCGACGGCGGCCGCGCGCTGGCCGGTGCCATCACCTCCCTGATGACCGGCACCTCCTACAAGCGCTCCGCCGAACTGGCCGCGGTCGTCGGCCCGTACGACGGCTACGCCCGTAACTCCGACGCCCACAAGCGCGTCATGAAGCAGCACTCCGACGCCAACGGCACCGCTGTGCGCATGGACGACCTGGACACTCCGGTGTGGGCCGCGGCGACCGAGGCATGGCAGGACGTTCTCCGCCTCGGTGAGAAGAACGGATTCCGCAACGCCCAGGCCTCCGTGCTCGCCCCCACCGGCACCATCGGCCTGATGATGGACTGCGACACCACCGGCGTCGAGCCCGACCTGGCCCTGGTCAAGTTCAAGAAGCTGGTCGGCGGCGGCTCCATGCAGATCGTGAACAACACGGTCCCCAAGGCGCTCAAGCGGCTCGGCTACCAGCCCGAGCAGGTCGAGGCGATCGTCGCCCACATCGCCGACCACGGCAATGTCGTCGACGCCCCGGCCCTGAAGGCCGAGCACTACGAGGTCTTCGACTGCGCCATGGGCGTGCGTTCGATCTCCGCCATGGGCCATGTGCGCATGATGGCCGCGGCGCAGCCCTTCCTGTCCGGTGCGATCTCCAAGACGGTCAACGTCCCGGAGACGGCCACCGTCGAGGAGATCGAGGAGGTCTACTTCGAGGGCTGGAAGCTCGGCCTGAAGGCGCTCGCGATCTACCGCGACAACTGCAAGGTCGGCCAGCCCCTCTCCGCCAAGACGAAGGAGGAGAAGAAGAAGGCCGAGCCGGTCGCCGAGAAGAAGGTCGTCGAGTACCGCCCGGTGCGCCGTCGCCTGCCCAAGGGCCGTCCCGGCATCACCACCTCCTTCACGGTCGGCGGCGCCGAGGGCTACATGACCGCCAACTCCTACCCGGACGACGGTCTCGGTGAGGTCTTCCTGAAGATGTCCAAGCAGGGCTCGACCCTCGCGGGCATGATGGACGCGTTCTCGATCGCCGTCTCGGTCGGCCTCCAGTACGGCGTGCCGCTGGAGACCTACGTCTCGAAGTTCACCAACATGCGCTTCGAGCCGGCCGGTATGACCGACGACCCGGACGTGCGGATGGCACAGTCGATCGTCGACTACATCTTCCGCCGCCTGGCGCTGGACTTCCTGCCCTTCGAGACCCGTTCGGCACTCGGCATCCACTCCGTCGAGGAGCGCCAGCGCCACCTGGACACCGGCTCGTACGAGCCGTCCGACGACGTCGACGTCGAGGCTCTGGCCCAGTCCGCACCGCTCCAGCCCGAGACGACGCAGTCCGCCTCGGCGGCCGCCGTCGTCGAGGAGACCGCCGGCGCGGCTCCGAAGCAGGCGCACACCAACGCGGAACTGGTCGAGATGCAGCTGGGCATCAACGCCGACGCACCGCTCTGCTTCTCCTGCGGCACCAAGATGCAGCGGGCCGGCAGCTGCTACCTGTGCGAGGGCTGCGGTTCGACCAGCGGCTGCAGCTGACCGCGGCATGCTCGGTCGGTGAATGACTGAACAGAGGCGGTGACCGGAATTCCGGTCACCGCCTCTGTTGTGCTCTTCGTTCTTCGCTCTTCGTTTTTGTTCTTTGCGTTCTGTTCTTTGCGTTCTGTTCTGTGTGCGGCCGCAGCGGCGATGGCGATGGCGATGCCGGTGTGAGCTCGCGGATCTCGGGCCGTCAGGCGCCCATCAGCCCGGCGAACGCGTTCGGGTCGGTGTCGAACCCGCGGAGTACGGCGCGGAAACGCCACTCACCCGCTTCGTCCCGGGTGAACTCGGCGACCGTGGCAGCCGTCGCCTGGGCGACATCGGCGAAGTCGTTCTCGGTCAGGGCGGTGTGTCCCTCGCGGACGAGTACGGCGGTGTTGGCGATGTCGCCGAAGGCCTTGCGGCCCTCGCCCTGCTGAATGGCGACGCCGACGACGACACGTGTGTAGGTCTCCGACAGCCGGTTGAGCTCCAGCGTCATGACCTCGTCGGCGCCGAAGCCCTTGCCCGTGCGGCTGTCCCGGTTGAGGTTGATGGTGCCGTCGGGCGACCTGCTGTCGAAGTGCACCAGATAGGCCGGTTCGCCGTGCGGCGCGTTCCCCGTGTACGTCGCCGCGATGATGTCGAGGTCATTGTCCGGGGTGCCGATGGGGCTGGGGTCCCACTTGAGGGTCACCTCGACCTTCTCTGTCCCTTTGTTGAGATTGCTCACCGGGCTCCCCCTTCGTCGCATGCTTCGTACCCGGGGCGGCTCCGCCCGGTCGTGCGGACAGGCTCCCCGGGACTTCCCCTTGGCGACCATCGTGCCACGCCGGAAGGGCCTGCGTGCGGCGTGAAGTGCGGCCGTGCCGAACGGGGTTGGGCGGGAGTGGTGGCTCGATCGTGCCGTCGGCCCGCCAAGCGGTGGCTGCGCCCCGGGAGTCATGATGACGGGCTGCGCACCGTGGCAGTTTCGTCGGGGTGCCGGGACGCCCATCCACCCGCGCCCGCAAAGGAGTTCCAGGTGCTCGGCAGGTGACGCGCAGTGATGCCCGGGGCGTTCTGGGCCTTACGATGGCGCGGTGCTGGTCAAGTGGATTCGCCTCACCGTCGTGGACCGTCGTGGGTTCGAGCGGGGGCAGCGGAAATGGGCGGGGCTGCTGGGTGAGCCGGGGTTCCGCGGGCAGGGCGGCGGCTGGAGCCGCAGCCGGCCGGGCGTCGCCCACCTGGTGGCCTTCTGGGAGAGTCGGGCGTTCTACGACTCCTTCATGGCCCGCTCCCACGACCGGCTGGCGGCCGCCCAGGTGGGCACCTTCAAGGACCACCAAGTGCGGCTCTTTGAGCACGAATTCGATGTGAAGGTGGGCTTCAAGCCGTCCTTCGGTGATGCGGATGTGCTGCGGCTGGCGCACAGTCAGGTGCGCCAGGACCGCGTCGATCACTTCATGCTGATGCAGGAGAAGGTCTGGAACCCGGCGATGGCGGGCTCGCCGGGCATGCTGCGGGGAATGCTGGGGAGGGCTCCGGGGGAGGAGTTCTTGGTGGTGTCGTTGTGGCAGTCGGCGGCCGAGCGCGGAAAGTACCGGCCCGAACGGATCGAACGGCTCGCGCTGCGCGCCCAGATAGCCGCGGACGTCCGGGCGATCGCGGGCGATGTGGTGCAGCTCGAGCCGTCGTGGACGGTGTGAGCCACGCTCAGGAACCGTCACCGGAAGCGGAACCCTGGCCGGGAGCGGAATGGGCGCCGGAACCGACACCCGGGTCGGGCGCGCCGGCCCCGCCGCCCGTGGTGAACGCCCCGGCTCGGGCGGCGGCCAGCGCCGCCGCCGCGGCTTGGTCGGCGAGCGCCTCGTCGACCGGCTCGCGGGTGATGAACAGGCGGAAGAAGATCGGTGCGCACACCGCCCGGGCCAGCGCGCCGGCGTCGACCCCGGCGCCCGGGGCCGGCCCGGCCGGAGCGTCGTCCGCCGCGGAGGGCAACTCCCCGCGCCCGGCAGCGCGTTCCACGATCACCCCGCAGCGCCGGAACCGCTCGGTGTAGTAGGCGCGCAGGGCCTCCGCGGCCCGCTGCGACTGGAATCCGGCCGCGATCATCGCGCAGCCGGACGCGGCCACCGCGGGGTCGGTGAAGGAATGGACGGTCTCGCGGGCGAGGGCGCGCAGGTCGCCTTCCAGGGACCCGGTGTCCGGCGGCAGCCAGCTGTCCTCGCCCGCCAGGTCCAGGGCGTCGGCGACCAGGCCCTCGAGATCTCCCCAGCGGCGGTAGAGCGTCGTCTTGTGCACGCCGGAGTGCTCGGCGACGTATTCGACGGTCAGGCCGGGATAGCCGTGGTCGGTCAGGCCGCTCAGTACGGCGTCGCGTACGGCGGCCCGGGTGCGGGCGGTGCGGCCACCGGGCCGCTGGGTGCCGGGCCGCTGGGTGCCGGGGCGTCGGGCACCCCTCGTCTCGTCATCGTCGCTCACGTCGGGCAATTGCAACTCCTGTTGCCTTAGCGGTGGCCGTGTGTCATCATCATCGTAACGCAACAGTCGTTGCATTTGTTGGTCGGGCGGAGCGCTGGGGGAGTGCTCGGCCATCGCTGCCCCGCCGGCCCGACGTACCCGCCGCCGACCAGACGGAGGTTTGCTTGCCCACTCAGATCTCGTTGCACGAAGTCACCAAGTCCTACGCCGACCGACCCCTGCTCGACGCCGTATCGCTGTCCGTGCGCCCCGGAGAGCGCGTCGGGATCGTGGGGGAGAACGGCGCCGGGAAGTCGACCCTGCTGCGCATCATCGCGGGCGTCGAACAGCCCGACGACGGCCACGTCGTGCTCAGCGCCGACGGTGGCACCGGCTACCTCGGCCAGATCCCCGACCTCCCACCGCACCACACCGTCCAGGACGCCGTCGACGCGGCCCTGGCGGACCTCAGACGGATGGAGAGCCGACTGCGGTCGCTGGAGCAGGGCCTCGGCAGCGCCGAGGCCGGGCAGCTGACGGAGTACGGCGATCTGCTCACGCTCTTCGAGCTGCGCGGCGGCTACGAAGCCGACGCCCGGGTCGACAAGGCCCTGCACGGCCTGGGCCTGCAGCGACTCGACCGCGACCGACTGCTCGGCAGCCTGTCCGGAGGCGAGCAGGCCCGGCTCGGTCTCGCCTGCCTGATCGCTGCGTCCCCCGAGGTCATGCTCCTGGACGAGCCGACCAACCACCTCGACGAGGCCGCCCTGGACTGGCTGGAGGAGGCCCTGCTCGCCCACCGCGGCACCCTGCTCACCGTCTCCCACGACCGGCTCTTCCTCCAGCGGATCGCCACCGCGATCGTCGAAGTGGACGCCGACCGCCGCACCCTCGCCAGGTACGGCGACGGCTACGGCACCTTCGTCGCCGCCAAGGCCGCGGCCCGCCGCCGCTGGGAGCAGGACCACGCCCGCTGGTGCGAGCAGCTGGCGCAGCTCACCGACTTCGCGGCGGGCAGGGCGCGCAGTGTCGCCCAGGGCCGTGGCATCAAGGACGGCAACAAGATGGCCTACGACCGGGCCGGAGGCCGCGTCCAGTCCTCCGTCTCCAGCAGAGTGCGCAACGCCGAGGAGCGGCTGCGCAGACTGCGCGAGGCGCCGGTGCCCGCTCCGCCGGATCCGCTCCGCTTCCGCGCGCAGCCCGGCACGGGCGAGGCGGAGGGAACCCTCGTCTCCCTCGAGGGCGTGCGGGTCGGATCCCGTCTGGCAGTGGACGCCTTCTCCGTGTCCGCCGGCGAGCGATTGCTGGTCCACGGCGCCAACGGCGCGGGCAAGACCACGCTGCTGCGGGTTCTGGCGGGAGTCACCGAGCCGGACAGCGGCACGGTCCTCCGCCGCGGACGCATCGGCCTCCTGGCCCAGGAGATTCCCGTCTCGCGCCCCGCCGAGCCGCTGCTGGCCGCCTTCGGCCGAGGGCTGACCGGGGACGCCGAGGAGCTGTCCGCTCTGCTGCTCTCCTTCGGGCTCTTCCGCGAGCGTGACCTCCGCGTGCCGGTCGGGGCGCTGTCGGCCGGCCAGCGGCGCCGGCTGTCCCTGGCCCGGCTGCTGGCCCGCCCGGCCGACCTGCTCCTGCTGGACGAACCGACCAATCACCTCGCCCTCGGCCTCGTCGAGGAGGTGGAGGAGGCCCTCGCACAGTGGCCCGGCGCCCTGGTCGTCGTCTCCCACGACCGGCTGCTGCGCAGGCGCTTCGGTGGCCGCCCCTACGAGATACGCGACGGCCGGCCGGCGCTCACCGGCTGATGTCCCCGCCCGACGTTCCCCGCCCGACGCCGGACGGAGAGGTCACCCGGCCGGTGCGGCCGGTGCGGGTTCGAGCGTGGTGGCCGGGGGCGGGAGCGCCGACCGCGGAATCCGGCGCGCAGCGATCGGCCCACCGCGGCCGCAGCAGCATGCGGCATGTACAGAGCAGGCGTTTTAGGCTGGCGGCATGGCCCGGCCCCGACGCATCGTCCTCATCCGCCACGGAGAGTCGGAGGGGAATGTCGACGACACCGTGTACGAACGGGAACCCGACCACGCGCTGCACCTCACCAAGGCCGGCCAGCGGCAGGCGGAGGAGGCCGGCGGCTCACTGCGCGAGATGTTCGGCGACGAACGGATCTCCGCCTACGTCTCGCCGTACCGCCGCACCCACCAGACCTTCCGGGAACTGGGACTGGACCCCGCCAACATCCGCGTCCGGGAGGAGCCGCGGCTGCGCGAGCAGGACTGGGGCAACTGGCAGGACCGCGACGACGTCCGCCGGCAGAAGGCCTACCGCGACGCCTACGGCCACTTCTTCTACCGCTTCGCCCAGGGCGAGTCCGGCGCGGACGTCTACGACCGGGTCGGGGCGTTCCTGGAAAGCCTGTGGCGCAGCTTCGAGGACCCGCACCACCCGCCGAACGTCCTGATCGTCACCCACGGCCTGACCATGCGGCTGTTCTGCATGCGATGGTTCCACTGGTCGGTGGCGGACTTCGAGTCGCTGTCCAATCCGGGCAACGCCGAATCGCGCACCCTGCTCCTCGGCCCGGACGGACGCTACTCGCTCGATCGGCCGTTTGACCGCTGGTGTGTACCCGAGCCTTATGGCGTCACCGGTTAGAGTGCACACCGATGACCGCCGACCACCGTGACGCAGACCGCCGCGAGCGGGCTCTGGCGAGCCTGCGCGGACTGGCCGTGGGTGACGCCCTCGGATCCCAGTTCTTCGTCCCCGCCCATTACCCCTCCCTCAAGCGCCGTGAGCTGCCCCCGTCCCCCTGGCAGTGGACCGACGACACCGAGATGGCCTGCTCCGTCCTGGCCGTGCTCACCGCCCACGGCCGGATCGACCAGGACGCGCTCGCCCGCTCCTTCGCCGACCACCACGACTTCGACCGCGGCTACGGCCCGGCCGTCAACCGCCTCCTCCGGCTGATCCGCGAGGGCGGCGACTGGCGCGAACTCTCCTCGGCGCTCTTCAACGGCCACGGGTCCTGGGGGAACGGCGCCGCCATGCGCATCGCCCCCCTCGGCGCCTGGTATGCCGATGACCCCGAGCAGGCCACCCACCAGGCGGAGATCTCCGCCTACACCACGCACCAGCACCGCGAGGCCGTGGTCGGCGCCATGGCCGTGGCCGCCGCGGCCGCCCTGGTGGCCGACCCGTCGCGGAGCCTGGGCCCCGAGGACCTCTTGGACGGCGTCCTGGCCCTGATCCCGCGCAGCGCCGTACAGGCCGGACTGCGGCGGGCCCGCGACATGCTCGACTACGCCGACTCCGGCACCGTCGCCGCCGTCCTGGGCTGCGGCCGGCGCACCAGCGCCCACGACACCGTCCCCTTCACGCTCTGGGCTGCGGCCCGCCACCTCGGCGACTTCGAGAAGGCGTTCTGGGCCACCGCCCAGGCCGGCGGCGACGTCGACACCACCTGCGCCATCGTCGGCGGCATCGTCGCCTCCCACCCCGGCGGCGCCCCGCCCCGGGCCTGGTCGGACGGCACCGAGTCCCTCCCGGCCTGGGCGCCCCTGCCCGCCAGCTGATCACGGCCCACCGGCGCCCCAACGGGCGTCGCCGGCAGCCGAGTTCACCCCCGTGAGCCGCCGCGCACGCACCGGGCCACCCGGCGTCCGCCACCGCACCGGCCCACCCGGCGTCCGCCACCGCACCGGCCCACCCGGGCCCCGTGTCGAACGCCCCCCGGAACGGCCCCGTCCACGCCCCCGGCGAAGCCTGCGCGCACCCGGTCGGCACGGAATCCGTATCCGGTGCGGACGGCTGCGCCGAATAGGCGTACGCTTGCTGGCGCCATGCCGTACGAGCCCCCCACCCATACCGTCGAGCGATCGCTTCGCGCCACGACGGGAGCCAAGATCGTTGCAGGTGTCGACGAGGTCGGGCGCGGAGCCTGGGCGGGACCGGTCAGCGTCTGTGCAGCCATCACCGGTCTGCGCCGGCCACCCACCGGACTCACCGATTCCAAGCTGCTGACCGTCAAGCGCCGCACCGAACTGTGCGGTCTGCTCGGCGACTGGGTCACGTCGTACGCCCTGGGGCACTCCTCGCCGCAGGAGATCGACGAGCTGGGCATGACCGCGGCACTCCGGCTCGCTGCCGTCCGCGCCCTGGAGGCGTTGCCGGTCCGGCCGGACGCGGTCATTCTCGACGGCAAGCACGACTACCTGGGCACGCCATGGCGGGTCCGCACGGTCATCAAGGGGGACCAGTCCTGCGTCGCGGTCGCCGCCGCGTCCGTGATCGCCAAGGTGCGACGCGACGCGATGATGGCCGAACTGGGCCTGGAATACACCGACTTCGACTTCGCGGCCAACGCCGGCTACCCCTCACCGACCCATCGCACCGCCCTGGAGGAGTACGGTCCAACGCCGCACCACCGAGTGTCGTGGTCCTACATGGACGCCCTGCCCCGGTGGCGGCACCTGAAGAAGGTGCGCGTCACCCCCGAAGCAGCCGCTCTGAAGGCCGGTGGCCAACTCGGCTTCGACTTCTGAGCGGTGCGGGACGTCAATTCGGTACCCGATGACGTGTCCCGCACTTACGTTTGATAGACATCCCTTTATGCCTCTCATCCCCGAGGAGCCTCAGATTCACGAGAGTGTCCCGGGTCCCCGCGCAACTCCGGCCGCCGGCCGTACCGCGCCGACCCCCCGCCCCGTTCCTGGTCCCGGCCCGCGCCCCGCGCCTCCGCGTGGTGCTCCCGCCTCCAGTGCGCGTCCGGGCAAGCCCGGACCCGCTGCCCCGCCGCGTGGGCCCGTCGCCGCACCGCCGGCGCAGCGCACCGGCCCCCCGCAGCCCGCAGCCGCCCACCCCGACGCCACCACAGAAGCGCAGCTCCAGCTGATCCCGGCACCCGCCGACGGCGCCATCGACGCCGCCGACGAAGCCGTCGACCTGCTGCTGGACGCCGGGCGGGCACCGTCCGAGATCCTGGTGCTCACCACGGGCGAAACCCACCCGTGGGCCGCCCACGAGCTGTCCTTCGGTGAGGCGTCCTACTGGGCCCAACACGACGCCGCGGACGACGTGTTCTACGCGGACGCCGCCGCCGACCGTGCGGCCGGACGTCCCGTGGTGGTCGTCGCCGTCAACGGTGGCACGGACGAGGTCGCCGCCCAGGCGCTGCCCTCGGCCATGGCCCGTGCCGGCACCCTGCTGGTCGTCTGCGGCGACCCGCAGCGCATCAACGCCGTTCTCGGCGCCAACGCCTGAGCGAAGTCCGCGCGAAGCAGCCCGTCGGCCACCGGCCGGTCGGGCCTGCTGGCGTTCCCGCAGCCCCGCGCGTCCGTCCCCGGCGCCGTCCGACGGCGATCAGCGGGCGGCGGTGTGCCGCTGGGCCTGAACGGCGCCGCCCCCGGAACACCGTGGCGCCGCACGGTTGCCGCCGAGCGGCGGCTCGGCCGACGGCAGCGCCCCCGACGCCGGCACACGCGGCGAGGGCAGATGAGGCGGCAGGTGCGGGGGCACGGTGAGAGCCGGCGCCCCCCGGCGTGCTTCCCCGCGGGCAGGCTCCGCGCGAGGCGCCCGCGGCCCCGGCGACACCGGTCCGTCCGGCCGCGACGGTCGCGGCCGCCGCCCGCCGCGTTCCTCTCCCAGCACCTGCCAGCGGTCCCGGGTCAGGGCGATGTACGGCCCGCACCGCAGCCCGTGCAGGGTGCAGGCATCGCGCAGTCCCCACATCCACGCCCCGTCCGCCTCCGTCCAACGAGGCTCGCCCTCACGGCAGTAGAGCAGCACGGCCGTCCGCACCGGGGACCGCAGCCGCAGATCATGCGGAATGACCCGGCGCAGATGCGCCAGCAGCACATTGCGGAACTCCCAGCCGTCGGGCAGGGTCGCGGGCTCCGTGAAGGATGCGCTGGCCGCCACCCGCTCCAGCGGATCCAGCACCGCCACGACGGCGGTCGACGGCCCTGGACGATGCCGGTCGTGCAGGCCGGTGACGACCTCCCGGGGGTTGCGCAACAGCGGAATACCGGCCGACGCCCACTCGGAGGGCTCCAGCATCCGGCTCAGCCGGGCAGCGGAATCGGCGGACGCGGGCCGGGAAACATTCGCGGGCGGGGCGAAACCGAAGACCACGGCTCTCCCTTCGTCTACGCGTCCACGTGACGGGCGACGGTCGGGCGCGAGCGCACCACGACACGGCCCTGCCTGACCGCGGACGGCCGGTACGGGAAGCAACTCCAATTCTTCCTGTCGTACACGCATGCGGCAACGAGCAATTCGCCGCACACCCCGGAATCGCCCGGTGCGTGTCGGTAATCCTGCCCGCCGCACCGGCCTCTGATGCTCGCCGGCCCCGGCTCCCGCCTCCGGGACGGCTAGCCCTGTACGGCGAGGACCAGCGGAAACACGCCCTCGGCACCCGCACCGCGCAGCAGTCGAGCGGCCACCGCCAGCGTCCAGCCGGTGTCCGCGTAGTCGTCCACCAGCAGCACCGGGCCGCCCGCCTCCGCCAGCGCCTTCGCCAACTCCGGCGGCACGCCGAGCGAACCGTGCAGCGCGCGCAGCCGCTGGGCGCTGTTGCTGCGCGGAATCCGGCCGTCCGCGCCGTCGTCCGGCGAGGTCACCGTGCCCAGGAACGGCATCCTGCCCACCGTCGCGATCCGCTCCGCGAGGGAGTGGATCAACTGCGGTCGGGTGCGCGAGGAGAGACACACGACGCCTCTCGGGCGCGCCGGTGCGTCCGCCGCTCCGGAGGCCCAACCCCCGGGCCCCTTGGCCCAGTCGGCGAGGACCGTGACCACGGCGGCCGCGACATCGTCGGGCACCGGGCCGTCCGCGGCCTGCGGCGTGAGCATCGGCCGCAGGCGGTTGCCCCAACCGATGTCGGACAGCCTGCCCAGGGCCCGGCCAGTGGCGGCCAGCTCACCCGCCGGGATGCGCCCCTTGAGGTCGACCCCGATCGCCGGAAGCCCCGTCGGCCACATACGCCGCGGCTCCACCTCCACACCCGGGCGCCCCAGCTCACCGCGCGCGGCATCCAGCGCCGTGGTCGACACCTCGGCGGTGAACCTGGCCCCGGCGCAGTTGTCACAGCGGCCGCACGCCACCGCCTCCCCGTCGTCCAGCTGCCGCCGCAGAAACTCCATCCGGCAGGCCGTCGTACCGGCGTAGTCGCGCATGGCCTGCTGCTCCGCCGCCCGCTGGCGGGCCACCCACGCATAGCGCTCCGCGTCGTACGACCACGGCCGTCCGGTGGCCGTCCACCCGCCCTTCACACGGTGCACCGCCCCGTCCACGTCGAGCACCTTGAGCATGATCTCGAGGCGGGAGCGGCGCAGCTCGACCTGCGGCTCCAGAGCCGGCAGGGACACCGGACGGTCGGCGGCCGCCAGAACGTCCAGCGTCCGGCGCACCTGCTCCTCGGGCGGGAACGCGAGCGAGGCGAAGTACGTCCAGATCGCCTCGTCCTCACGGCCGGGCAGCAGCAGCACCTCGGCGTGCTCGACGCCACGGCCCGCCCGCCCCACCTGCTGGTAGTACGCGATGGGCGACGACGGCGAGCCCAGGTGCACCACGAACCCCAGGTCGGGCTTGTCGAAGCCCATTCCCAGTGCGGACGTCGCCACCAGTGCCTTGACCCGGTTGGCGAGCAGATCGTCCTCGGCCTGCTGCCGGTCGGCGTTCTCGGTCTTGCCGGTGTACGCGGACACGGTGTGACCCCGGTGCCGCAGGAACGCCGTGACCTCCTCGGCCGCGGCCACCGTCAGCGTGTAGATGATCCCCGAGCCCGGCAGTTCGTGCAGATGGTCCGCCAGCCAGGCGAGCCGGTGCGCGGCGTCCGGCAGGGACAGCACCCCCAGACTCAGGCTCTCCCGGTCCAGCGGGCCGCGCAGCACCAGCGCCTCCGCCGTGCCCTCACCCGTCCCCAGCTGCTCGGCGACGTCGGCCGTCACCCGGGCGTTGGCAGTGGCGGTCGTGGCGAGCACCGGCACCCCGGGCGGCAGGTCGGCGAGCATCGTGCGCAGCCTGCGGTAGTCCGGCCGGAAGTCATGGCCCCAGTCGGAGATGCAGTGCGCCTCGTCGACCACCAGCAGGCCGGTGGCGGCGGCCAGCCTGGGCAGCACCTGATCGCGGAAGTCGGGGTTGTTGAGCCGCTCGGGACTCACCAGCAGCACATCGACCTCGCCCGCGGCCACCTCGGCCTGCACGCTCTCCCACTCCTCGGTGTTGTAGGAGTTGATCGTGCGGGCCCGGATCCCGGCCCGCGCGGCCGCCTCGACCTGGTTGCGCATCAGCGCGAGCAGCGGGGAGACGATCACCGTCGGCCCGCTGCCGCGCGCTCGCAGCAGCGCCGTCGCGACGAAGTAGACCGCGGACTTGCCCCAGCCCGTGCGCTGCACGACCAGGGCTCGGCGGTGGTCGGCGACCAGCGCCTCGATCGCCCGCCATTGATCCTCGCGCAGCCGGGCCTTTCCGTCGGGATCCCCGACGAGTCGGGTCAGGACGGCATCGGCCGAGGCGCGCAGGTCTTCGTTGCTCATGCCCCCATGCAACCCGATGCCACTGACAACGCGCGAACGCCCGCCCCAACCTGTGGAAAACCACGTCACCCGTGAGTTATCCACAGGGGTCGCGCGGCTCTGGCCGTCCGCGGGATCTTCGAGGCATGAATCCGCACAGCGAACCGTCCGAGCCCGACTCTCCCGACAACTCCTCGCCGGCCGGGCATGCCTCGTCCCACTCCTCTCATCCCTCCGGGCCCGCGGCATTCTCCGGCCCTGCCCGTCCCGCCGGCGCCACCTCCGGCCCGTCCTCCGGCGCCACTCCCGCCCCGCCCGCCGAGCCCCTGGTCATCCTGCGCGGCCCCGCCGAACTCGCCGACGCACTCCCGTACCTCATGGGCTTCTATCCGGACGACAGCGCCGTCCTCGTCGCCCTGCACGGGGAGCGCGGACGGTTCGGCGGCCGGGTCCGGCTCGGGATCCCGACGGATGCCGCGCAGTGGCCGGATGCCGCCGACCAGCTCGCCGACTGCCTGATCTCCGGCTCGCAGGACCGTGCCGGACGCCCCGACGCCGTCCTCGTCTTCCTGTGCCAGGAGCCCGCGGCGGGGGAGAGCGGCAAGGACGTCAAGGACCGGCTCCGCCCTCTCGCCCAGCGGCTCAGGACCGCCTGCGGAGCCCTGGACGTCCCGGTACTCGAAGCGCTGTGCCTCGCCAACGGCCGCTACTGGTCCTACTGCTGCCCGGACTTCCGCTGCTGCCCCGTCGACGGCACACCCCTGGTGATGCCCGGCACGTCCGTGATGGCCGCGGCCGCCGCCTACTCGGGAATGCAGGTGCGCGGCTCGCTCAAGCAGATGGAGGCCCGGCTGGCGCCCCGTACCGGCCCCCGGGGCGACGACCAGGAGAAGTCCCTCGACGCCGCGGCCGCCGCGCTCGTACCCAGCATGCTCCGCCCGGACGGAGCGGCCGCCGTCCGCCGCGACACCCTCGAGCTGGCCGAGACGATGATCCGCCGCTTCCGTCTGGACACCCCCTCCGGCAGCAACCGGGCCAGGGACGCCTGCGACGACGCGCTGATCACCGACGCCGAGGCGGCCGCCCTCATCCTCGGACTCCAGGACCGCCTCACCCGCGACCGGGCGGCGGAGTGGATGGAGGGCTCCGCGGCGGCGCCCGCCCTCAGGCTCTGGCGCGCCCTCGCCCGCCGCTGCGCCGGCGGCTATCTCGAACACGCCGTGGCACCGCTGACCCTCGCCGGATGGGTCTGCTGGGCCACCGAGGACGCGCCCTCGGCACGCGTCACGCTCGGCCGTGCCCTGAGCATCGACCCCGGCTACGCCTTCGCCGACCTGCTGCACCGCGCCATCAACGACGGCCTCGATCCGGAGCCACTGCGCCGCTGCCTGCGCGAGCAACGCACCGAGCACGCGGCGGCCCTCGCCCCGGGCTCGCCCACCACACCCGCCGAGGAGGCGCCCCGCCAGACCGCCCCACGGTCGCCGTCCACCCGATCCGGGGGCGCCGACCGCCCGCTCGGACCACGCGGCGGCACCCGTCCCGGCGGCCGTACGACCGGGGGACGCACCAGGCGCCGGGCCGGCCGGGACGGCGACCGGAGCCGGCGGTGAGCGGCGCGGCACTGCCCGGCCGGCGTGACCTGGGTCCCGGCCGGGCCGTTCACGAGGGGGGCGCAGGCCGTACGGAGCCCCGACACCACCAGGGAGCGCAGAGCGTGCCAGGCATCGTCCCCACCACCCCGCAGGCCCGCCGGCCGTCCGCCGCGCGGCGCCCTGCGCGACCCCGCATTCCCCAGCCCCAGCCCGTCCACTCCTCGCTGATCTGCATCTCCCTGCCCGCTCTCGCCGTCTCGTCCGCCTCGGGGCAGCTGACCGGCCACGGCCTGGACGGCTACTACCGCGACGGCCTGCGGATCCTGTCCCGCTGCGAGGTGCGGGCCGCGGGCGGGGAGCCCCTCGTGGTCCAGGGGCGACTGACGTCCGCACACTGCGCGCGGTTCGTCGCGACGATCCGCAGAACGGGCGACCGGGGCCCGGATCCGGAGATCCGGATGGAGCGGCTGCGGTCCGCCGACGGCACCGAGCAGATCACCTTCCGCAGCAGCGCACCCCGGCACGTTCGGCTGCCGGTCGAGATCAGGCTGGGCACCGACCTCGCAGAACTCGGCGCCGTGGCCGTCGGGCTCTCCGGCCCCGAACTACGGGCCGCGGTCCATGGTTCGGGGCTTCGCTGGTCGGGTGCCGGAGTCCACGCGGTGCTCTCCGCGACCCCGGCGCCCCAGGACGCGCTGGCGTCGGCGGGCCTGCTGCGCTGGGAACTGGACGTGCCGCCCGGCAGCCACCGCACCGTCGAACTGCGGGTCAGGCTCGAGCGGGACGCCGAACTCCCGCCGGAAGGCCACCTGACCGGACGGCGGCGGGGCGGGGGCACCTCGGCCCCCGCCCCGCGGGACACCACACCTGCCCTTCGCACCCGCGGCGACCGGCCGCCACGCCCCTGGTCGCACGCACGGCTGGAGTGCGACGACCACCGCGCCGACGCCCTCCTGGCGGGCAGCCTCGATGACCTGTACGGCTTGCTGACGCGCGACCCCGCAGCGCCCCAGGACGTGTACGTCGCCGGCGGCTTCCCCTGGCGGTGCGGCCTCGCCCCGGCAGAGGCGCTCTGGACCGCCCGGATGCTGCTGCCGCTGGGCACCCGGCTCGCCGGGGGCACCCTGCGAGCACTCTCCCGTACCCAACAAGCCACGCCAGGGGCGGATTTCGGCCGAATTCCGGGAGCGCTCCGGGACGCCGGACCGCACGCCCCGCCGAGCTGCACGGGTATCGAAGCCACCCTGCTGTTCCCCACCGTCCTCGCGGAGGCCCGCCGCTGGGGTCTGCCCGACCACGAGACGGAGCGGCTGCTGCCCGCCGCGGAACGCTGCCTGCGATGGCTGCGCACCGCTACCGAAGCGACGGGCGGAGAAGGCGGCGGTTACCTCCCCGACCCCGTGCCCGACGGACCGTTCCGCTGTGAGACCCAGGCCCACGCACACCGTGCCGCACTCCTGGGCGCCGATCTCCTCGATGCCGCCGGATACCGCGAAGCGGCGGAGCTGCGGGAGTGGGCAGCGGATCTGCGCGCCCGGTTCCGGACGGACTTCTGGCTCGAGGACCGTGCGGGCGGCCGTCCCGCCGCGCTGATCGGCGGCGACGGCCGGCCGCTGCCGCACCTCGGATCCACCGCGGCGCATCTCCTCGACACCGGCCTGCTCGGCGGTGGCGCCCTCGCCCCCGGCCTGCTGGACGCGGGGCAGACGGACCAACTCGCCCGGCTCCTGAGCGGCCCGGCCCTGGACACCGGCTGGGGCCTGCGCGGGCTGAGCTCCAAGGAGAGCGGTTACAACCCGTTCGGTCACCGCAGCGGCGCGGTCCGCGTGCACGAGACGGCGACCGCCGTCGCCGGCCTGGCCGCGGCCGGCCATGACAAGACGGCCGGCGTCCTGGCCCGCGGCGTCCTGGACGCCGCGGACGGATTCGGCCACCGCCTCCCGGAGATGTACGCGGGCGAGCAGCGCACCGCCGGCGCCGCCCCCGTCCCGCATCCGGCGGCCTGCCGACCCGCGGCCGTCGCTGCGGCCGGCGCCGCCCAGATATTGATCGCCCTGGCAGGCCTGCGCCCCGACGTCCCCGCGGGGACGGTGGCCCTCCGGCCGCTCGGCAGCGCGCCACTGGGCGCGATGCAGTTCACCGGCCTGAGGATCGCGGAACAGCCGTTCGCCGTACGGATCAGCAGACTCGGCATGGGAATGGTGGAAGTGGCGGCAGACGGTCTGCAACTGGGCTCCTGACAGACGACAAGACCTGTTTATCGTCAGGCGGACGACTATGATCGCGGGCATGCCTCCCTACGACCCGTCGGCCTTTCCGCCCTTCGCCGTCACCGTCGACCTGGTCGTGCTCACCGTGCGCGGCCATGCGCTGTGCGCGCTGGCAGTGCGCCGCGGTGAGCCGCCGTTCCAGGGCCGCTGGGCCCTGCCCGGCGGCTTCGTCCGGGTCGACGAGGACCTCGAGGAAGCGGCCGCGAGGGAACTCGCCGAGGAGACCGGCCTGCACGCGCAGTCCGCATCGGGTACGCCGCCTGCGTACGGCGCGCACCTCGAACAGCTCGCCACCTACGGCGACCCCGGGCGTGACCCCCGTATGCGGGTCGTCAGCGTCGCGCACCTCGTCCTCGCGCCCGACCTGCCCGCCCCGCGGGCCGGTGGCGACGCGCACAGTGCGCGCTGGGCACCGGTCGAGACCCTCCTGGACCAGGACGGCGCCCATGCCCGTGAAGGTGAACTGGCGGCGCCACTGGCCTTCGATCACGCGCAGATCCTCGACGACGGCGTCGAGCGGGCACGCTCGAAGATCGAATACTCCTCCCTCGCCACGGCCTTCTGCCCGCAGGAGTTCACCGTCGGCGAGCTGCGGCGGGTCTACGAAGCGGTCTGGGGCGTCTCTCTGGACCCGCGCAACTTCCACCGCAAGGTGACCGGCACCCCAGGCTTCCTGGTGCCCACCGGTGGCACGACAACCCGTCAGGGCGGCCGCCCCGCACAGCTGTTCAGGGCCGGCGGCGCGACGCTCCTCAACCCACCGATGCTGCGCCCGGAGGTCTGATCCGACCCCGGCGAGGACGGGACACGACGGAACATCATCACTCGGCAATTACGGGTAAATAGGACATATAGCGTTACCTTGGCCGAGTGAGCCCTCTCGTATCGCCCGTGACCGCCGAACGGTCTCACGCCCCGCGAGGGACGCGATGATCCAGGCCGTCGGACTGACCAGCGCCCCCCGCGGCGAACTCCCGCCCGCCGTCGACGACCTGACCTTCGAAGCGCGGCCAGGGCACATCACCGTGCTCCTGGGCGGCGCCGGAGCAGGCAAGACCACCGCCCTGCGGCTGATTCTGCAACTCGAACGCGGCCGCGGCGTCGCCCTCTTCCGCGGCCGCCCCCTGCACCGCATCCCGAACCCGGCCCGCGAACTCGGCGTCCTCCTGGGCGACGCCCCGGCCGACCCGTCCCGCACGGCCCGCACACATCTGCGCATGCTCAGCGCCGCCGCCGGAGTCCCGCCCACCCGAGCCGACGACGTCCTCGACCTCGTCGGCCTCAGCGGGCTGGCCGACCAGCGCCTGGGCGAGTTCTCCCGCGGCATGGACCGCCGGCTGGGCCTGGCCGCGGCGCTCATCGGCGACCCCCACACCCTCGTGCTCGACGAACCCGCCGACGGGGTCTCGCGGCGCGAAGCGGCCTGGATGCACGACCTGCTGCGCGGTTACGCGGCACAGGGTGGCGCCGTCCTCACCACCTCCCGCGATGCCAAGGAGAGCGCCCGGCTCGCCGACCGCGTCGTCACCGTCGGCGAAGGTCGACTTGTCGCTGATCAGGAAGCTGCCGACTTCGCGCGCACCCGCCTGCGCCCCCGGGTGGCCGTCCGTTCCCCACAGGCCGACCGGCTCGCCACCCTCCTCGTCGACGAGTCCCAGCGTGCCGACCACGCCGCGGACCCCGTCGTCGCGCGCGTCATCGAGGTCGTCCGCGAGAGCGGCACCCGCCTCGCCGTCTACGGCAGCAGCTGCGCCGCCGTGGGGGAGGCCGCCTACCGCCACGGCATCCTGGTGCACCAGCTCGCCGACGAGGTCGGCGACACCGGCCCGGTCACCCCGCTCGAGCGCGCCGACGGCCGCCCCTCGGGCCCTGCCGCCGGCACCCCGGCCACGCCCGCGCTCTCGGCCGACGCGCTCCCCGCGCCCGTCCCGAGGCCGATGGTCCGCGTCCTCCAGGCCGCCCGCGCCGCCATCGCCCCCAAGGGCTCGGACACCGTGTCCGACACCCTCACCCTCCCGGTCGTCGCGGCCACCGTCCCCGCGGCCCGCCCGGCCCGATCCTCGGCGCCGGCGGTCGAAAAGCTCGCCATCCCCCGCCTGCCCGCCCCCGGCCCCGCCTGGCCCCTGCGCTACGAACTGCGCCGCACGCTCAGCGACCGCGCCGGCCTGCTCGCGGCCGCCGCATCCGTCCTCCTCTCCCTGGGCCTGGCGCTGCTGCTGGCCCGGCACGGCGAGGCCCCGATGTCCCGTGTGCTCATGGGCTGGCCCCGTGAGCTGCCCTTCCCTCCGGCTGCACTCGGTGCCGGACTCCTCGGCGCACTCGCCTTCGGCCAGGAGTTCCGCTACCCCGCCCTCGCCGCCGAACGCGGCACCGTCCCCCGACGCCTGGGACTGCTGATCGCCAAGCTCCTGGTCAGCGGCGCCGCCGCACTGCTCCTCGGCCTCTTCGTACTCGTCGCCGACGAGGCCGGCGTCCGCAGCCTGTTCGGACCGCAAGCCGCCGTGAGCATCACCGAATGGCCACTTCTCGCCGCCGGTTGGATGGGGCTGCTGATCTGCTGCGCCTGGGCGGGCGTCCTCGCCGCCGGCGTATTCCGGTCCACCGCAACGGGGTTGGCCGCCGTACTCGCCGTGCCCGTCGTCGTCCTGCCGCTCGTGCAGAGCGCGGTCGCCGAGCCCGCGGCACGGTCACTGGTGGGGCTCCCGGGGCGACTGGGGTCGTCGGCTCTCTACCGCTGGCCTTCCGGAATCGACCAGGGCGTAACGGTCGTCATGCGACTTGTGACCCAACCCGTAGGCAGTGCGATGGCGTTGTCGCTGACCCTGCTGGTCTGCGCGTACGCCCTCACGATGTTTCGGGGATGGGCGCGCTGACCACGGATGGCGCCCGTTTCGCGGCCCTGTTGTTGCGCCGCTGTCCGCAAGTCACCACAGGCGGCGCGTTTCCTTCCGATAAAGCGTCAATTGAGAGATGACGGGCGATCACCCTTTCGTGTGCTTTTCACCAAAGACCTCAAGGGTGTTCAGGGTGTCGCCGACAAAAGAGGCGTGAGTACCCTTGCGCACACCATGATGACCGCGGCTCGCCCCGGCGACACCGGCCTCGCAGGTCCGGGCGAGCTTGACCGCTACTCCTACGCCAACGGTTCCCCTGCCGCGAACGCGACAGGCGTGGACCGCACCGAGCGCGTCTCGCCGGTGTGGGACGGCTCCGAAGCCGACATGGGCCGGGTCGGCCGGCGTGCCGCCGGCAGCCGCGGCCGCGGCCTGCACGGCCAACTCGTCCAGCAGCTGGGCCAGATGATCGTCTCGGGCGATCTCGGCGCAGACCGCCCGCTAGTCCCCGAGGAGATCGGCCAGCGCTTCGAGGTCTCGCGGACCGTCGTCCGCGAGTCGCTGCGCGTCCTCGAGGCCAAGGGCCTGGTCAGCGCCCGCCCGAACGTGGGCACCCGGGTCCGCCCGGTCAGCGACTGGAACCTCCTCGACCCCGACATCATCGAGTGGCGGGCCTACGGGCCGCAGCGCGACGACCAGCGCCGCGAGCTGTCCGAGCTGCGCTGGACCATCGAGCCGCTCGCCGCCCGCCTCGCCGCCTGCCACGGCCGCGAGGACATCCAGCAGCGGCTCGCCGACATGGTCGAGATCATGGGCCACTCCGCCGCCCAGGGCGACACCGTGACCTTCGGCCGCGCCGACGCAGAGTTCCACACCCTGCTGCTGCAGCTGGCCGGGAACCGCATGCTCGAGCACCTCTCGGGCATCGTCTCCTCCGCGCTCCACGTCTCCGGCGGCCCCTCGGGTGGCTGCGAGCGCCCGATCGAGACGTCCGTGGGCCAGCACATGCGGATCGTGGACGCCATCGGCTCCGGCGACGCCACGGCGGCCGAGTCCGCGATGCGCCAGCTCCTCGCCGCCCACGGTGAGGTCGGCCAGGGCTCCGGGACGCCCGACGGTCACGTCGTTCCCGCGCCCCGCGAGCACTGAAGGCCCGTACCCGAACACGTGCGGACCGTAGGCGCCGCGCGGGTGGGTGCCCCGCCGCTCCTTCGGTCGGGTGCGCCGGACGTGTCGAGGCGCGCGAGATCGTCGGATCCGGGAGCGTCGCCCGGATCCGACGATGCGCCTTAGGAGGATTGCATGTCATATGACTGGGAATGGGTCGTTATGGGGTGTGACTCGGGCCACGCAGATTGGGCGTAACGCTCTTCGGGGAAGCGCGATGACTTAAGAGGTGATAGCCGAGGAAGGAATGCGGACGGCGTTCGTGACGCTGTTCAACTCCCCGGTTGCCCGCGCGCCGTCGGTTCATCCCCACCGGCGGTCGTCGGCTCCGATCCACACAGGACGGGGTCGGAAGCCGTTTCCATCGTTCCGAGAGGTTGTTCGTGTCGGCCAGCACATCCCGTACGCTCCCGCCGGAGATCGCCGAGTCAGAGTCTGTGATGGCGCTCATCGAGCGGGGAAAGGCTGATGGGCAGATCGCCGGCGATGACGTGCGTCGGGCCTTCGAGGCTGACCAGATTCCGCCAACCCAGTGGAAGAACGTTCTGCGCAGCCTCAACCAGATCCTCGACGAGGAGGGTGTGACGCTGATGGTCAGTGCCGCAGAGGCGCCCAAGCGCACCCGCAAGAGCGTCGCAGCGAAGAGTCCGGCAAAGCGCACCGCCACCAAGACCGTCGCGGCCAAGACCGCCACGGTGAAGAAGGCCACCGCCGCGTCCGCCGCCCCGATGGCGGATCCGTCCGGTGAGACCGACCCCGCGCCTGCCAAGAAGGCAGCGGCAAAGAAGGCCGCAGCCAAGAAGACGGTCGCCAAGAAGACGGTCGCCAAGAAGACCACCGCCAAGAAGACCGCGGCCAAGAAGGACGTCGACGAGCTGCTCGACGACGAGGCCACCGAGGAGACCCCGGCGGCCGGCAAGGGCGAGGCCGCCGCCGATGTCCCCGAAGGCACCGAGAGCGCCGGCTTCGTCCTGTCCGACGACGACGAGGACGACGCGCCCGCGCAGCAGGTCGCCGCTGCCGGCGCCACCGCCGACCCGGTCAAGGACTACCTCAAGCAGATCGGCAAGGTCCCGCTGCTCAACGCCGAGCAGGAGGTCGAGCTCGCCAAGCGCATCGAGGCGGGTCTGTTCGCCGAGGACAAGCTGGCGAACGCCGACAAGCTCGCACCGAAGCTCAAGCGTGAGCTGGAGATCATCGCCGAGGACGGCCGCCGGGCGAAGAACCACCTCCTGGAGGCCAACCTCCGTCTGGTCGTCTCCCTGGCCAAGCGGTACACCGGCCGCGGCATGCTCTTCCTGGACCTGATCCAGGAGGGCAACCTCGGTCTGATCCGCGCGGTCGAGAAGTTCGACTACACCAAGGGCTACAAGTTCTCGACCTACGCGACTTGGTGGATCCGCCAGGCCATCACCCGCGCCATGGCCGACCAGGCCCGCACCATCCGCATCCCCGTCCACATGGTCGAGGTCATCAACAAGCTCGCGCGCGTCCAGCGCCAGATGCTCCAGGACCTGGGCCGCGAGCCCACCCCGGAGGAGCTGGCCAAGGAACTCGACATGACCCCCGAGAAGGTCATCGAGGTCCAGAAGTACGGTCGCGAGCCGATTTCGCTGCACACCCCGCTGGGCGAGGACGGCGACAGCGAGTTCGGTGACCTCATCGAGGACTCCGAGGCGGTCGTCCCGGCCGACGCCGTCAGCTTCACGCTCCTGCAGGAGCAGCTGCACTCGGTGCTGGACACCCTCTCCGAGCGCGAGGCCGGCGTGGTCTCGATGCGTTTCGGCCTCACCGACGGCCAGCCCAAGACACTGGACGAGATCGGCAAGGTCTACGGCGTCACCCGCGAGCGGATCCGCCAGATCGAGTCGAAGACCATGTCCAAGCTGCGTCACCCGTCGCGGTCCCAGGTGCTGCGCGACTACCTCGACTAGCCGAACGGCCACGGACCCTCCTGCGAGCCCGGTACCTCCTTTGTGGAGGGGCCGGGCTCGCCGCCGTCCGGGTGCGGGGGGCATCCGTTTGGGTCACTCTGGGTGGGCGACCACTGTCCCCAGAGTCAGGAGTCCGTATGCGTCCGTCCCACGCCGTTCTCGGAGCCCTCGCACTGGTCTTCGCCGCACCGACAGCCGCGACAGCGGACGGGTCGGTGGTCGGCGGCTCGCCGGTGGGCGTCTCACAGAGTCCATGGGCGGTCGCACTCGCCTCCCACACGCGGTTCGGTGCCGCGCGCTCCGGGCAGTTCTGCGGTGGCGTCCTCGTCGGCAGCTCGACGGTGGTGACTGCTGCGCACTGCCTGAGCAGAGAAGTGCTGGGTGTGCCCTGGCAGCAGGTGAGCGATCTGCGGATCGTCGTCGGACGTGACAACCTCGCTCGCCACGGCGGCCAGGAGATCAAGCCCGCCAAGATATGGGTGAACCCGGCCTACGACAGCTGGACGAACGAGGGCGACATGGCCGTCCTCACGCTGGCCAAGCCGGTCAGGAACCGCCCGATTCCCATAGCGAGCCAAGACGACGACGCCTACCAGGCGGGCAACGCGGCTACGGTCTACGGCTGGGGGGACATGACCGGTGAGGGCAGCTACGCCTCCCGGCTGAGGTCGGCCGAGGTGAATGTGCTCCAGGACGCGGTCTGCGCGAAGGCGTACCCCGGCAACGCCGACGGAACGTACAAGCCCGTTTCCATGCTGTGCGCGGGGGAGCCGGGGGGCGGGCGGGACGCCTGCCAGGGGGACAGTGGTGGGCCGCTGGTGGTGCACGGGCGCCTGGTGGGGTTGGTGTCGTGGGGGACCGGATGCGGCAAGGCCGGCAGCCCCGGCGTCTATACGCGTGCTTCCGCCCTGCTCCCGGCGGTGTCCGGGCACGGGGCGGGTTGAGTGGGGTCGGGGATGGAAGGAAGCGGCCGAGCGTACGAGTGCGGGCGGCCTCCCCGGTGGTGCCGGGGGACCGCCCGCCGCACGGCCTCAGCCGCTACTCGCTCGTCGGGGATGCGAAGTGTCAGCGTTCCTCGTCGGACGCGGACGCCGGAGGGGCGGTCAGCCGCTCCGTCTCGTCCTGTATTTCCGCGGCGATCTTCTTGAGTTCTGGCTCGAACTTGCGACCGTGGTGGGCGCAGAAGAGCAGTTCGCCGCCGGACATCAGGACGACGCGCAGGTATGCCTGGGCGCCGCAGCGGTCGCAGCGGTCAGCGGCCGTCAGCGGGCTCGCGGGTGTCAGAACAGTAGTCACGTCGCCTCTTCTCTAGCTCGACGAGCTGTCGTACCAGGGTCAACATCCAACCAGGCCGAAAACGTTCCCGCTTGTGCCTTTTCCTCGAAAAAACTTCTTCGAGGGGGCCGGGTGCTGCCGGGTGGCGGCGAATGAGCCGTATTGCTTGGTGGTCTGATTCACATTGGTTGTCGTTGTCAGCCCTCCCGGCTGGATTGCCGGTCGTTGATGAGGACGTGCCCGGAGCCTAAATGGTTCATGCCTGGAAGGGAACGTGATGTGCACGTCACTGGGACGTCATACTATCGAGGGATCGAACATGTGAGCGAAATCGGACTACCATGGACGTGGTTACGGGTGGCGTCACATCGGCTCTACCAGGCCTCGGTACCCTCTCACCGGTGACACCGCCACAACCGAGTCCGCGGAATGCGGACTGCCAGAAATTCAGCGAGGAGCGAACCGCGTGACCGCCGAGATGTCCGTGCCGTCCACCGCCGTGCTGACCGGGGCAGACCGGGACGGATCCAACTACACCGCGCGGCATCTGCTCGTCCTCGAGGGTCTGGAGGCCGTCCGCAAGCGCCCTGGCATGTACATCGGCTCGACGGACAGTCGCGGCCTGCTGCACTGCCTGTGGGAAATCATCGACAACTCCGTCGACGAGGCGCTGGGCGGCTACTGCGACCACATCGAGGTGATCCTCCACGACGACGGGTCGGTGGAGGTCCGAGACAACGGCCGAGGGATCCCCGTCGACGTCGAGCCCAAGACCGGGCTCAGCGGCGTCGAGGTCGTGATGACCAAGCTCCATGCCGGTGGAAAGTTCGGAGGCGGCTCCTACGCGGCCTCCGGTGGCCTGCACGGCGTCGGTGCCTCCGTCGTCAACGCCCTCTCCGCACGACTCGACGTCGAGGTCGACCGCAACAGCAAGACGCACTCCATCAGCTTCCGCCGAGGGGTCCCCGGGGTCTTCACCGAATTTGGCCCCGACGCCCCCTTCGACCCGGGCAACGGCCTGATCAAGGGCAAGCGCGTCGCCAAGGCGAAGACCGGCACCCGGGTCCGCTACTGGGCCGACCGGCAGATCTTCCTCAAGGACGCCAAGCTCTCCCTGGAGACGCTGCACGCCCGCGCCCGCCAGACGGCCTTCCTGGTGCCCGGCCTGACCCTCGTCGTCCGCGACGAGCGCGGCATCGACGGCGCCGGCAAGACCGAGGAGACCTTCCGCTACGACGGCGGCATCAGCGAGTTCTGCGAGTACCTCGCCCAGGACAAGGCCGTCTGCGACGTCCTGCGCCTCACCGGCCAGGGCAGCTTCAAGGAGACCGTCCCCGTCCTGGACGACCGCGGGCACATGACACCCACCGAAGTCACCCGCGAACTGGGCGTCGACATCGCACTGCGCTGGGGCACCGGCTACGACTCGACCGTCAGGTCGTTCGTCAACATCATCGCCACGCCCAAGGGCGGCACCCACGTCTCCGGCTTCGAGCGTGCGATCGCCAAGACCGTCAACGAGGTCCTGCGCGGCCAGAAGCTGCTGCGGGTAGCCGAGGACGACGTCGTCAAGGACGACGCCATGGAGGGCCTCACCGCGGTGGTGACGGTACGGCTCGCCGAGCCGCAGTTCGAGGGGCAGACCAAGGAGGTGCTCGGTACCTCCGCCGCCTCTCGGATCGTGGCGCAGGTGGTCAGCCGCGAGCTCAAGGCATTCCTGACCTCCACCAAGCGGGACGCCAAGCAGCAGGCCCGTTCCGTCCTGGACAAGGTCGTCGCCGCGGCCCGCACCCGCATCGCCGCCCGCCAGCACAAGGAGGCCCAGCGGCGGAAGACGGCCCTGGAGTCCTCTTCCCTGCCGGCCAAGCTCGCCGACTGCCGCAGCGACGACGTCGACCGCAGCGAACTCTTCATCGTCGAGGGCGACTCGGCACTCGGCACCGCGAAGCTGGCCCGCAACTCCGAGTTCCAGGCGCTGCTGCCGATTCGCGGCAAGATCCTCAATGTCCAGAAGTCATCGGTCTCGGACATGCTCAAGAACGCCGAGTGCGGCGCCATCATCCAGGTCATAGGGGCCGGATCCGGCCGCACCTTCGACATCGACGCCGCCCGCTACGGCAAGGTCATCTTCCTCGCCGACGCCGACGTCGACGGCGCCCACATCCGCTGCCTGCTGCTGACTCTCTTCCAGCGCTACATGCGGCCGATGGTCGAACAGGGCCGGGTCTTCTCCGCCGTACCGCCGCTGCACCGCGTCGAACTCGTCAGCCCCAAGAAGGGCCAGGACAAGTACATCTACACCTACTCGGACAACGAGCTGCGCCAGACGCTGCTCGAGCTCCAGCGCAAGAACGTCCGCTACAAGGACAGCATCCAGCGCTACAAGGGCCTGGGTGAGATGGACGCGGACCAGCTCGCCGAGACCACCATGGACCCGCGCCACCGGACTCTGCGGCGGATCAACATCAGCGACCTCGAAGCGGCCGAGAAGGCCTTCGATCTCCTGATGGGCAACGAGGTCGCCCCCCGTAAGGAGTTCATCACCAACTCCGCCTCCACGCTGGACCGCTCGCGCATCGACACCTGATCCGACCGCGGCCTCCCGTCGGGCGTCTCTCCACCCCCGGGTGGAGAGACGCCCGACACGTTTTCCACCCGCGGCCCACCCCTGCTCCGATCCGGCCGGCCGGGCCCTCTCCGTAGCGTCGGGAGCGTCGAAACTCCCCGTCCCACGGAGGCCCAGGCCATGAGCGGCTTGCTCACCATCGTCGCGATCACCGCGGTTGTCGTGCTCGTACTCGTGCGGCAGTTCACCGCCCGGCGCGTCACGTCGGAGGGCGGGAAGTGGTGGCTGATCCCCGTCGTCCTGACGGTCGTGGCGTGCCGGGAGCCCGGCCTGGTGGATCCCGCCCACCGCACGGCCTCCGTCGCGCTGCTCGGTGTGGGAATCCTGCTCGCGCTGGTGAGCGGAGCCGCCTGGGCCTGGACCACTCGTATGTGGACGGACGCGGACGGTGGTGTGTGGACCAAGGGAGGTTGGGCGACGGCGGGTGTGTGGTTGTGCGGCATGGCGGTACGTGTCGCGCTCCTGGGGGCCGGCTCGCTCATGGGCGTCCACCAGGGCAGCCCGGCACTCACCCTGTCGGTGGCCGCGATGCTGCTGTCCCGGACCGGCGTCATCGCCTGGCGGGCCCAGGCCGCGCAGCGGACGTACCGTGTCCCTGTCGCCGGCTGACCCCGTCGCGCGCCCCCCGACCGCCACACACCGATCACACACCGATCAAGGACCGCATGTGCCGCTGAACTCCTGGACGAGCTGGCCCCTGCGGGAGTCGCTGGCCCGTGAGGGCATCGGTGGGACCCGGCTGTGGATCGGCCGGGCGGTCCGTGCCCTGGTGGTGGTGGGACTGGTATGGACCACCCTCTCGGGGCGGAACTTCAGCGGCTGGGGGCTGGTGGCGGCGGCCGCCGGGATGGCCGGCGCCCTGCTGGCGTTCCGCAGCTTCTTCCGGATGACGCTGGCCCGCCGCCTGCTGCCGTCCATCGGGCTGTTCTTCCTGCTGGAGGGCGCAGCCCTCGCCTTCGAGCTCGCCGGGGCGCGGACACCGGCGATCGTGCTGTGGTGCGCCTGCGCCATCCTGGCGATGGAACGGCTGCCGCTGAGCGTCGCCGTGCCGTGCTCCGCCGTCGCCCTCGGTGCGTTCGCCGTGGTGAACACCGGCAACTGGTGGTCCACCGCCGCGACCACCGCGGGCCTGGCGCTGGCCGGATACGTCGTACGGCTGGACGCGGAGGCGCGCGGCAACTCCCAACGGCTGCTGGCCCAGGAACGCGCGGCCCGCTCGGCCGAAGCCGAATCGGCGGCCCTCGCCGAACGCGGACGGATCGCCCGCGAGATCCACGATGTCCTCGCCCACAGCCTCAGCGCCCAGCTGGTGCACCTGGAGGCGGCGCGGCAGTTGATCCAGCGCAGCCCCGACCTCGAGGCCGACCGAGATCAGATCCTGGAGCGGGTGGTCGCCTGCCGTGGAATGGCCCGCGAAGGGCTTGACGGGACACGTGAGGCGCTTTCCGCCCTCCGCGGGGACATGATCCCCGTCGAGGACTTCCTGCGCCGCCTGACGGCCGCTGAGGGCGCGCGGCTGGACGTCGCGGGCGAACGGCGCACCATGTCGGCCGAGGCGGGCCTCGCGGTTCGTCGGGTGGCCCAGGAGGCGCTGACGAACGCACGCAAGCACGCGCCGGGCGCCCGGGTGAGCGTACGGCTGGAGTACGCGGACGGCGGCGTGGGCCTCGAGGTGCGCGACTCGGGTGGTGACGGCACGCCCGCCGAGCTGGCGCGGAGCGGGTCCGGGTACGGTCTGCTGGGGATGCGGGAGCGCGCCGAACTCCTCGGCGGAACGCTGGAGTCCGGCCCCGATGAGGAGGGCTTCGTGGTGCGGTTGAGGGTGCCCGTATGACGGCACGCGTCGTGGTCGCCGACGATCAGACCGTGGTGCGCGAGGGAATCGTGATGCTGCTGGGGCTACTGCCGGGTGTCGAGGTCGTGGGATCCGCCGCGGACGGCGAGGAGGCGGTCCGCATGGTCGCCGAACTCGCCCCCGACGTCGTCCTGATGGACCTGCGGATGCCGCGCTGCGACGGCGTCGAGGCGACCCACCGCATCCGCACGGACCACCCTGGTACCCAGGTGGTGGTGCTCACCACCTACGCCGACGACGACTCGCTCTTCCCCGCACTCCGGGCCGGAGCCCGCGGCTACCTGACGAAGGACGCGGACGGCGACGAGATCGTCCGCGCGATCGACGACGTGCTCTCCGGTGAGGCAGGGCTGTCACCGAAGATCCAGCGCCGCCTCCTGGAGCGCTTCGCCGAGCCCGCGCGCGCCCTGCCGCAGCCCCCGGACGAGCCCCCCAACGGGCTGACCGCCCGCGAGACGGAAGTGCTGCGCCTGGTTGCCGGCGGGCGCTCCAACCCGGAAATCGCCCGCACCCTCCACGTCTCCACCGCCACCGTGAAGACCCACATCAACAACATCTTCGCCAAGGCGGGGCTGCGGGACCGAGCCCAGGCGATCCACTACGCATACCGGCACGGACTCGCACAGCCGCCCGGACAACCCACCTGATCCGGTGAAGCTTTCGGAATGAAGAGTCCCGGATCTTCCTTTCTGTCCATCCTTGGTGCACACGGTCAACGGGCCGGTGCAACAAGGAGTGTTCGGTGGACAAGCAGGATGGCCGAACGGCCGGTGAAACGGGCGACGTTCGGCTCGACGACGACCCCTGGTACGAGGCACTCGCCCCCGGGTGGGGCGACTGGGAGGGTGACCCGACGGACGAACGGGGCGGGCCGGACCGCACCCCGACATCCGCGACCGTTCCGCAACCGCGGCCCGCGGCGCACGACGAGGTGTACCTGACGGTCCAGCGCAGCGCCGCCTTCCAGGAAGTGCGCAGCCGCTACCGGCGCTTCGTCGTACCGGCCACGGCCGTCTTCCTGGCCTGGTACCTCGCCTACGTGATCGCGGCCACCACCGCACCGGGTCTGATGGCACGCCCCGTCGCCGGCGCACTCAACGTCGCCATGCTCGCCGGACTCGGACAGTTCGCCACGACCTTCGTGCTCACCTGGGCCTACGCGCGGCACGCGCGGCTGCGCCGGGACCGCGCGGCACTCGACATCCGCTGGGAGACCCAGGAACTGACCGGAGGGAACGTCCGTTGACCGGCGACCACCAGACCCTGGCGCTGCTCCTGTTCAGCGCGTTCATCGCCGTCACCCTGGCGATCACCACCTGGGCGGGCCGCCGCAGGCGCGGTTCGGCCGAGGAGTTCTATGCGGGCGGCCGGCTCTTCTCGCCGATGGAGAACGGTTTCGCCATCGCGGGCGACTACATGTCCGCCGCGTCCTTCCTCGGCATCTCCGGCGTGATCGCCCTCTTCGGTTACGACGGCCTGCTCTACTGCGTCGGCTTCTTCGTCGCCTGGCTGGTCGTCCTGTTCCTGGTCGCCGAACTGGTCCGCAACTGCGGCAGGTTCACCCTTGCCGACGTCGTCGCCGCCCGAATGCGGGAGAGGCCGGTCCGGATCGCGGCGGGCGCGGCCTCCGTCACCGTCTCCGTCCTCTACCTGGTGGCCCAGATGGTCGGCGCCGGCAGCCTGGTGGCGCTGCTCGTCGGCGGCGCGGGCGAGCAGGCACGCACCTGGATGGTCGTCGGGGTCGGCGCGCTGATGGTGGTCTACGTCGCCCTGGGCGGCATGCGGGCGACCACGTGGATCCAGATCGTCAAAGCGGTGCTCCTCATGGGAGGTGCGGTTGCCCTGACCGTCCTGGTGGTGGCCCGGTTCCACGGAGATCTCAACGGCCTGCTCAACACGGCCGCCGAACACAGCGGCCACGGAAGCGAGTTCCTCGCACCGGGGCTCAAGTACGGCAGTGACTGGACCTCGCGCCTCGACTTCATCAGCCTCGGCCTGGCACTCGTCCTGGGCACCGCCGGGCTGCCGCACATCCTGGCCCGCTTCTACACCGTGCCCACGGCGCGGTCGGCCCGCCGCTCCGTCGTCTGGTCCATCGGCCTGATCGGCGGCTTCTACCTGATGACCATCGTGCTGGGCTTCGGCGCCGCCGCGGTGCTCGGCAGCGACGCCGTCCGGGCATCCAACAAGGCCGGCAACACCGCGGTTCCGCTGCTCGCCCTGGAGCTGGGCGGCGGCGCCGGTTCGACCGGAGGAACGGTTCTCTTTGCCGTCGTGGCCGCGGTCGCCTTCGCCACGATCCTGGCCGTGGTCGCCGGCATCACCCTCGCCTCGTCCGCTTCCGTCGCCCACGACCTCTACGCCTCGCTACGACGCACCCGCGGCACGGCACAGGACGAGCAGCGCAGTGAGGTGGCGGTGGCTCGGGCCGCAGCGGCGGCGGTCGGCGCCGTAGCCATCGGCCTGGCGCTGCTCGCTCAGGACCTGAACGTCGCCTTCCTGGTGGGCCTGGCGTTCGCGGTCGCCGCGTCGGCCAACCTTCCGGTGCTGCTCTACACCCTCTTCTGGCGTCGCTTCACCACGCGTGGGGCTGTGTGGTCGGTCTACGGCGGCCTGCTCCCGGCGGTCACCCTGGTCGTCCTCTCGCCGGTGGTCTCAGGAACCCCGGAGTCGCTCTTCCCCGGAGTGGACTTCGCGTACTTCCCACTGGAGAACCCCGGCGTCGTGTCGATCCCGCTGGGCTTCCTCATGGGGTGGCTCGGAACCGTGCTCTCCCCGGAGCCCGCCGACAAAGCCCGGCACGCGGAGACGGAGGTCCGGTCGCTCACGGGTGCCGGGGCCGCCTAGGTGTATTGATCACGAGCGTTGTTAACAGTCGCGGGTCTTGATCAATGACGAAGACCTCCGGTGTGGTGGAGGTGTCTAGGCTTCACCGCACAACGGAGGTCTTCGTGTCTCACCGTAATGCCCGGCTGACGGTTCATGGCAGGCGGCTGCTGGTCGAACGTGTCGGTGCAGGCCGTCCCATCGCACATGTCGCGGCAGAGATGGGCATCTCGCGCCCGACAGCCCACAAGTGGGTCCGCCGTTGGCGATCGGAGGGCGAGGCCGGTCTGCACGATCGCTCCAGCAGGCCCCTACGGACACCGCACCGGACCGCGACAGCGGTGGAAGCCCGGGTCTGCCGACTGCGCCAGGACCGCAAACTCGGCCCCGCCCGCCTCGGTCCGATCCTGGACCTGCCCGCCTCGACCGTGCACCGCATTCTGGTCCGGCACGGCCTGAACCGCCTGGCCTTCCTGGACCGGCCTACCGGCCAGGGCATCCGCCGCTACGAGCGCGACCGACCCGGTGAACTGGTCCACGTCGACGTCAAGAAACTCGGCCGGATCCCCGAGGGCGGCGGACACGAGGTGCTGGGCCGCCGAGCCGGCCGGGACAGGCGCAGCAGCATGGGCTTCGACTACGTCCGCTCCGCCGTCGACGACCACAGCCGCCTGGCCTACAGCGAGGTCCACGGCGATGAGAAAGCCGCCACCTGCGCGGCCTTCCTCGACAGGGCGGCGGCTTTCTTCACGCCTGTCGTCCGGAGGGGAGCCGCGGCCACCGGGGGGCGCGCCCCGCGACGCCTGCTGACCGGACTGGGCTCCTAGGCCCACTCGTAACGGTGCTCGGGGCGCCCGGTCTCGCCGTATCTGAGGGTCAGACGGACCCGGCCGGTGCGTTCGAGGAGCTTGAGGTACCGCTGGGCCGTCTGCCGGCTCAGCCCCGCCTGGACAGCGACCTCCTGCGCGGAGAGTGGAGCCTCTGCCGAGCGCAGCACCGAGCGCACCCGGTCGGCGGTCGCCGTGGAGTGACCCTTGGGCAGTTCGGCCGGAACCGCTCCGGCACCCCCCAACGCACCGAAGATCCTGTCGACTTCGGACTGCTCGGCCTGGCCGCCGCCCTCGAAGGTACGGTGCAGGGCCGCGTAGCCCTCCAGCTTGGAGCGCAGGCCCGCGAAGGTGAAGGGCTTGACGAGGTACTGCAATGCGCCATGGCGCATTGCGGCCTGCACGGTGGCGATGTCCCGGGCGGCCGTCACCATGATGACGTCGGTGAGCAGACCGCGCCGCCGCAGATCACCCACCATGTGGAGTCCCGTTTCGTCGGGCAGGTAGTGGTCCAGGAGGATCAGATCAACGGGGTGCGTCTCGAGGGCGGTCAAGGCTTCGGCCGCGGTGTGGGCGATGCAGCTGACACGGAATCCGGCGACCTTGGCGACATACGCGGCGTTGATCTCCGCCACTCGCACATCGTCGTCCACGACCAGTACGTCGATCACCGCCCGCCTCCTGGGACATCCGGGGCCTCGGCGGCGCCGGCTGCCCTGTCGGCGTGATGGGTGCCGCGGGCGTGGTCGCGCCTCCCGGTGACAGCGGCGTCGGTGTGGCCCACACGACCCGACGGCTCTCGCGTCGACGCGCCGATTTCTTCGGCCAGCGCGTCGGGGACCGTCACCGTGAACACCGCACCGCCGCCGTCGCGGTCGCCGACCGTGACGCTGCCGCCGTAGCGCTCGGCGAGGCGGCGTACGAGGGCCAGGCCGATACCGCGCCCGCCGTGGGACGGGGCTTCCTTGGTCGTCCAGCCCTCGGTGAAGATTTCCGCCCGACGTCCCTCGGGCACACCGGGACCGTTGTCGCAGACCTGGACGACGGCCGTCCGGCCGTCGGCGCGGAGCTCCACTTCCACGCGCGCGTCGCGTTTGCCCACCGTGGCATCCAGAGCGTTGTCGACAAGGTTGCCGAGAACGGTCACGAGGCAGTGCGGGTCGACCAAGCGGTCGGGCAGGTCCGTCTGGGGGGAGAGGCTCAACGACGCGCCGCGCTCGGTGGCGACGGTGGCCTTGCCGACCAGGAGGGCGGCCAGCAGCGGATCGTGGATGCGTTCGGTGACCTGTTCCGCCGTTGCCCGGTGCACGCCGACGGCCTGGGTCACGAACTCCACGGCTTCCTCGTGCAGCCCCAGTTCGAGCAGGCCGAGGAGCGTGTGCAGCCGGTTGGCGTGCTCGTGGTCCTGCGCGCGCAGGGCGTCGATCAGCCCGCGGGTGCCGTCCAGTTCACGGCCCAGCCGTTCCAGTTCGGTCCGGTCACGCAAGGTGACTACGGCGCCTCCGTCGTCGGTGGGCATGCGATTGGCCACCAGGACGCGGTGCCCGCTGACGGCGAGTAGATCCGCGCCGGATACCCGGCCGGCCAGAACGTCCGTCGTGCGTCCCGGTGGCAGGGCCTCGTCCAGGGGGCGTCCGGTGTCCTCGGGGCACAGGTCGAGGAGACGCTGCGCCTCGTCGTTCATCAAGCGGATCCGACCGCGCTTGTCCAGGGCAACGAACCCCTCACGGATGCCGTGCAGCATCGCCTCACGCTCCGTGAGCAGTGCGGAGATGTCGGAGAAGGCCAGGTCGTGGGTGCGGCGCTGCAGCCGGCGAGCGACCAGATAGGCGGCAAGGGCGCCCACGGCGATGGATCCGGCCGCGTACACGAGCAGCTCGGGCACGGTGGAAAGCAGCCGTCCTCGCACGCTCTCGTACGCGATGCCGACCGACACGGCTCCGATCACCTTGCCGTCCTCGTCGCGCAGCGGGACTTTGCCGCGGGCGGAACGGCCGAGCGTGCCCTCATCGATCTGCATGACCTCCTTGCCCGACAGCGCGACGCTCGGGTCGGTGGAGACGTGGCGCCCGATTTCATCGGGGTCGGTGTGGGACCAGCGCACACCTCGGTTGTCCATGATCACCACATACTCGGCGCCGGTGGCGTCACGTATCCGCTCGGCCTCTTTCTGGACCGGTCCGTGCCGCGTCGGACGGGAGGACTTCAGGGCGTCGTCGAGGTGCGGTTCGACTGCCGTGGTCTGGGCGATGGCGAGCGCACGGTGCATCGCCTGATCATCGAGTTCGGCGCTGAGCGGGGCGAGGAACAGGCCGGTCGCGAGCGCGGCGACTCCCGTCGCGATGGCCAGCTGCACCATCAGCACCTGGGAGAAGACACGGCGCGGCCAACCCAGGCGCAGTCTGGTGCCGGTCCGTGGTTCGGCTGTGCGGGCGCGTGCATCCGATGGGGTGCCCTCGCGTCGGTCCGTACTGCTCGGCAGCCCTGCGGCAGTTTCGGAACGTGATGCTTGGCCCGAGGACCCCGCGGTGCTCGGGCGCGAGACCGACTCGCCCTTCTCGCCCATACGTACGAACAGTAAGGGCGGACCGGGCCGACCGGGTAATCCCTGCTGGACCGGATACGGAGAGTGCCGGGATGTTGTGGATACCGTTTCCGGAGGGCGGTACCCGGCGGGGCTCGCGGCTGGTCTGCCCCTCGGACCGGCCCGGGCCACGAGGAGCCCCGCGCAGCCGGCGGCGGATGGGCTCGCCCCGCTCACCGTGTCCACGATGGCGACGGGATCGGTCATCACCTGAGCGTCAGGATCGATGTGCCCAGGCAGGGCACACGCACTCGACGACGAGCTGCCCTGCCGGTGCTGCGGGAGTTATCCACAGGCCTGTCGGTTGCGGACTGTGTGCGCTTAGCCTCGCAAAGTGAAACGTGGACGGTTCGTGGTGTCCGGCAGCCGCAGCAGGTTTGAGGCTGGGTGGGTCGGGCGTGCGGGATGTGCGGAGGGGAGCGCTCGTGTGGTCGATGTGGGCTGGGCGCGGCAGGGTTCGGGGCGCGGCAATGGGGGGTGTTCGCGGCTCGGTCGCCGCTTCGGACGCCGGTGTGCCGGTGATGGCCGGTCTTGGGCTGGCACTGACCCTAGGGGTGGCCCGTGGGCCTGCTGATGCGTGATGGGAAACGCGGCGCCGGCGCTCCGCCGGCAGTGGCGTGCCGCTGCCAGCGTCGTGCGCCAGAAGGTGAGCGGGGTGGGCCCCCGGTGTCAGGCGACCGGAAGGGCGAGCGAGGCGGTCCAAGGGGTCCGCGCGGAGGCGGTGATGTCCGAGGTGGGCGTGATGGAGGTGACCGCCATGCGCGCCGGTGGACCGAGCGGCGCACCACAGCTGGCGGGCGCCGGAGCACCGTCGGCCCGTTGCTCGACCGCGACGCGCCACGAGCGGCCGTCGGTGTGCGCGACAAAAACAGACCAGGCCGGACCGATCCTGGGAACCGTCCCGCCCGCGGGCGCGCGGTCATCGGACCGCACAAGTTCGGGCCGCACCGAGTCGGTCCGTACGACGTCGAGTGCGTCCGCCCGCGTCTCCCGGATCAGCTCCCGGACCGCGAGGTCGGCCGCTTGCGCCGGCCGCTCCCACGTGGAGCGGCCACGGCAGTGGTCGAAGGTGACCCGGCCGTCGCGCGCCGCCTCCACCGCGTCCTTGACGAGATGGGCCGAGGCCCGTCCGTAGGCGTAGCCGTACGGGAGGACGAAGAGGGTGGGGGAGAAGCGGTGGCCCCCGATGTGGGTGACCTCCCAGGCTTCGGCCCCGCTGGCGGCGAGCTCGGCGGCCAGCGGTCGGCCGAGCAGCGCGCAGCAGCGGTCCCGCTTGCCGTTGGTGCAGACCAGGACCAAGGGTTCTCCGGTGTACGCATCCCAGAGGTCGCCGTGTTCCCCGGTGCCCAGGGCGGTGAAGTCGAGTTCGAGGATGGTTCGCGGATCGCTGACGGTCGTGGTGCGGATCCAGGACCGACCCGGCGCGGTGTGCGCGACGAACACCCGGTGCCCCGCCGCGCCGTGGCAGTCGGCGTGCCGTCCGGGGCGGCGGATCAGGGCGATACGTACCCCCGTGTCCGCTGCCGCGGCATCGAGGGCGCGGCCGATGTGCGGATCGAGGTGGCTGTCTGTCAGCGCGTTGGCCCCCCACGGGCCGGTCTGCTCGATGAGCAGCCAGGTGCGGGCGGTGGCTGCGGTCCCGGCGACGGGTTCGGTCGATTCACGGGAGGTGGTAGCGCAAGTGCTCACGAAGGCAAGCCTAACCTGAGTTGTCGCCGAGGCGCTTCGGGCGTCGGCGCCACTCGCCGTCAAGGTAGTGGTTGTGGCGGCCGGGGGCCGTTGTACTGCCCGCTTGGCCGCATGCGCAGTGGGGGTTCTCCGTACTCCTCCAGTGCGTGCGCGATCCAGCCGGCCGTTCGGGCGACGGCGAAAACCGTCTCGCCTGCTTCGACCGGCATCCCTGCCGAAACGGTCAGTACCGCGAGCGCCAGGTCGACGTTGGCGTGCAGTTCGGTCTGCCGCGCGGTGGTCGTGATCACTTCGCGTGCGGCCTGCAGCGCCGACTGCGCCTGCGGAACGTCTTCCAGCAGTCCGAAGAGCGCACGGGCCCGCGGGTCTTCCCCCGGGTAGAGGGGATGGCCGAGACCTGGAATGTGGCGCCCCGCCCTCAGGTGGTCGGCGACGACGGCTGCCGCGCTGCCTCGTTCCAGCACTTCCACCAGCATGCGGTGGGCGAGTCCGCTGGCCGCGCCGTGCAGCGGGCCGTCCAACGCCCCGAATCCGGCCGACAGAATCGCGTAGGGGTGTGCCCGCGCTGAGGCCGCGACCCGGACCGCGAGAGTCGAGGCAGCGAGATCGTGGTCGATGAGCAGGACCAGTGCTGCATTGAGCGCGTGGAGCGATGCCGCGTCGGTCGGCGACGGGGTCAGCCGCGACCACAGCCGCGATGCGAGCGCCTCCGTGCGCGGTGGATCGGGTGTCTGCGCCGGAAGGGCCCCGACGAGGGTGGGGATCAGAGCGCGGGCGGTGTCGAGAACGGCCTCCTCGGACAGGTCGAAGCGAAGCGGGTCGGCGGCCGCCGCGGCAACCACGGCGAGCCGTAGCCGGTCCATGGGGCCGCTGTGCTCCGGCAGCGCCTGGACGGCGCGGCAGGCGGCGGAGAGCACGTCGGGCGGTGCGGTGAAGCGCATACCCCGGTGCAGTTCGCCGGTCCACAGCCACTCGGCGACTTCCTCGTAGTCGTAGCGAGCGGCGAGTTCCGCGGTGTCGACGCCGCGGAAGTAGCAGTGGGCGCGGTCGATCAGGGTGATGCCGGTGCGTACCGCCAACTCGCTGGCAGCGGTGGACGGTTCGCGCCGGCTTCCGCGTCGCGCGAGTGCCTCGACCTCCTTCGCGTCGAAGGTGCTGCCGCGGCCTCCGGGGCTGCGGTGGCTGGTGAGCTGGCCGCGACTCACGTAGGCGTACACCGTCTCCGGCTTCACGCCGAGCCGGTCTGCTGCCTCCCCGGTGCTCAATCGCTGCCCAGCCGAGTCATGAGACCTGTCTTGATCCGCCATGGGTTCACCGTATCGAGCAGATTCATATTGATTCAATCAATATTGACAATGATTGAATCCAGAGTGGACAGTCGAATCAATATTTGGGGGAGGAAGAGCGAGGAGCTCCGCAATGACGGTCACCGAGACGAACACACCGGTCAACGCGCCCCGTGGTCTCGCGGGGGTCATCGTCACCGAAACCGAACTGGGTGATGTCCGAGGTCGGGAGGGCTTTTACCACTACCGCCAGTACTCCGCCGTCGAGCTGGCCACGGCCCGCACCTTCGAGGACGTGTGGTACCTGATGCTCCACGGCGAGCTGCCGGATGCCGAGCAGCTCGCCGCCTTTACGGCGCGGACCGCGGAGCTGCGCACACTGCCCGCCGCAGTACGCGACGCCCTGCCCGATGTCGCCCGGGCCGGTGCGGTGTCCGGCCCGCTCGCCGGACTGCGTACGGCGCTCTCGCTGCTGGGGGCGACGGCAGGCTTTCGCCCGCTGTACGACATCGACATCGACCACCGGCGTGCCGATGCACTGGCCGCCTGCGCCGCCGTACCGACGATGCTCACTGCGCTGCACCGGCTCGGCCAGGGACAGGAGCCGGTGGAACCGCGGCCGGACCTGACGTACGCCGCCAATTACCTCTACATGCTCACCGGCCAGGATCCCGAGCCACAGCGCGTCCGGGCCATCGAGGCGTACCTGATCTCCACGGTCGACCACGGCTTCAACCCCTCGACCTTCACCGCTCGCGTCATCGCCTCCACCGGTGCCGACCTCGCGGCCTGCCTGGTCGGGGCGGTCGGCGCGCTCTCCGGCCCCCTGCACGGCGGCGCTCCCAGCCGTGCCCTCGACACGCTCGATGCCATCGGCACGCCGGACCGCATCGACTCCTGGATCCGCGACCGGGTCCTGCGCGGCGAGCGGATCATGGGGTTCGGGCACGCCGTCTACCGCACCGAGGACCCGCGATCGCGGATGCTGCGCGCCCTCGCCGAGCAGTTCGGCGGCCCACGTGTGGAGTTCGCAGTCCAGGTGGAGGCACGGATCGAGTCCCTCCTGGCGGAACTCAAGCCGGGGCGTGAGCTGCACACGAACGTGGAGTTCTACGCCGGCGTCGTCATGGAACTCTGCGGACTGCCGCGCGAGATGTTCACGCCCACCTTCTGCGCGGCCCGCATCGTCGGATGGAGCGCCAACATCCTGGAGCAGGCCGAGGACCCGAAGATCATCCGGCCGGCCGCCCGGTACGTCGGCCCCCCGCCGCCGCAGCCGCTGCCGTTCGGAGCGCCCCGCTAGCAGCCGTACGCAGCGAGGGACCGTAAGCGAGGGACCGTAAGGGGGAGGCCGGTAGGGGGAGGCCGGTAAGGGCGAGGGACGGTGGAGGGGAGTGGGCCATCGTAGGCCGGGCGGACTCCGGTCGGTCGCAGCGCGCGGCTGCGCCGGAGACCGTCGGCCGCCGACAGGCGAGGCGGGGGCGCGTCAGCGGGGGTCCGTTACGATCGGGTGCTCATCCGCCGCCTGTCCGTGCGGCCCGCCACCCGCTTCATGGAGGCGCCCCCTTGGCCATGCAACAGATCCCGGTCGTCGTGCTGGCGGGGTTCCTCGGCTCGGGTAAGACCACCCTCCTCAACCACCTGCTCCGTGCGCGCGCCGGTACTCGCATCGGGGCCGTCGTCAACGACTTCGGCAGCATCGAGATCGATGCCATGACGGTTGCCGGGCAGGTGGACTCGATGGTCTCCCTCGGCAACGGCTGTCTGTGCTGCGCCGTCGACACCAGCGAACTCGACACCTACCTGGAGCGGCTGGCGCGCCCCGCCGCCCGGATCGACGTGATCGTCATCGAGGCCAGCGGTCTGGCCGAGCCCGAGGAACTCATCCGGATGATCCTCGCCAGCGACAACGACCGGATCGTCTACGGCGGGCTGATCGAGGTCGTCGACGCCGCCGAGTTCACGGCCACCCGTACCCGGCATCCCGAGCTGGACCGGCATGTGGGTATCGCGGATCTGGTGGTGCTCAACAAGGCCGACCGGATCGCCGGTACGGCGCGCCAGGAGCTCATGGACACGCTCGCGGATCTCGCACCGGGCCGGCCCGTGGTCTGCACGGCGTACGGGCAGATCGACCCGGAGCTGTTCTTCGACCGTGGCGAGGGCGAGGACCTCGATGCGGCGGTGAGGCAGTTGTCGTTCGAGGATCTGCTCCGGGAGACCGGAGCAGCGGCCACCACCGGCACCGACCACTCATCCGATGCGCACCACGGCCATGACCACGGCCCGGGGGAGCCCTGCGCCCACCTCCACGCCGCCTACCAGAGCGTGGAGTTCACCTCGTCGGAGCCGATGCATCCGCGCCGGCTCATGGAGTTCCTCGACAGCCGTCCCGCCGGCCTCTACCGGATCAAGGGTTTTGTCCACTTCGACGTCCCGGGCAGCCGGCAGAAGTTCGCCGTGCACGCCGTCGGTGACTTCCTGCGCTTCTACCCCTCGCCCTGGGGACGGGACGAGGAACGCAGCACTCAACTCGTCCTGATCGGCAGCGGGACCGACACGGCGGCGCTGCACAAGGAGCTGGCGGCGTGCCGAGACGCCGGTTCGCAGGAGACCTCCGAGCACAGCATGTGGGGTGTCCTGCGCTACGTGGCCGCCCGCGAGGAGTGACCGCAAGCCCCCGCCTGGCAGCCCGCACAACATGCGCAGCCAGCAGCCAGCAGCCAGCAGCCAGCAGCCAGCAGCCAGCAGCCAGCAGCCAGCAGCCAGCAGCCAGCAGCCAGCAGCCAGCAGCCAGCAGCCAGGGTTCAAGAGCCAGCGGCCACCGGTGAGCAGCCTGCAGCACCGCACTTCCACCGCCCCGGACCAGGCTTCGCACCCAGCGCCCGCTTCCCGGCTCCCGCCCCCGAGCAGCACCGGCCGGCCCCGAAGGACCGGCCGGCACCATCCGTTGACGAACCCGCCGACGAACCCGCCGACGGCCAACCCCTACACGGGACCCGCCAGCGACGCGATCGGCTTGAGCAGTGGCACCCCGGAGCCGTCCCGGCGCGGATCCACCTCCGGCAGATCCACCGGCACGCCCTTGGCGTCCGCGGCCCGTACCGGTGCCGTCCCGGCCCAGGCCATGGTCAGGCAGTCCTCGCCCTTCAGGAACCGCTGGCAGCGCACCCCACCGGTCGCCCGGCCCTTGCGCGGATACTGGTCGAACGGTGTGAGCTTGGCCGTGGCCACCGAGTCGTCCAGGGTGCCGTGCGAGCCGGCGACCGTGAACACCATGGCGTCGGCGGCCGGGTCGACCACGCCGAACGCGATCACCTTCGCGCCCTCGCTCAGCTTGACGCCCGTCATGCCGCCGGCGGGCCGCCCCTGCGGCCGCACCTGCGACGCCTGGTAGCGCAGCAACTGCGCCTCGCTGGTGATGAAGACCAGATCCTCCTCACCGGTACGCAGCTCCGCCGCCCCGACGATACGGTCGCCGTCCCTGAGAGTGATGACCTCCAACTCCTCCTTGTGGGAGGGATAGTCGGGCACCACCCGCTTGACCACACCCTGTTCCGTGCCGAGTGCCAGGCCGGGTGAGGATTCGTCCAGGGTGGTCAGACAGATCAGCCCCTCGCCGTCCTCGAGCGTGAGGAACTCCGAGAGCTGCGCGCCACCGGAGAGGTTGGGCGCCGCCGCGGTGTCCGGGAGCTGCGGCAGGTCGATCACGGAGATGCGCAGCAGCCGCCCGGTGGACGTCACCGCGCCGACCTCGCCGCGGGTCGTGGCGGGCACGGCCGAGACGATCGCGTCGTGCTTGACCCGCTTCGCCTCGGCGTCGTACGGCACCTCGCCGGTGACCGTACGCGCCAGCAGGCCCGTCGAGGACAGCAGCACCCGGCACGGGTCGTCGGAGACCTCCAGCGGCACCGCGCCGACCGTGGTGCCGACCGACTCCAGCAGGACCGTCCGGCGGTCCGTGCCGTACTTCTTCGCGACCGCGGCCAGTTCGCCGGAGACCAGCTTGCGCAGCTCCGCGTCCGAGTCCAGGATCTGCGTCAGCTTCTCGATCTCCTCCTTCAGACGGTCGCGCTCCGACTCCAGCTCGATGCGGTCGAACTTGGTCAGCCGGCGGAGCGGGGTGTCGAGGATGTACTGCGTCTGGATGTCGCTCAGCGAGAAACGCTCGATCAGCCGCTCCTTGGCCTGCGCGCTGTTCTCGCTGGAGCGGATGAGGCGGATGACCTCGTCGATGTCCACCAGGGCCGTCAACAGGCCCTCGACGAGGTGCAGCCGGTCGCGCCGCTTGCTGCGCCGGAACTCGCTGCGCCGGCGCACCACGTTGAAGCGGTGGTCGACGTAGACCTCCAGCAGCTCCTTGAGGCCCAGCGTCAGCGGCTGACCGTCCACCAGCGCGACGTTGTTGATGCCGAAGGACTCCTCCATCGGCGTGAGCTTGTAGAGCTGCTCCAGGACGGCCTCGGGGTTGAAACCGTTCTTGATCTCGATGACGAGTCGGAGGCCGTGCTCGCGGTCGGTGAGGTCCTTGACGTCCGCGATGCCCTGCAGCTTCTTCGAGCCGACCAGGTCCTTGATCTTGGAGATGACCTTCTCGGGGCCGACGGTGAAGGGGAGTTCGGTGACCACCAGCCCCTTGCGGCGGGCGGTGACGGTCTCCACCGTGACCGTGGCGCGGATCTTGAAGGTGCCGCGGCCCTTTTCGTACGCGTCCCGGACACCGCCCAGGCCGACGATCCGGCCGCCGGTGGGCAGGTCGGGGCCCGGCACGAAGCGCATCAGGGTGTCGAGGTCGGCGTTCGGATGCTTGATCAGATGGCGGGCGGCCGCGATCACCTCCCCGAGGTTGTGCGGCGGCATGTTCGTCGCCATCCCGACCGCGATGCCGGACGTGCCGTTGACCAGGAGGTTCGGGTACGCGGCGGGGAGGGCGACCGGCTCCCGCTCCTGGCCGTCGTAGTTCGGTGCGAAATCGACGGTGTCCTCTTCGATGGACTCCGTCATCAGGGACGTCGCCGACGCCATCCGGCATTCGGTGTACCGCATCGCGGCGGGCGGGTCGTCATTGCCCAGCGAACCGAAGTTGCCGTGGCCGTCCACCAGGGGCAGCCGCATCGAGAACGGCTGGGCCATGCGCACCAGCGCGTCGTAGATGGACGCGTCGCCGTGCGGGTGGAGCTTGCCCATCACCTCGCCGACGACCCGGGCGCACTTGACGTACGAGCGCTCGGGCCGCAGGCCCATCTCGTTCATCTGGTAGAGGATGCGGCGGTGCACGGGCTTGAGACCGTCGCGGGCGTCCGGCAGGGCGCGGGAGTAGATGACCGAATACGCGTACTCGAGGAAGGAACCCTGCATCTCGTCGACGACGTCGATGTCGAGGATCCTCTCCTCGAAGTCGTCCGGCGGCGGGGTCTTCGTGCTGCGGCGGGCCATCGCGGCTGCGGCTCCTTCTGCTGCGTCTACTGCCGATGTGGGATCAACAGGCTCGGGTCGGTCAACACTGCCCGGGCGACCGGAATTGCCGGCCGCCCGGATGCCGGGCCGACCGGCGGGCGGGTCGATCGGTCAGGGGACCGGCCTGTGAGTCTGCCTGAGTCTGACGCGGACCATTGTGGACCGCCCCACTGACAACGCCGACCGCGACTCCCCTTTCGGCCTCCGGGACCGCCACACACGCCCTCCGTACGGGTCCGCTCGTCCGGGAACTTCGCCAGATGTCGGCGCGCTTGCATACAGTGACAGAACTTCCTCGCAAGCGGATCGAAGGGACGTACATGCCCATGGGTCACACGGCCACAGAACGAGCCGGTTCCGGCGGCTTGACAGCGACCGAGCACCGGCTGGCCAACGGCCTGCGCGTGGTGCTCTCCGAAGACCACCTGACCCCGGTCGCAGCGGTGTGCCTGTGGTACGACGTCGGCTCCCGCCACGAGGTCAAGGGCCGTACGGGCCTGGCTCACCTCTTCGAGCACCTCATGTTCCAGGGCTCCGCGCAGGTGAAGGGCAACGGCCACTTCGAGCTCGTCCAGGGCGCCGGCGGATCGCTGAACGGCACCACGAGCTTCGAGCGCACCAACTACTTCGAGACCATGCCCGCCCATGAGCTGGAGCTCGCGCTCTGGCTGGAGGCGGACCGCATGGGCTCGCTGCTCAGTGCGCTCGACGACGAGTCCATGGAGAACCAGCGCGACGTCGTCAAGAACGAACGCCGCCAGCGCTACGACAACGTCCCCTACGGCACGGCCTTCGAGAAGCTGACGGCCATGGCCTACCCGGAGGGCCACCCGTACCACCACACGCCCATCGGGTCGATGGCTGACCTGGACGCGGCCTCCCTGGAGGACGCGCGGGCGTTCTTCCGTACGTACTACGCGCCCAACAACGCGGTCCTGTCGATCGTCGGGGACATCGACCCCGAGCAGACGCTGGCCTGGGTGGAGAAGTACTTCGGCTCGATTCCCTCGCACGACGGCAAGCAGCCGCCGCGCGACGGCACGCTGCCCGAGGTCATCGGCGGCGAGCTGCGGGAGGTCGTCGAGGAGGAAGTGCCCTCCCGCGCCCTGATGGCCGCGTACCGGCTGCCGCACGACGGCTCCCGTGAGGCGGACGCCGCCGATCTCGCGCTGACCGTTCTGGGCGGCGGGGAGTCCTCCCGGCTCTACAACCGCCTGGTGCGCCGCGACCGGACCGCCGTGGCCGCCGGGTTCGGCCTGCTGCGGCTGGCCGGGGCGCCCTCGCTGGGCTGGCTGGACGTGAAGACGTCCGGCGGCGTGGAGGTCCCCGCCATCGAGCGCGCCGTCGACGAGGAGCTGGCCCGCTTCGCCGCCGAGGGGCCGAGCCCCGAGGAGATGGAGCGCGCCCAGGCCCAGTTGGAGCGCGAGTGGCTGGACCGCCTGGCGACGGTCAGCGGTCGCGCCGACGAACTGTGCCGCTTCGCCGTCCTGTTCGGCGACCCGCAGCTCGCGCTGACCGCCGTCCAGCGGGTCCTGGACATCACCCCCGAGGAGGTGCAGACGGTCGCCAAGGCCCGGCTGCGCCCCGACAACCGCGCGGTGCTCGTGTACGAGCCCACCGAGCCGACCGCTCCGGCCGACCCGGCCGCCGACACCGAGGACGAGGAGGCGGACCGGTGAGCGACTCCACCACCCGCGCAGATTCCGCCGTGACCACCATGGACTTCCACCCCCAGCCCCGGGGCGGCGCGCCCAGGCCCTGGGCGTTCCCGGCCCCCGAGCGCTCTCAACTCCCCAACGGGCTCACCCTCCTGACCAGCCACCGCCCCGGCCAGCAGGTCGTCGCCGTCGAGATCAACCTCGTCGCCCCGCTGGAGGCCGAGCCCGAGGGCCTGGACGGCATCGCCACGATCATGGCGCGTGCGCTGTCCGAGGGCACCGACAAGCACGACGCCGAGGAGTTCGCCGCCGAGCTGGAGCGCTGCGGCGCCACCCTGGACGCGCACGCCGACCACCCCGGCCTGCGGGTCTCCCTGGAGGTCCCGGTCTCCCGGCTGCACCGTGCGCTCGGCCTGCTCGCTGACGCGCTGCGCGCCCCCGCCTTCCCGGACAGCGAGGTCGAGCGGCTGGTGCGCAACCGTCTCGACGAGATCCCGCACGAGCTCGCCAACCCGGCGCGGCGCGCCGCGATGTCACTGTCCAAGGAGCTGTTCCCGGCCACCTCCCGGATGTCCCGGCCCCGGCAGGGCACCGAGGAGACCGTCGAGCGCATCGATGCCGCCGCCGTACGCGCCTTCTACGACGCCCATGTACGGCCCGCCACGGCCACCGCGGTGATCGTCGGCGACCTCACCGGCGTCGACCTCCAGGCGGCGCTCGACGACACCCTCGGCGCCTGGCAGGGCTCCACCGCCGAGCCGCTGAAGCCCTCGGCGATCACCGCCGACGACGCGGGCCGCGTGGTGATCGTGGACCGTCCCGGAGCGGTGCAGACGCAGCTGCTGATCGGCCGTATCGGCGCCGACCGCCACGACCGGGTCTGGCCCGCGCAGGTGCTCGGCACGTACTGCCTGGGCGGCACCCTCACCTCGCGGCTGGACCGGGTGCTGCGCGAGGAGAAGGGCTACACCTACGGGGTGCGGGCCTTCGGGCAGGTGCTGCGCTCGTCCGCGGACGGCAGCGGCGCCGCGATGCTCGCCATCAGCGGCTCGGTGGACACCGCCTCCACCGGCCCGGCGCTCCAGGACCTCTGGCAGGTGCTGCGCACGCTCGCGGCGGAGGGGCTGACCGATGCCGAGCGGGATGTCGCCGTGCAGAATCTGGTCGGTGTCGCCCCACTGAAGTACGAGACCGCGGCGGCCGTTGCGGGCACCCTCGCCGACCAGGTGGAGCAGCATCTCCCCGACGACTTCCAGGCGCAGCTGTACGCCCGGCTCGCGGAGACCGGGACGGTCGAGGCGACAGCGGCGGCCGTCAACGCCTTCCCCGTGGACCGGCTGGTGACGGTCCTGGTGGGTGACGCCGCGCAGATCGCCGAGCCGGTCAGGGAACTCGGCATCGGCAAGGTGACGGTCGTCACCGGCTGATCCCGGCGGCCTGACTGCCGGTCACCAAGCAACCGGCCATATCTCGACAAAGCGGCTCCCGTGGTGCATGTCCGCCACGGGAGCCGTCGTATGTCCGGAATGGTGCGGCTGGTTGCCCGATGCCCCTGTGGCGTACGGCACAAAGCTCCGGTTCTGTTTGCCGATTGAAAGATGTCCCGATTAGCGTCGGTCCGGCTGTTCGTCACAAGTCCGCCACAACAGTGGCACCGGGCAGCCATCGCCGAGTCCCCGTACGGCGCGAGCCAGGGGAGCCGGGGACCCACATGTCCCCTGGGGTGAATCGGTCCCCTCTCCGGAGGAGCCCGTAGGAGACCTTCCTGCTCCGAACCCGTCAGCTAACCCGGTAGGCGAGAAGGAAGGAAAGGACAAGCCAGCAGATGGCGTTCACCCGTGCCACCGGGAAACATCGTCGTCCGAGCCGCACCGCTCGGACGACCCGCAAGTTCGCAGGCGTGGCCACCCTCGCGGCCACCGGTGTCGTCGCCTCCGTGGCCTCGCCGGCGCTGGCCGCCACCAGCGAGGCGCACGCCGAGGACACCGGCCTGCAGCAGGCCGTCGTGATGGGCGACGAGCTCGCCAGCCGCGTCGAGGCCCAGGCCGACGCGCAGCAGGCGGTCGCCGATGCCGCCGCCGCGCACGCCAGGGCCGAGGCGGTGGCGAAGAAGGCCGCGGCCGAGGCCAAGCGGCTCGCCGAGGCGGCCAAGAAGAAGGCCGCGGCGGAACACGCGGCCAAGGAGCGTGCGGCCCGCGACGCGGAGCGCAAGCGCCTCAACGCCTTCGTCGCCCCGGTCACCGGCTCCTACGTCTCCACCGGCTACAAGGCCTCCAGCGGCCTGTGGTCCTCCGGCAGCCACACCGGCATCGACTTCCACGCCGCCACCGGCACCTCCGTCCACGCCGTCGGCTCGGGCACCGTGGTGGAGGCCGGTTGGGGCGGCTCGTACGGCAACAACATAGTGATCAAGATGCATGACGGGACGTACACCCAGTACGGCCACCTGTCGTCCATCGGTGTCTCGGTCGGTGAGAGCGTCACCCCGGGCCGGCAGATAGGTCTCTCCGGCGCCACCGGCAACGTCACCGGCCCGCATGTCCACTTCGAGGCCCGCACCGGCCCCGACTACGGGTCGGACATCGACCCGATCGCCTACCTGCGCTCGCACGGCGTCAGCGTCTGACGTCCCGCGCGCACCGCGAAGCCCCGGCCCACGGCCGGGGCTTTTCGCATACCGAGCGCGAGATACGACGACCCTCCCGCTCGTGGCCAAAAAATATCCATGAATTTCCGGAGGCTGTCGGAAAACCCGGCCCGGTCGAATAGAGTCACGGAAAACCCGCCGATCGGCGGCGTTTCCCGGGAATTACGGCGGAGGCACGGACGATGCGAGGCCATCTTTCCGCGCATGCGGTGTGCACGGCGATTCGCGACGACATCGTCTCCGGTGCGCTGGCACCGGGGAGCCGGCTGGTCGAGGAAATTCTCGCCGCCCGCTACGGCGTCTCCAGAGTTCCGATCCGGGAGGCGTTGCGCACCCTGGAGTCCGAGGGCTTCGTCACCACCCGCCATCACGCGGGCGCCTGCGTGGCCGAGCCCACCGAGCAGGAGGCGGCCGATCTCCTGGACATCCGCGCGCTGTTGGAGCCGCTCGGCGCCGCCCGCGCCGCCGCCCGCCGCAGCCCCGCCCATCTGAAGGTGCTGCGCGGTCTCGTACGGCTCGGCCGCGACCGGGCCCGCCACGGCCTACCGGCAGATGTGCGCCAACTCGACGCCTGGTTCCACGAGACGCTCGCCCAGGCGGCCGGCAGCCCCAGCCTGACGGCGCCGCTCACCCAGCTACGGCGCAAGATCGAGTGGGTGTACGCGGTGGAGCCGCCGGCGCGGACCGCCGACTCGTGGGACGAACACGGCGCGGTCCTGGACGCGGTCGCCCGCGGCGACGCGGAACGGGCCCGCGCCCTGATGGCGACTCACATCGAGCGCTCGCTCCCGGTGTACCGGCTGCGCCGCCCGTCCGCGGACGCGGTGAGGGATGCGAAACGGTCCGTCAACACGGCGCGTGCCCGCACTTAACATGCGGCCTGTATACAAAGGGGTGCGGAATGCGAGAGGGCGCGCACCATCGACCGTTTTCCGGGATTTGCTTTCCCTCGTATGAAGGCTACTGAAGCCCAGTGAAGGCTGCGGCGGGTAATTCGCCATTCGCTATTCGCCATTCGCTATTCCGGCGTGCCGTGCGCAGAATGCGAGCGGCCCGGTGACGTATCGGCCGGACGGTGTTCCGGCACCGAACACGCCGCATCGAATCCGGCCCGCCGAATTTCTTCGCGCTCGGGCGCCGGCCGGCGAACCGCCCTTCGGCGTGACGTTGCGCGGCGGCCCGCCACCGAAAGGGACTGCCGCCGAAGCGGACCGCGCGCCGGCAGAGCACCTCACCAGAGCACCCCGGTCGGGCAGCCAGTGGAACGGCTCCCACAGAACGGCCCCGCCGCGGCGGCCGTTTCCGGTCACCGCGACGGGGCCGCGGGCAGAGCGGTCAGGAAGAACCTGACGGTCTCGGACGGGCTCAGACGGTCTCGGGGAGCTCGTCCAGGCCCTCGGAGACGAGCTTCGCCAGGCGGTCGAGCGCAACGTCCGCGCCCTCGGCGTCGGAGGCCAGCACGATCTCCTCGCCACCCTGGGCGCCCAGGCCCAGGACCGCGAGCATGGAGGCCGCGTTGACGGGGTTGCCGTCGGCCTTGGCGATCGTCATCGGGACGCCGGACGCGGTGGCCGCGCGGACGAAGATCGAGGCGGGGCGGGCGTGCAGCCCCTCGGCCCAGCCGACATTGACGCGGCGCTCAGCCATGGTGATGCCCTTCAAGTCGCGTGACTGTTGTCTAGACCAGTCTCTCACGCTGCCAGGAGTGCTCCGGCAGTCCTCCGTCGGGACCGAGCGTACGCACACCGAGCCGGTTGGCGATGCCCCGCCGTACGCTGTCCGCATGCAGACGCAGCCGGACCACGCGTACCCGACGCACTGGGAAGCCGACGTGGTGCTGCGCGACGGCGGCACGGCGCGGATCCGCCCGATCACCCCCGACGACGCGGAGCGGCTGGTCTCCTTCTACGAACAGGTTTCGGACGAGTCGAAGTACTACCGCTTCTTCGCGCCCTACCCGCGCCTGTCGGACCGTGACGTCCACCGATTCACCCACCACGACTACATCGACCGGGTCGGTCTCGCAGCCACCGTGGGCGGCGAGTTCATCGCCACCGTCCGCTACGACCGGATCAACGACCAGGGCCTGCCCGCCAAGGACCCCGAGGACGACCAGGCCGAGGTCGCCTTCCTGGTGCAGGACGCCCACCAGGGCCGCGGCGTCGCCTCCGCGCTCCTGGAACACATCGCCGCGGTGGCCCGCGAGCGCGGCATCCGCCGGTTCGCCGCCGAGGTGCTGCCCGCGAACTCCAAAATGATCAAGGTGTTCACGGACGCCGGGTACACCCAGAAGCGCACTTTCGAAGACGGCGTCGTCCGGCTGGAATTCGACCTCGAGCCCACCGAACAGTCGATGGCCGTGATGCGCGGCCGCGAGCAGCGGGCCGAGGCCCGTTCCGTCCAGCGCCTGCTGGCCCCGGGCTCGGTCGCCGTCATCGGGACGGGCCGCGCCCCCGGCGGGGTCGGCCGCTCCGCCCTGCGCAACCTCCTCGACTCGGGCTTCACCGGCCGCGCCCACGCCGTCAACCACGCCTTCCCCGAGGACATGGACCGCCTCGAACCCGAAGGCGTGCCCGCCGTCCGCTCGCTGCGGGAGATTCCCGACCCGGTCGATCTGGCGGTCATCGCCGTCCCCGCGGACCGGGTCCCGGATGCGGTCCGCGACTGCGGCGAGCACGGCGTCCAGGGCGTGCTGATCCTCTCCTCCGGCTACGCCGAGGCGGGTCCCGAGGGCCGCGAGCGCCAACGCGCCCTGCTCCGCCAGGCCCGCTCCTACGGCATGCGGCTCATCGGCCCCAACGCGTTCGGCATGATCAACACAGCCCCGAGTGTCCGGCTGAACGCCTCCCTGGCGCCCCAGATGCCCGGTGCCGGCCACATCGGCCTGTTCACGCAGTCCGGCGCGATCGGCATCGCCCTGCTCAGCGGGCTGCACGCGCGCGGCCCCGGGGACGGTGGCATCGCCGGCATCTCCGCCTTCGTCTCGGCGGGCAACCGTGCCGACGTCTCCGGCAACGACCTGCTCCAGTACTGGTTCGACGACCCGGACACCGACGTGGTGATCCTCTATCTGGAGTCCATCGGCAACCCCCGGAAATTCGCCCGGCTGGCCCGCCGCACCGCCGCCGTCAAACCGGTCGTGGTGGCCAAGGGCGCCCGGCACAACGGCACCGCCCCGCCGGGCCACACCGTGCCCACGGTCCGGATCCCCGACAGCACCGTCGCCGCCCTGATGCAGCAGGCCGGCGTGATCCGCGTCGACACGGTCACCGAACTGATCGACGCCGGGCTGCTGCTGGCCTCGCAGCCGCTGCCGGCCGGCCCGCGCATCGCCATCCTGGGCAACTCCGAGTCACTCGCGCTGCTCGCCTACGACGCCTGCCTGACCGAGGGCCTGCGCCCGCTGCGCCCCCATGTGCTGGCGCCCGCCGCGACGCCGGAGGACTTCCGGGCCGCGCTCGCCCAGTCGCTCGCCCGCGACGGCTGCGACGCCGTCGTCGTCACGGCCATTCCCTGGGTGGGTGAAGCGGACGGCGCCGTTCCCGGTGCGAGCGAAGGAGCCGCACTCGCCGCCGCCCTGCGTGCCGCGGCCGCCGCCGACCCGGCCAAGCCGGTGACGGTCGTCCACCTGGCGATGGAGGGCCTGGCCGAGACCCTGGCGGCACCGGGGGAGCCATCCGGGCCGACGGCCCCGTCCCAGGACGGTCCGCCGGCCCCGCCCCGGGAACCGGCGCAGGCCCCGCCCGCCGCAGCGCCCCCGTCCGACCCCGGCGCTCCCGCACGGTCGTCGAACGACGGCCCCGTCCGGACGGCGCCGCACCCCCCGCGCCCCGTCTACCCGCCGCACCCCCCGCGCCCGCCGGCCCGGCCCTCCGCGCCCGCCCAGATCGCCGCCCCGGCCCCGTCGCGTCCCCGCCCCGCACCCGTCCGCATCCCTGCGTACCCGGCCGCCGAGCGGGCCGTCCGCTCGCTCGCCGAGGCGGTGCGTTACGCGGCCTGGCGCCGGGGGGCCGCCGAACCAGGCCGGGTGCCGGAGTACGACGACATCCAGGAGACGGCCGCCGGGGACGACATCGAGCGGCTGCTCGGCCGCCTCACCCCCGGTGTCGACCCGGGCCGTTCCATCCGGCTGCCGGCCGACGACGCCGGGGAGCTCCTCGCCCGCTACGGCATCCGCACCCGCCCCGCCCTGCCGGCCCCCGACGCCGACGCGGCGGTCCGCGCCGCCGTCCGGCTCGGCTTCCCGGTCGCCCTCAAGACCACCGCCCCGCATCTCAGGCACCGTGCCGACCTCGGCGGCGTCCGCCTCGACATCGCGGGCCAGAGCGAACTGCGCCGTACCTACGCCGAATTGACCGAATTCCTGGGTTCGCCCGAAGTGCTGCGCCCGGTCGTCCAGGCGATGGTGCCGCGCGGCGTCGACACCGTCATCAGCGCCGCCATCGACCCGGCCGCGGGGGCCGTGCTCTCCTTCGGGCTGGCCGGTGCCCCTTCCCAGCTGCTCGGCGACATCGCCCACCGGCTGATTCCGGCCACCGACCGCGATGTCACCGACCAGATCCGGTCGATCCGCGCGGCCCCCCTCCTGTTCGGCTGGCGCGGCTCGCAGCCGGTGGACACCACCGCGCTCGCCGATCTGCTGCTGCGCGTCTCCCGACTGGTCGACGACCACCCGGAGGTCGTCGGCGTGGACCTCGAGCCGGTCGTCGTGGCCCCGCACGGCCTCTCCGTCCTGGGAGCCTCCGTCCGGCTCGCCCGTCCCCCCGCCACCACCGACCTCGGGCCCCGCCGCCTACCCGTCTACTGAGGCTCTCGCGGCCCGGTGAGCCCCGTAAGATGGACTCCATGGCTAAGACCGGTACGACGACCCAGGGGCTGCGCGCGGCGATCGAGCGCAGTGGCTATTACCCGACGCTCGTGGCCGAGGCGGTGCAGGCCGCGGTGGGCGGCGAACCGGTCGTGTCGTACCTCGTCCATCAGGAGACGACGTTCGACGCCAACGAGGTCCGTCGCCATGTCACCGTCCTGGTGCTGACCGGCACCCGCTTCATCGTCAGCCACACCGACGAGCAGGCCGCCGACGCCACCAGCCCGTCGCCGTACGCCACCACCTCCACGGAGTCCGTCAAGCTCGGCCGGATCTCGTCGGTGGTTCTCAGCCGCGTGGTCGCCAATCCCGAGTCGTACACCCCGGGCCAGCTGCCCCGCGAGGTCGTCCTCACCATCGGCTGGGGCGCCGTCGCCCGCCTGGACCTGGAGCCCGCCAGCTGCGGCGACCCCAACTGCGAGGCGGACCACGGCTACACGGGCTCCTCCACCGCCGACGACCTGTCGTTGCGGGTCAGCGAGGCGGGCGACGGTCCGGACTCGGTCCGCGAGACGCTCACCTTCGCCCAGGCGCTCTCCGAGGCCACCGCGGCCACCACCAGCCCCCGCTGATGGTGCACACCGCCTCCGCCTGGCCCGAACCAGCACCCCTCGACCCGCTCACCGCCCCCGTGCCCCGGTACGGCACGGGCTCCCTCGCCGATCTGCTGCCCGCCGTCGTGGCCGGCCAGGGAGTGCGGGATCTCGCCACCTCGATGGAACTGGCGCCCGCCGACCGCGCCTGCGTCTTCCTCGTCGACGGCCTCGGCTGGGAACTGCTGCGGGCCCACCCCGAGGAGGCGCCGTTCCTCACCTCCCTCCTGGCGACCTCCTTCAACGGCACCGGCCGCCCGCTCACCGCCGGCTTCCCGGCCACCACCGCCACCTCCCTCGCCTCCGTCGGCACCGGCCTGCCGCCGGGCGCCCACGGACTCGCCGGATACACCTGCGAGGACCCGGCCACCGGCGCGCTGATGAACCAGCTGCGCTGGCAGCCATGGACCGACCCGTACGACTGGCAGCCCCACCCGACGGTCTTCCAGCTGGCCGATGCCGCGGGCATCCACACCTGCCAGGTCTCCGCCCCGGACTTCCAGCACACGCCGCTCACCAAGGTGGCGCTCAGCGGCGGCACCTTCCACGGCCGGCTCTCCGGTGAGGAGCGGATGGACCTCGCCGCCGAACAGCTCGCCGCCGGCGACCGCTCGCTGGTCTACACCTACTACTCCGAGGTCGACGGCAAGGGACACCGCTACGGCGTCGACTCCGACGCCTGGCGCGGCCAGTTGATGTACGTCGACCGGCTCGCGCAGCGGCTGGCCGAGCAACTCCCGCCGCGCTCCGCGCTGTACATCACCGCGGACCACGGCATGATCGACATCCCCTTCGACCCCGAGTCCCGGATCGACTTCGACGAGGACTGGGAACTGAGCGCCGGGGTGCGCCTGCTGGGCGGCGAGGGACGGGCCCGCCATGTCTACGCCCAGCCGGGTGCGGCCGGCGACGTGCTCGCCATCTGGCGCGAGGTGGTCGGCGAGCAGATGTGGGTCGCGAGCCGCGAAGAAGCCATTGCCGCAGGGTGGTTCGGGCCGCACGTCGACGACCGGGTGCACGGCCGGATCGGCGATGTGGTGGCGGTCGCGCACGCCGACATGGCGATCATCGCGTCCCAACGCGAGCGGGGCGAGTCGGCGATGGTCGGCCTGCACGGCTCCATGACCCCCGCGGAGCAGCTGGTGCCGCTCCTGGAAGTCCGTACCTGACCCGCCCGGTCCCTGCCCCTCCCTCCCCCACGAGCCCGAAAGGCCCGCTGCCTCCCATGCCCGAGCTGGTGTTCTTCTCCGGAACGATGGACTGCGGAAAGAGCACCCTCGCTCTGCAGATCGAGCACAACCGCTCGGCCCGCGGGCTGCAGGGCCTGATCTTCAGCCGCAACGACCGGGCCGGGCACGGCAGGCTCTCCTCCCGCCTGGGCCTGGTCACCGAAGCCGTCGAGGCGGCGGACGGCACGGACTTCTACGCCCACATCGTGGGCCTGCTCTCCTCCGGTGGCCGGGTCGACTACGTCATCGCCGACGAGGCGCAGTTCCTCGCCCCCGACCAGATCGACCAGCTCGCCCGCGTCGTCGACGACCTGGATCTGGACGTCTTCGCGTTCGGCATCACCACCGACTTCCGCAGCAAGCTCTTCCCCGGCTCGCAGCGGCTGGTCGAACTCGCCGACCGGATAGAGGTGTTGCAGGTCGAGGCGCTGTGCTGGTGCGGCGCGCGGGCCACGCACAACGCCCGTACCGTCGACGGCCGGATGGTCGTGGAAGGGGCACAGGTCGTCGTCGGCGATGTCGCCGGGCCCGATGCGGCGCGTGCGCAGGCCGAGGTCGGCTACGAGGTGCTGTGCCGCCGCCATCACCGCCGTCGGCAGACCTCCGCCGCCGCCCGTGCGGCCGCGCTCTCCCCGGACGTCCTGCCGGTCGACGCGCCCCGTTAGGCCGCTGCGCCGTGGCGGTCAGTGTTTCTGGATGATCGTGAACGACGCGCCTTCGCTGTCGGCGACCGTCGCCACCCTGCCGTGGGCGGAGTCCTGGGCCGGCCGCAGTACCCGCCCGCCCAGTTCGGTGACCCGGCGCGCCGCGGCGTCGGTGTCGGAGACCGCGAAGTACGTCATCCAGTAGGGCCCCCGGTCCCGCAGCGGGCCGGCTCCCACGCCATGGATCCCGGCCACCGGCGCTCCCTTGATGCGCAGTGTCCGGTAATCGAGGCCGGGGCTGTCCACGGGGTCCGGCTCGAGGCCGAAGACCCGTTCGTAGAACGGCTCGACGACACCGGTCTCTTGGGTGACGAGTTCGTTCCACACCGGTGTGCCCGGCTCGCCGGTGACCGCGGTTCCGCGCATCGACCGGGCCTGCCAGATGCCGAAGATCGCGCCGTGCGGGTCGGAACCGATGGCCATCCGCCCCGCTTCGTCCGCATCCAGCGGCCCGACGGCCACCGTGCCGCCGCAGGAACGGATCTGCTCGGCCGTGGCATCCGCGTCGTCGCTCGCCAGGTAGGTGGTCCAGGCGACGGGCAGCCGGCGGCCGCCGGTCAGCTCGCCGATCCCGGCCACCTCCAGCCCGTCGAGACAGGCGCGGGCGTACGGACCGAAATGCTGCGGCCCCGGGCGGAACTCCCAGCCGAAGAGCGCGCCGTAGAACTCCTGCGTCGCGGACAGGCTGTGTGCCAGGAGGCTCACCCAGCAGGGCGCGCCGGGCATCCGCCGAGTCGCTGCCTCGGTCGTCATCGTCTGTTGCTCCTCGGGGCGTCGGGGGCTGGCCATGGGGGTACGGGCGCGGGTCCCGTGCAGATGCTCGCACCCTGTGACCTGCTGTGTGCCCCGGCCGCGCCGTCCTTGCCGCGTTCGCGAGGAAGAATGCCCGTTTTGCTGGTTTTCATCCGTTCTGGTGGCGGCGTCAACGCACGCAACTCCGCCGTACGGAGGGTGGGCTCCCGTCTTCTGTGCGTAGCCACCGCTACGCAAGGATGGGGCCCATGAATGCCATCATCACCGCTACCGAACTCGCGAGCGACTTGGCGGGGACCGCCGCTCCGGTGCTCCTGGACGTCCGCTACCAGCTCGGTGGCCCGCCCGGCCGTCCGGAGTACGAGGCCGGACACGTGCCCGGCGCGGTCTACGTCGACCTCGACGGCGAGCTCGCCTCGCCCCCCGGCCCCGCGGGCCGCCATCCGCTCCCCGACCTCGATGATTTCGCCGCCGCGATGCGGGCCGCCGGCGTCGGCGCCGACCGCCCCGTGGTCGTCTACGACGGCGGCCAGGGTTGGGCCGCGGCACGCGCCTGGTGGCTGTTGCGCTGGTCGGGTCATCCCGATGTCCGGGTGCTCGACGGCGGGCTCGCCGCCTGGCGCGAGTCCGGCGGCGCCATGAGTGTCGACATGCCGACTCCGCGGTCCGGTGACTTCACCCCCGCCCCGGGTGCGATGCCGCTGCTGACGGCGGACGAGGCGGCCGCCCTGGCGCGCCGGGGTGTCCTCCTGGACGCGCGCGCCGCCGAACGCTACCGGGGCGAGGTCGAGCCCATCGACCGCGTCGCCGGCCACATCCCGGGTGCCGTGTCCGCCCCGACGACGGAGAACCTCGTCGACGGCGGCACCACATTCCGCGACGCGTCCGAGCTGGCCAAGCGGTTCGCGGCGCTGGGCGCCACCGACGGTGCCGAGGTCGGCGTCTACTGCGGATCCGGCGTCTCCGCCGCCCAGGAGGTGCTCGCCCTGGCGGTGGCAGGGGTCCCCGCCGCGCTGTATGTCGGTTCGTGGAGCGAGTGGTCCGGCGACCCGTCCCGCCCCGTGGCCACCGGCGCCCAGCCGGGCTGATCCGGCGGGGCGGCCGCAGCCACCCCCGACAAGCATGTCGCCCGCCCCCTGGCTCCAGGGGGCGGGCGCACGGCGACTGCGGCGGGGCGGAGGCTACTCCGGCTTCTTGCGCCGGGTGCCGAAGACGATCTCGTCCCAGCTCGGCACGGCGGCCCGGCGACCCGGCCGTACGCCGTCCGCCTCCGCCTGCCGGTCGGTCGTCCCGGTCAGCCGATCACGGTGCCCGGCCACCGCCCGAGGCATCAGCACATCGGCGTACGCGGAACCCGCCCCTGCGCTCGCCGCCGGAGCGGCCGGCTCCTCCAGCTCTTCCTCCGGCTCCTCGTCGTTCTGCGGCGCCTTGACGGTCTCGGGTACGACCATGTCGCCGCGGAAGCTCGGTACGGCCTCGAGCAGGCTGGTCAGCGAGTCACGCTCACGCTCGCCGGTGGCCTGCTCCGCCGTCCGCGGCCCGCTCTCCTCGTCGTCCGCCTGCGCCGACCGCTCGCCGCGGTCCGGCATCTGACGGTCCAGGGCGCGGTCCAGCGGCCGGTCGCGCGGCAGGCGCGCGATGCGGGGCACGAACGGGAAGCTCGGCTCGGGGGTGTCGTCGCTCTCGCCGATCAGCGCGCGTGCCTCGTCGTCCACGGCCTGGACGAGCCGCCGGGGCGGGTCGTACGTCCAGCACGCGGAGTGCGGTTCGGCCGCGACACGGTAGACCAGCAGCACTTCCCAGGTGCCGTCGTCCCGGCGCCAGGAGTCCCACTGGACGCTGTCCTTGTCGGCGCCGCGCAGCAGCAGCCGTTCGGCGACGGCCTCACCCAACTGCGGCCCGGTGTTCTCGCCGGGGCGCCGTACGGGTGTCTTGCGGGCCCGCTCGGCCATGAACGCGCGCTCGGCGAGCACCGGGCCCTCGAAGCGGCGCACCCGGTCGACGGGGATGCCGGCGAGCTGGGCGACCTCCTCAGCGGAGGAGCCGGCTCGTATCCGCGCCTGGATGTCCCGCGGGCGCAGGTGGCTCTCGACCTCGATCTGGCCGAGGCGTGCGCGGTCGTTACGGACCGCGGCGCGCAGCCGCTCGTCGATCGGAAGCGTGTACTCGGTGCTGTCCGCAGCTTTGAGCACCAGCCGTGTGCCGTCGTTGGAGACGGCCACGACACGCAGTTCGGGCATGGGGACCTCCCGGGTGGTGCCTGCCGACGTCACGTGCGTCGCTGCTTCCGCTAGTCGAGTGTGGCCTGCCCGGGTGCAGCCTGCCACAACATTGCCGAGTTACCCGGCGAGTCGAGCCTTGGCCCAGAAACGCCGTAAATGACACAGTTACCAGTTTGCAACGTGCGGTGACCATGTCGTGTTCCCGGCGACCGATCACCCGTGCCGAGCGGCGGTGCTCCAGGTCGGGCGCCGCCGTGAGGGCCCCTTCCCGCAGATCCGGGCAGCCGGACGGGATCCCGGGCCAGGGCTCGCCACAGTACTCCATTTGGGCCACTGGGGTGGACCGCCGCGCCGCCGAACGTGCGAGGGGGTAACGGAGTTGGGTCGCCTTGTCGATCTCTCTACCGCCGTCACAGGTGGTCATATTCACAGAATCTCCAGAATCGGAACCATCCGCTTCGCCAAAAGGTCACTTCTCCGTGCAAGCTGGATCGAAGGGGCTATCAAAGGTTGGAGATGGACGAAGAAACCGAAAGCGACCGCAAGAAGAAGGAGAGGCGGATCGACCTGAGCATCGCCCAGGTCGCGGGCAGTGCTCTCGCGGCGGCCATCGCCGCGTTCCTCGCGGGGCGGCTCGGGGTGTACGGAACCATCATCGGCGCGGGCGTGGTCAGCGTCGTGGCCACGACCGGTGGCTCGATATTCCAGCATCTGTTCCGGCGTACCGGCGAGCAGCTGAAGGAGGCGACGGTCACCACCAGGCCGAAGCCGCGCCGCTCCTCTTCCGCCCACCCTCGATCCACAACCGGAACGGCGGCCCGTGCCGAGCGCGCGATGGTGCTGCCGACCTTCGACAGAGACGGCGCGCCGGACGATGTGACCGCCGTCGCTGCCAGGACCCCGGGTCCCGACCCGGACCGCACCCGGCTGCTTCCCCAGGCCACCCAGGCGTACCGCCGCGACCCCGCCGGTGCCCATCCGGCGCCGCGGTCCGACGAGGCGACGCGGGCGCTGCGGCCGACCGCGGCCGTGGGTGCCGACCGGCCCGCCGACCGACGGCAGCTGGTGCCGAGACTGGACGAGCGGACGATGGCATTGGGCCAGGCGCCCCCGCGCGCGGCCGACGCCACCGCCGTACTGCCCTGGCCCGGCGAGACCGAGGACGCCGGACGGCCCGAGGTCGCCGCGCAGCCCGCGGAGGTCAGCACCGCGACGTACGGCACCCGCCTGCGCGGCTGGAGGCGGCCGGCGCTGGGCGCCCTCGCCGTCTTCGCCGTCGCCATGGGCGCCGTCACCGGTACGGAGCTGATGGTCGGGACGACGCCGGACGGTCAGCAGGGCACCACGCTGGGTCACCTCACCGGCGTGGGAGGTGCCGGGCGTCATCAGCCCGGCGGGCGCACGGTGCCGGAGCCGGACCACTCCACCGGCGACGGCACACACGGCGGCCGTCGTGGCGAGCCCAGTCCGGATCCCAGTGGTTCGGGCCGTACCGGCAGCAGCAGTGAGCCCGGGGACGGCACCGGGTCACCGACGCCGACCCCCTCCGACGGCGGCAAGAGCTCGCCCGGCTCCGGGTCGTCCCCGTCCGGGGAACCGTCTCCGGACCACTCCTCCGGGAGCGGTGACGAATCCGGCAGCGGAGACGGTTCGACCGGCGGCCAGGACCAGGGCGGCCAGTCGACCGGACAGGGCGCCGAGCAGGGGACTCCGGCACCGGATCCCTCCTGACCGGGACCGCGACGGCAGTGGCCCGGCACCCCAAAGGGCGCCGGGCCACTGCCGTCGTCGTCAGTCGCCCAGCACGCGCCGCAGATAGCCGTTGGTGAACCGGCGCTCGGGATCCAGCCGGTCGCGCAGCGCGGTGAACTCACCGAACCGCGGATAGGCGTCGGCGAGATGGCCGGCGTCGCGGGTGTGCAGCTTCCCCCAGTGCGGGCGCCCGCCGTGCGCTGTCATGATCCGCTCGGCGGCAGCGAAATACGCCTCGTGCGGTGTGCCGCGGTACATGTGCACGGCGATGTACACGGTGTCGCGGCCGGAGGCGGTGGACAGCGCGATGTCGTCCCCCGGGGCGGTGCGCACCTCCACCGGGAAGCTCACCTTGAAGTCCGAGCGCTCCACCAGCGCCTTGAGCTCGCCCAGCGCCGACACGGCGGTCTCGCGGGGCAGCGCGTACTCCATCTCCACGAACCGCACCCGCCGCGGCGAGGTGAACACCTTGTAGGGGATGTCGGTGTACGTACGGGCCGACAGGGCGCGGCTGGAGATCTTGGCTATGCCGGGTATGGCGGCCGGTATCGCCCGTCCGACGCTGCAGGCCACCTGGAAGACGCCGTTGGACAGCAGCTCGTCCTCGACCCAGCCGCTGATCCGTCCGGGCGGTGCGGCCGGGCCCTGGCTGCGGTTGTTGCGCTTGGTGTTGCAACTCCCGGTGTGCGGGAACCAGTAGAACTCGAAGTGTTCGTTCTCGGCGACCAACTCGTCGAACCGGCCGGTCACCTCGGCGTAGGGCATCGGCTCCTCGCGGGCGGTCAGCAGGAACTCCGGCTCCACGGCGAAGGTGAGCTCGGTGATCACGCCCAGCGCGCCCAGGCCCAGCCGCGCCACCGCGAAGATCTCCGGGTTCTCTTCGGCCGAGCAGGTCAGCACCGAGCCGTCGGCGGTGACGAGTTCGAGGGCGGTGATCTGGGCGGCGAGGGAGGCCGAGTCCCGGCCGGTGCCGTGTGTGCCGGTGCTGGTGGCCCCGGAGACGGTCTGCTCCATGATGTCGCCCATGTTGGCCAGCGACAGCCCGTGCGCGGCCAGCGTCTCGTTGAGGAGCTTGAGGGGCGTGCCGGCGGCCACCGTCACGGTGCCGGCCTCGCGGTCCACCTTGCGGACGCCGGTCAGCAGCTCGGGGCGGATCAGCAGCCCCTCGGTGGCGGCGGCCGCGGTGAAGGAGTGGCCGGTGCCGGCCGCTTTCACCGTCAGCCCGTCCGCGGCGGCGGCACGCACGGCGGCCGCCACCTCTTCGGTACCGGCCGGGGCGACGGTCCGTGCGGGACGGGCGGTGACATTGCCCGCCCAGTTGCGCCACGCCCCACTGGGACCGCGCCCTCCCGAGCCGCCGACGGCGTTGCTGGCTGCCATGGTGACGTCCCCTCCCTCCGCGCGGGCAGGCCGAGTTCGGCCGCCGTTGGTGTCAGCGCATGATGTCAGTCACCGATGCGACATCCAGCGGGGGTGACGGGAATCACATGATCAAGGAATCGGCCGGAATCGCCCGGCTCCGGGACATGTCGTACCGGCGGTAACGGGCGGGTCGGGGTGCCAGGGAGGCGGCACTTCGATGGCGGCCGCCGGCTAGCCGACCGGCTCTTCGTCCGGCTGCGCCGCCACGGGGGTCGGCCGCGCAACGGCCGTGCCCGGCGCCGAGGGTTGCGGGCGCAGCCGACGGTGGCCCACGAGCGCCACCAGCGCGGCCAGTACACCGGCCGCGCCGGGCACCAGATAGCCGCGGGCGGCCCCGAGGGAGTCCACGACCCAGCCGGCCGCCGCCGAGCCGAGCGCGACGCCGACCGCGAGCCCGGTGCTCGTCCACGTCATGCCCTCGGTCAGCTTGGACTGCGGCACATGCTCTTCGACCAGCGCCATCGTGGTCACCATCGTCGGTGCGACGGACAGGCCCGCGAGGAACAGCGCGAGTGCCAGCAGCGGCAGCGAGCCGGCCAGTTGGAGCGGCACCATGCTCACGGCCATCGCGCAGACCCCCGCCACCCAGCGGCGGGACGGGTGCCCCTTCAGGTGCAGCAGTCCGAAGACCGCGCCGGCCGTGCAGGAGCCGAGCGCGTAGACCGCGAGCACCAGGCTGGCCGCCGACTTGTGGCCCAGCTCCTCGGCGAACGCGACGGTCACCACGTCGACCGCCCCGAAGATGGCCCCGGTGGCCACGAACGTCACCACCAGCACCTGCAGCCCCCGCGAACGCAGCGCCGAGCCCTTGGTGTGCTGCTCGCGGGGGTGCGTGCGGGGTTCCGTACGGCGCTGAGCGGTCAGCCAGCAGACGCCGGCCGCCAGGAAGGCACCGGCCAGCAGCGGGCCGGCCTCCGGGAACCACGCCGTCGACAGCCCGATGGACAGGATCGGGCCGAAGATGAAGCAGGTCTCGTCGACGATGGACTCCCACGAGTACGCCGTGTGCAGCTCCCGCGGCGAGCCCCGGTATATCTCGGCCCAGCGTGCCCGGACCATCGAGCCCACGCTCGGCACACAGCCCGCGCACGCCGCGAAGACGAACAGCGTCCAGTCCGCCCAGCGTTGCTGCGCGCTCAGCAGCAGTCCGGCGACCGCGGCGAGGGCGACGAGGGTGGCCGGGCGCAGCACCCGCCGCTGGCCGTGCCGGTCCACCAGCCGGGAGATCTGCGGGCCGATGACGGCCGCCGACAGCGCGACCGTCGCGGACAGCGCTCCGGCCAGGCCGTAGCGGCCGGTCAGCTGGGAGACCATCGTGACGATGCCGATGCCCATCATCGACAGGGGCATCCGGCCCAGCAGCCCGGCGGCGGAGAAGGACTTGGTGCCGGGGCGGCCGAATATGGCGCGGTAGGGACTGGGCAACGGGTGCTCCGGATGCGGACCGGGTTCGGTGAGGAATACAGCCGGTAAGGAATGACTGGGACCGATACAGCTTACGGGCGGTGTCGCGCCGGCGCCTCCAGGATTCCGCGACCCCCCGGCCCGCCGGGCGCTCAGGGGGTCTCCCCGCCGCACCGGGGGAAGGGTGGCAGGATCGGTGACATGCCCGAACAGTGCGACCCCCGCCCCTATGACGCCCTCCTGCTGCTGTCCTTCGGAGGTCCCGAAGGCCCCGATGACGTCGTCCCGTTCCTGGAGAACGTCACCCGCGGTCGGGGTATCCCCCGTGAGCGCCTCAAAGAGGTCGGCCGGCACTACTTCCTGTTCGACGGCGTGAGCCCCATCAACGCGCAGAACCGCGAGCTCTTGGACGCGCTGCGCAAGGACTTCGCCGAGCACGGCCTGGACCTGCCGGTCCACTGGGGCAACCGCAACTGGGCGCCGTATCTGACCGACACGCTGCGCACGATGGTCCGGGACGGCCACCGCCGCATCGCCGTCCTGGCGACCAGCGCATACGCCTCGTACTCCGGCTGCCGGCAGTACCGCGAGAACCTCGCCGACGCGCTCGCCGCCCTCGAGACCGAGGGGCTGCCCGTGCCGCAGGTCGACAAGCTCCGGCACTACTTCAACCACCCTGGTTTCGTCCGTCCGATGGTCGACGGCGTGCTGGCCTCGCTGGCCGAACTGCCGCAGGACGTCCGTGAGGGGGCGCATCTCGCCTTCACCACGCATTCGATCCCCACGGCCGCCGCCGACACCTCCGGCACGCCCGCCGAGCACACCCCGGACGGCGAGGGCGGCGCGTACGTCGCCCAGCACCTGGACGTCGCACGCGAGATCGCCGCCGCCGTGCACGCGGAGACCGGGGTGCGCCACCCGTGGCAGCTCGTCTACCAGTCCCGCAGCGGCGCCCCGCACATCCCCTGGCTGGAGCCGGACATCTGCGACCACCTGGAAGAGGTGCACGCCGCGGGCGCCTCCGCCGTCGTCATGGCCCCCATCGGGTTCGTCTCGGACCACATGGAGGTCAAGTACGACCTGGACACCGAGGCCACCGCCAAGGCCGCCGAGCTGGGGCTGCCGGTCGCCCGGTCCGCCACCGTCGGCGCCGACCCGCGGTTCGCCGCGGCCGTCCGCGACCTCCTCCTGGAGCGCGCGGCCACCGAGCGGGGCCGCTCCCCGGAGCGCTGCGCCCTGGGCGCCCTCGGCGCCTCCCACGACCTGTGCCCGGTCGGTTGCTGCCCCGCGCGGGCGCCGCGTCCGGCCGCCGCCGGAGCGGACTGGCACGGCCCGGTCGCCGAGGCCCAGGCGTAGTCCCCGCAGCCCGCCCCGAGCGCCCGCGCAAGCCCGTACGTCCCTACGTCCGTACGCCCGCCGACCACCGCTCGCCCGAGCAAGGAGCAACGTGCCCGACCCGACGCAGACCGACGCCCTTCACGACGAACTCATCGAACTGGCGCTGGAGGCCGCCCGTCGCGCGGGCGACCTGCTGCGCGACGGCCGGCCCGCCGACCTGGGCGTGGCCGCCACCAAGTCCAGCCCCATCGATGTCGTCACCGAGATGGACATCGCCTCCGAGAAGCTGATCACCGGCTTCCTCGCCGAGCGCCGGCCCGACGACGGCTTCCTGGGGGAGGAGGGCGCCAGCGTCGAGGGCAGCAGCGGCGTCCGCTGGGTCATCGACCCCGTCGACGGCACCGTCAACTACCTCTACGATCTTCCCTCCTGGGCGGTGTCCATCGCCGCCGAGAAGGACGGCGAGACCGTCGCCGGCGTCGTCGCCGCCCCGATGCGCGGCGAGACGTACCACGCGGTCCGGGGCCGTGGCGCGTTCAACAACGGCCGGCGCATCCGCCACCGGCCCGCGCCGCCGCTCTCCCAGGCGCTGGTCGCCACCGGCTTCGGCTACCTCACCGACCGCCGGGCCGGCCAGGCCGAGGTCGTCCGCACCCTGCTGCCGCGGGTCCGCGACATCCGGCGGGCCGGCTCGGCCGCCATCGACCTGTGCGATGTGGCCTGCGGCCGGCTGGACGCCTACTACGAGCGCGGACTCAACCCCTGGGACCTGGCGGCCGGTGTGCTGATCGCCCAGGAGGCCGGTGCGCTCACCGGGGGACGTCCCGGCCGGGCCGCCTCCGGCGAGCTGACCGTGGCCGCCTCGCCGGAGGTCTTCGCGGAGCTGCAGCCCCTCCTGGACGAGCTCGGTGCCTGGCACGACTGAGCCCTGCCGGAGGCGCCACGGGCACACGAAAGCGCCCCGGCACCCGGTCGTGCGGTGTCGGGGCGCTCCCGTCGTGGGTGGCCGGGAGGGGCCGGGAGGTCAGGCGGTGCTGACCGCGCGGACCTCCACGCCGTGCTCGGTGGCCAGGCGCTGAAGGTCCTCGAGTTCTGCCTGTTCGACCTCGGCGAGGAAGTCGTCGCCCGACGCGCGGGCCCGGTCCAGATCGGCTTCGGTGCTCTTTATGCGCTGCAGAATGCCTGCGGTGAACGCGTCCATGGTGCGCCCCCTCGTCGTGGGTCGGTGGCACGGGGGTGTGCCGACGGGTGGGTCGATCACGGCGTGGTCCCTGCGGTGGATCAGCCGTCGTGAGACGCCAACAGGGCGTGATCGCGGGTGTGCAGTCGTCCTCCCCACCCCGAACCTCACGGAAACCTCAACGCGCGCGGGGATCCCCGCGCGAACCCGCGGGGATCCGGTTGCCGGCCCCCCCCCGGAAGCCGCCCTCCACCCGCCCCCACCCCTCTTACCGCCGGTTTATGGCTCTTCGGGGCAGGATGGAAGGGCTCTGAGACATTGATGTGCCCTGCCCGAAAGGGCCCTGAGGAAGGACTAGCGACGTGCGTGTTCTCGTCGTCGAGGACGAGCAGCTGCTCGCCGATGCGGTGGCCACCGGACTACGCCGGGAGGCCATGGCTGTCGACGTCGTCTACGACGGTGCCGCCGCCCTGGAGCGGATCGCGGTCAACGACTACGACGTCGTCGTCCTCGACCGCGACCTGCCGCTCGTGCACGGCGACGATGTCTGCCGCAAGATCGTCGAGCTGGGCATGGCCACCCGGGTCCTGATGCTCACCGCCTCCGGTGACGTCAGCGACCGGGTGGAGGGCCTGGAGATCGGTGCGGACGACTACCTTCCCAAGCCGTTCGCGTTCACCGAGCTGACCGCCCGGGTGCGCGCCCTGGGACGTCGTACGACGGTCGCTCTGCCGCCCGTGCTGGAGCGGGCCGGGATCAAGCTCGACCCCAACCGCCGTGAGGTCTTCCGGGACGGCAACGAGGTCCAGCTCGCGCCCAAGGAATTCGCGGTGCTGGAGGTGCTGATGCGCAGCGAGGGCACGGTCGTCTCGGCCGAGCAGCTCCTGGAGAAGGCCTGGGACGAGAACACCGACCCGTTCACGAACGTCGTCCGGGTCACGGTCATGACCTTGCGCCGCAAGCTCGGCGAGCCCGCCGTGATCGTCACGGTCCCCGGCTCGGGATACCGGATCTGACCGGCGATGCCTTCCCTGCCCTCGTTCTCCAAGCCGCACACGCCGCCGCCCACCACCCCGCCCAAGCCCACCTGGGATCCGCAGCCGGTCAACGTCCGGCCCTTCCCCTGGCTGCGCCCCACGATCCGGATACGGCTGACGCTGCTCTACGGCGGCATGTTCCTGATGGCCGGCATCGTGCTGCTGACGATCATCTACATGCTGGCCGCGGACGCGCTGCACGACGGCAGTGCGCTGCCGCTGAAGATCCTCGGCGGCAAGTTCCAGTCCACCAGTGACATCTGCGACCTGCCCACCAACACCTACGGGCCGTTGCTCCAGGACGCCGTCAACCAGTGCCTGGACCACCAGCGCACCATCGCGCTCAACACCCTCCTCAACCGCTCCCTGCTGGCACTCCTCGGGCTGACGGTGGTCGCCTTCGCCTTCGGCTATGCCATGGCCGGGCGGGTGCTGTCGCCGCTGGGCCGCATCACGCGTACCGCCCAGCGGGTGGCCGGCTCGGACCTGCACCGGCGGATCGAGCTGGGGGGCCCGGACGACGAGCTCAAGGAGCTCGCCGACAC
>NZ_JBICVM010000017.1:43913-143489 GCF_043199095.1 Streptomyces sp. NPDC048650 | reverse complement strand
GACTCTATCAGATCCTTGCGGGCCCGATTTTCGCCGGTGCGTTTCCGCCTTTCGGCTTCTTCGCGTTTCCAACCTTACCAGATCCGTTTCCGTCTTCGGTCCCCCGTTGGAGCGGGGTCGACCTTCCGGCTTTCGCTTTCCGGCCTTTCCGACTTTAGCAGATCCCATCTTCGCCGTTTCCGGCTCGGACGTGATTTCGCTTTCCCATCGGAGGGATTTGCCTCTCGGCTTTTATCGACTTTATCAGAAGATTATTGGTCGAATTAATCGACCGGAGCTTCCGGTAAATGATCGATGCGCCTCGCCGAATTAGCGATCCGGCCGAAGCGAAGAAGAGACTAACTGTCGCGGTCGAACCTGTCTAGTTCGTGGCAACCGTTAAAATCTACCTCCCCAGGCCCCCCGTGTCAACGGAGTTTCTGGGACGGACAGGAGATTAGCAGGTCAGCGGGCCTGGATGCACATCAGGCGGCGGTCGGGAGGAGGGCTTCCCGGTCTGTGGCAGCCACGTCGCCGGTCTCGCCGGTGCGGGCGGCTCGGCCGCCCAGGACGTAGACGTAGGCCAGGAAGGCCAGCTCGGCGACGACGCCGATGGTGATGCGGGCCCAGGTGGGCAGGCCGGACGGGGTGACGAAGCCTTCGAGGGCGCCGGACACGAAGAGGACGGCGGCGAGGCCGACGGCGACGCCCAGGGCGGAGCGGCCCTCTTCCGCCAGGGCGGTGCGGCGGGTGCGCGGGCCCGGGTCGACGAGGGTCCAGCCCAGGCGCAGGCCGATGCCCGCGGCGACGAAGACGGCGGTCAGTTCGAGCAGGCCGTGCGGGAGGATCAGTCCGAGGAAGGTGTCGAGGCGGCCCGCCGAGGACATCAATCCGATGCCGGCGCCCAGGTTGAGCATGTTCTGGAGGAGGACCCACAGGACGGGGATGCCCGCGAAGGCACCCAGGACCAGGCAGAGGGCGACGGCCTGGGCGTTGTTCGTCCATACCTGGGCGGCGAAGGCGGCGGCGGGGTGGCTGGAGTAGTAGGTCTCGTACTCGCCGCCGGGGCGCGTCATGGCACGGAGGTCCTCGGGGGCGCCGATGGCCGCCTGGACCTCGGGATGGGCGGCGATCCACCAGCCGAGGAGGGCGGCGACGGCGGTGGAGAGCACCGCGGTGGGGATCCACCAGTGGCGGAGGCGGTAGACCGCCGCGGGGAAGGTCGTGGTGAAGAAGCGGGCGGCGTCGCGCCAGGAAGCCTTGCGGGCGCCGGTCACCGCGCTGCGGGCGCGCGCCACCAGGGAGGTGAGACGGCCGGTGAGTGCGGGGTCGGGGGCGCTGGAGAGGACAAGGGAGAGGTGGGTGGTGGTGCGCTGGTAGAGGGCTATGAGTTCGTCGGCCTCGGTGCCGGTGAGGCGGCGTCCGCGGCGCAACAGCGATTCGAGGCGGTCCCATTCGGCGCGATGGGCGGTGACGAAGACGTCGAGGTCCATACCGGTGTCACTCCTCGCAGCGCCGTGGGTGGGTGCCAGCCAGCTTGGCAGACTGGGCCGCGGCCGGCGCGGGGCGGGCGGGAGTTGAGAGGGAGTGGGGCACGGTGAGTGAGCTCGTGACGGGTGAAGCGGTGGTGCTGGGGCTGCGGCCGGCGAGGTTGCCGAGCCGGGGGCTGGCGGTACTGGTGGACCTGGCCGTGGCCTGGGGGACGTACATCGTGGTGTCGCTGGTGCTGCTGGGTTCGATGTCGTCGCTGGACAGCGCGGCGCTGGCAGCGGCCTCGGTGGCGGCGTTCGTGCTGGTCCAGGTCGGGATCCCGATCGTGGTCGAGACGCTGAGCCACGGGCGGTCGCTGGGGAAGCTGATCTGCGGGCTGCGGGTGGTGCGGGAGGACGGGGGACCGATCCGGTTCCGGCACGCGCTGGTGCGGGGAGCCATGGGGGCCCTTGAGATCGTGCTGACGATGGGGGTCGTGGCGTCCATCGCGTCGCTGGTCTCGGCGCGGGGGCGGCGGGTGGGCGACGTGTTCGCCGGGACGCTGGTGGTGCGGGAGCGGGTTCCGGCGGAGGAGATGTGGGCGGAGCTGCCGGCGCCTCCGCCATGGCTGGCTGCGGAGACCGGGGCCCTGGACCTGTCGCGGGTGCCGGACAGGTGGTGGCTGACCGTGCGTCAGTACCTGGGGCGGATGGCACAGCTGGATCCGCAGGCCGGCGGGGCGATGGCGGGGCGCCTCGCGGAGGATCTGCGGGGGTTCACGGGCGTGGGGATGCCTGCGGAGGTGCATCCGGCGGCCTATCTGGCCGCCGTGGTGGGTGAGCGGCAGGCTCGGGAGGCGCGGCGGGCGTTCGGTGCGTCGTGGGACGCGCCGGCTGCGGGCGCCCCGGCGGCCCGGGCGGCAGATGCGCCGGCGGTGGCTCCTGGGACGGCTGCCTCGGCCGACTCCGGGCGGTGGGCGGCGCCCGGGGCCGGGGTGTCCGGGGCCGGGAGCGCTGCGTCCGGGCCCGCGGGACCGGCGGCGGGACGGCCGGACGGCACGAGCGGGGCGACCGGGCGGCCGTCACGGACGGGCTTTGCGCCGCCGGCGTGAGGGGCGGGCGCCGGGTCGGGGCGGCGGTGGGCCCGTGGGTGGCGCTACGGGAACGTCGACGGCGGGGATTCGAGGGATTCGAGTTCGATGCCGGGGGCGGAGAGGACGACGTCACCGGCGATGTGGACGGTGTGCTGTTCGCCGGTTTCCAGGTCGTTGACCTGGTACTCGTCGGCGATCAGCGGGGCGTTGTCAGTGGCGTGTGGTGTGCTCGAGCGCAGGGCCCAGGACTGGTCGAGGGTGCGGGGGGCGAGGACGGGGGGTGTGAGCGCCACCAGACGGGTGCGGACGGCGCCGGCGCCGAGGGCGGGGCGCAGCAGCCGGGCGGTGGCGATGAGGAAGGCGGGGGACGCTCCGGTGAAGGCGTGGGCAGGGACGTTGCCTTCGGTGGCGTGTTCGCCGGTGGGGTCGGTGCGGACCCAGGTCACGCCCTCGAGGGCGGCGCCGCGGACCTGCCAGGCGGAGGCGTGGAGTTCCAGGCGCAGGGGGCGGCCGAGTTCGTCGAGGGTGAGGTCGACGGAGCCGGAGTGCTCGCCGTCGGGGGTGACGATCTGCGAGACGTAGCGCCAGCCGGAGGGGCCGGTGGCGCAGTGGAAGTGCTCTTCACCGAGGGGGGTGTGATCGTGCGGGTCGTGGAGGGAGTAGTGGCCGCGGGGCATGGGGCGTGCAGTCCTTCGGACGGGCCGGTGGGGGCGGGGTCGGGGCCTGTGGGGCCCTTATGGGCCAGGCCCCCGCCAAGAGTGGCGAGGGCCTGGTCGTGCTGTCACCGGCCGCTGGTGGGGGCCGGGCTCCGATCGTCAGGGGTCGGATCGCCGGGCGTCGGATCGCCGGGAGCGGAACACTGGGATCGGGAGCCGGCTCAGTAGCGGTAGTGGTCGGGCTTGTACGGGCCCTCGACCTGGACGCCGATGTAGGCGGCCTGCTCCGGGCGCAGCTCGGTGAGCTTGACGCCGAGGGCGTCGAGGTGGAGGCGGGCGACCTTCTCGTCGAGGTGCTTGGGGAGCACGTAGACGTCGGTCGGGTACTCCTCCGGCTTGGTGAACAGCTCGATCTGGGCCAGGGTCTGGTCCGCGAACGAGTTGGACATCACGAAGGACGGGTGGCCGGTGGCGTTGCCGAGGTTCAGCAGACGGCCCTCGGACAGCACGATCAGGACCTTGCCGTCCGGGTGCGTCCAGGTGTGGACCTGGGGCTTGACCTCGTCCTTGACGATGCCCTCGATCTTGGCGAAGCCGGCCATGTCGATCTCGTTGTCGAAGTGACCGATGTTGCCGACGATGGCCTGGTGCTTCATCCGGGCCATGTGCGAGGCCAGGATGATGTCCTTGTTGCCGGTGGTGGTGACGAAGATGTCGGCGGTCTCGACGACCTCTTCGAGGGTGGTGACCTGGTAGCCGTCCATCGCCGCCTGCAGCGCGCAGATCGGGTCGATCTCGGTGACGATCACCCGGGCGCCCTGGCCGCGCAGCGACTCCGCGCAGCCCTTGCCGACGTCGCCGTAGCCGCAGACCACGGCGGTCTTGCCGCCGATGAGGACGTCGGTGGCGCGGTTGATGCCGTCGATCAGGGAGTGGCGGCAGCCGTACTTGTTGTCGAACTTCGACTTCGTCACGGCGTCGTTGACGTTGATCGCCGGGAAGAGGAGGTCACCGTCACGGTGCATCTCGTACAGGCGGTGGACGCCGGTGGTGGTCTCCTCGGTGACGCCGCGGATCTCGGAGGCGAGGTTCGTCCACTTCTGCGGCGTCTCGGCGAGGGTGCGGTGGAGCAGCTCCAGGATGGAGTGGTGCTCCTCGCTCTCCGCGGTCTCGATCGCGGGGACCTTGCCGGCCTTTTCGTACTCGACGCCCTTGTGGACGAGGAGGGTGGCGTCGCCACCGTCGTCGAGGATCATGTTCGGGCCGCCGGTGGGCGAGTTCGGCCAGGTCAGGGCCTTCTCGGTGCACCACCAGTACTCGTCGAGGGTCTCGCCCTTCCAGGCGAAGACCGGGATGCCCTGCGGGGCCTCGGGGGTGCCGTTCGGGCCGACGGCGATGGCCGCGGCGGCGTGGTCCTGGGTGGAGAAGATGTTGCAGGAAGCCCAGCGGACCTCGGCGCCGAGCGCGACCAGGGTCTCGATCAGGACGGCGGTCTGCACGGTCATGTGCAGCGAACCGGTCACCCGGGCGCCGGCCAGCGGCTGCGTGGCGGCGTACTCCTTGCGGATCGCCATCAGGCCGGGCATCTCGTGCTCGGCGAGGGTGATCTCCTTGCGGCCGAAGGCGGCGAGGGACAGGTCGGCGACCTTGAAGTCCTGGCCGGTGGCTGCTGTCGTCATGCGGGCTGCTCCTCGAGCGTCGCGTGTATTTCGGGGCTTGGGCAGTCTGCGGCGCGGGCTGGGGTCCCCCAGCGTGACTGGGAGCCGGGGCGTTCGCGGAAGCGGACACACCTCTCCCCTGGCCGCAGCGCAGTCCGTCGGAGGCCCTCTCTCCCTCGGCCGGTCCGCTGGGCGGTCCGCCCGACCGCCATCAGCAGCGACGTCTGGCACTGGGCACGAATCTACACCGATCGGCCCAGTGAACCCCAGCCCGGTCGGGCCGATTCCGTGCGGTCCCGGCCACAGCGGTGGGTACTGCGCCGGATCCCGAACGGTGGCGCCGGGCGGGTGGCGCCCCAGGGCCTGGTCCGGGGGGTGTGCCGATGGTTGCCGGTGATGCAGGATGCCCGGAGCGCGGAACATCTGCACGGCCGCGCGCACGTTCGTAAGGAGAACCACGTGACGACGAGTCCAGCCGATCCCGCCGAGGCTGCGGGGAGGGACGGGCAGCGGCTGAAGCTGCTCGCCGTGACCGCCTGCCCGACCGGTATCGCCCACACGTACATGGCCGCGGAGAAGCTGACGCAGGCCGCGCAGTCCCTCGGGCATGAGATCAAGGTGGAGACCCAGGGCTCCATCGGGGCTGAGAATGTACTGTCTGACAACGATGTCAGGGAGGCGGATGCGGTCATCATCGCCGCAGACAAGGACGTGGACCGCGAGCGGTTCGCCGGCAAGCGGGTGCTGGCCGTCGGGGTCGCGGAGGGCATCCGTCATCCCGAGGAGCTGATCGAACGGGCGCGGCGCGCGCCGGTGCACGCGGGGGGCGGCGCGGCTCCGGAGCGCGCAGCGGGCGGCAAGGAGCGCAGCATCGGGTACAAGGCGCTGATGAACGGCGTCAGCTACATGATCCCGTTCGTGGTGGTCGGCGGCCTGCTCATCGCGATATCCCTGGCGCTGGGCGGCCATCCGACGCCGGAGGGGCTGAAGATCCCGCCGGGGTCGTTCTGGGCGGACCTCAACAACATCGGGACCATCGGGTTCACGCTGATGGTGCCGATCCTGTCCGGCTACATCGCGTACGCGATCGGTGACCGGCCCGCGCTGGTACCGGGCATGATCGGCGGCTGGATCGCCACCCACGGCGAGCTGTACGGCATGAAGGACGCGGGGGCCGGGTTCATCGGCGGGATCGCCACCGGGTTCCTCGCCGGCTATCTGGTCGTGTGGATCAAGAAGGTCAAGGTTCCCCGGTTCGTCCAGCCGATCATGCCGATCATCGTGATTCCGATCGTGGCCGCGTCGGCGCTCGGGCTGTTCTTCATCTACGTGCTCGGCAGGCCGATTTCCTGGGTGTTCACACATCTCACGGACTGGCTCGGCCAGATGACCGGGACCAGTGCGATCGTGCTGGGCGCGCTTCTGGGGCTGATGATCGCGTTCGACATGGGCGGTCCGGTCAACAAGACGGCGTTCCTCTTCGGTTCGGGGCTGATCGCTTCCGGCAACCAGACCGTGATGGGCATGTGCGCCGCCGCGATTCCGGTCATGCCGCTGGGGCAGGGGCTGGCGACGCTGATCCGTCGGCGGCTCTATACGGATCAGGAGCGGGAGACCGGGATGGCCTCGCTGTTCATGGGGCTGTTCGGGATCTCCGAGGGAGCGATCCCGTTCGCGGCGGCGCGGCCCGCGCAGGTGATTCCGGCCAACATGCTCGGCGGCGCGGTGGCCGGTGCGATCGCGGGGATGGCGGGGGTGTCGGACGCGGTGCCGCACGGTGGGCCGATCGTCGCGGTGCTGGGGGCGGTCGGCGGCGTGCCGCTGTTCTTCGTGGCCGTCGCGGCGGGCGCGGTGGTCACGGCGCTGGCGACGGTGACGCTGGTGGACGTGTCGGAGCGGCGCAAGGTGCGGGCCGCGGCGGCCCTCGCGGTGCGGGCGGCGGAGCCCGCTCTGGTGGGGGTCGGGGCGGCCGTCGGTACGGCCCCGGCGGCCACCACCGGGGCCGGCGCCGAGTCCGAGCCCGAATCCGAGCCCGAGTCCCGTGCCGAGGCCGACCGCAGGGCGGAGGCAGGCACCAGGTCGGAGGCAGGCGCCGGGTCGGAGGCCGACGCTTCGGCCGGATCCCCTGCGGCCCCTGAGGCCCCTGAGGCCGACGGTGTCCCCGAGGTGCTGTCCGGCCACCTCACCGCGCGGACCGTCCGGACCGGGCTCGCCGCGGCCGGCAAGGAGGCGGCCATCCGCGAGATGGCCGAGCTGGCGGCCGCCGGCGGCAGGGTGACGGACGTGGCCGAGCTGGTAAGGGTCGCGCTGGCGCGGGAGGAGCAGGGCACCACCGGGCTCGGCGAGGAGATCGCCGTTCCGCACGCCAAGACGGACGCCGTGACCGCGCCGGTCGTGGCCTTCGCGCGGTCCGCGGAGGGCATCGACTGGGGCTCGCCGGACGGGACCCCGGCCAAGCTGGTGTTCCTGATCGCGGTGCCTCAGGCGGCGGCCGGCGACGAGCATCTGCGGATTCTGGCGCTGCTGTCGCGCAAGCTGATGGACACGGACTTCCGGGCCCGGCTCCAGACGGCCACGGACGAGGCGGCGGTGCTGCGCGTGCTCGGCGAGATCCAGTAACCCCCGGCCCTCAGGAACGGGCCCGATTGCCGCGGCCCGTCAGGAACGGGCAGGGCCCCCGCACTCGGTGAGTGCGGGGGCCCGAGCTCGCGGGACGGCTCAGCGACCGCCCGGTGTCGACTCCGGGTCGGCACCCGCACCCGCTGCGTCCTCGCTGAAGATGTCCGGCTCCAGGTAGATGACCCGGGCGATCGGCACCGCCGCGCGGATGCGGGTCTCGGCGGCGTCGATGGCCTTCGCGACCTGGGCGGCGGTGTCGTCGTGCTCGACCGCGATCTTGGCGGCGACCAGCAGCTCCTCGGGGCCGAGGTGCAGGGTGCGCATGTGGATGACGCGGGTGACGACGTCGCCGTCGACGATCGCCGCACGGATCTTGGCGACCTGCTCGGGGCCCGCGGCCTCGCCCAGCAGCAGCGACTTCGTCTCGGCGGCCAGGACCAGGGCGATCACCACCAGCAGTGCGCCGATGCACATGGTGCCGATGCCGTCCCAGATGCCGTTGCCGGTCGCGAGGGTGAGGCCGACGCCCGCCAGGGCGAGGACCAGACCGATCAGCGCGCCGAAGTCCTCCAGCAGGACGACCGGCAGCTCGGGGGCCTTGGCGCGGCGGATGAACTGGCCCCAGGTCTGCTTGCCGCGCAGCTCGTTGGACTCCTTGATGGCCGTGCGGAAGGAGAAGCCCTCGGCGATGATCGCGAAGACCAGGACGCCGACCGGCCAGAACCAGTTGTCCAGCGCGTGCGGCTCGTGGACCTTTTCGTAGCCCTCGTAGAGCGCGAAGACGCCACCGATGGTGAACAGGACGATGGAGACCAGGAAGCCGTAGATGTACCGCTCGCGGCCGTAGCCGAAGGGGTGCTCCTCGGTCGCCGCGCGCTTGGCCTTCTTGCCGCCGAGCAGCAGCAGGCCCTGGTTGCCGGAGTCCGCGACGGAGTGCACGCCTTCGGCCAGCATCGAGGACGAGCCGCTGAAGGCGAAGGCCACGAACTTCGCTGCGGCGATCGCCAGGTTGGCGCCCAGCGCCGCGACGATCGCCTTTGTCCCGCCTGATGCGCTCATGTGTGCCGCTAGTCCCTTCCGTCGACGGAGCTCTCCCGCTTTACCGCCCCTTTAATACCTGCGGCGGTCATTGTTGCAGCCCGCCGAGGGAGCGATGCCACGAGGCCGTCCTGCGGACGTCCGGGCGGCACCGCTACGCGATGACCGTGGCGCGGAAGAGGGTGCCCTCCCCGGAGAGGGCGATGCGCTCGCCGGCCGGGACGAAGACGGATCCGCCGGGCGTGAGGGTGAGCTCCTCGGAGCCGTCCGCCAGCCGGACCGTGCCCGCCGTGCACAGCAGGATCTGCGGAGTGCCGGAGTCCAGGGGCCGGGGCGCGGCCCCGGGGGCGAGGACGAAGCGGGAGAGCCGGAATTCGTCGATGGGGGTGTCGTAGACCTCCTCGCCGTCGATCGCCTCGGGGCGCAGCACGGCCGGGTCGCCGGGCTCGAAGCGGACGATCCGCAGCAGCTCGGGGACGTCGACGTGCTTGGGCGTGAGGCCGCAGCGCAGGACGTTGTCGGAGTTGGCCATCAGCTCGACGCCGAGGCCGCTGAGGTAGGCGTGCGGGAGGCCGGCTCCGAGGAACAGTGCCTCGCCGGGCTGGAGTCGGACGTGGTGGAGGAGCATGGCGGCGATGACGCCGGGGTCGCCCGGGTAGTGGTGGGCGAGGTCGGCGTAGGCGGCGTAGTCGGCGGCGTGCGGGCCGCCCCGGTCGCCGAGCGCTCCGGCAGCGGCGGCGGCGCGCTCGACGGTGGCGGCCATCGCTTCGCGTTCGGCGCTCAGGACGGCGGTCAGCACCTCGCGGAGCGCCGCCTCCTCGGGGCCGGCGCGCAGGATGTCGACGTACGGCTTGAGGTCGTCGACGGCCAGCCCCTCCAGGAGGTCGGCGGCCTGGGCCGGGTGCCGGAAGCCGCACAGGCCGTCGAAGGGGGTGAGCGCGCAGATCAGCTCGGGCTTGTGGTTGGCGTCCTTGTAGTTGCGGTGTCCGGCGTCCCTGGGGACGCCGCGTCGCTCTTCGTCGGCGAAACCCTCCTTCGCCTGGGCCAGGTCGGGGTGGACCTGGAGGGAGAGCGGCGAGCCGGCCGCGAGCAGCTTGAGCAGGAACGGCAGCCGGGGGCCGAAGGAGCGGACGGCGGCGTCGCCCAGTTCGGCCTCGGGGGCGGCGTCGATCAACTGGGCCAGGGAGACCGGGCCCGCGCCGCGGTCCGCCCGGGAGGGGGCGCCGGGGTGGGCGCCCAGCCACATCTCGGCCTGGGGGGCGCCGGTGGGAGCCACGCCGAGGAGCTCCGGTATGGCGGTGGTGGAACCCCAGGCATAGGGGCGCACGGTATTGGCGAGGCGGTCCATGGGGCTGCTGCTTCCTGATGTCGGCACTGCCGCCGGCTGACGGGTCGGGCCAATGATCACTCGGTGTCGGCGAGCGCGAGGTAAACGGCGGCGAAATCTGTGATGGCGAGCAGTTCCGTGGCGGCTTCCAGTTCGCTGCCGCTCTCCGGCTGGAGCTCGCTGAGGGCGGTGTCGCATTCCTCGGCGAGCGCGCCGGCGGCACGGGTGGCGGAGTGCGGGCCCGCCTCCCGCCGGTCGCGCAGCAGCAGGATCCGGGCGTGCAGGGCGGCGGGCTGCTCGACGCGGTCGCGGAAGAAGTCGTCCGGGTCGGCGCCGGCGGCCAGCGAGCCGGCCAGCAGCGGACGGTGGGTGGTGAGCGCCTCGGGCAGCTCGGCGGCGAGCGCGGGGAGGCCCGCGAGCCCGGCGAGCACGGTCGCGAAGTGCCGGCCGACGGCCCCGGCGACGGTGCCTTCGGTCCAGATCAGCGGCAGCGCCTCGGCGAGGTCCGCGGCCAGGGTCTTGGCCGGGTTGGTGTACGTGGCGGTGGCCGGACCGCAGCGTTCGGCGAGCTGGTCGAGGTGGTCGGCGAGGCGGTCGAGCGCCTCGGGCGGAGCGCTGAGCAGACCGATCCGGTCGGCCAGCGCGAGCAGCGGGATCAGCAGCGACCAGAGGGTGCCGGGGGCGGCCGGGGGCGCGCCCTCGACGTCGAACTCGGCGTCGTAGGGGGTGGTGGCCAGCGGGACGGTCAGGCCGCGGGCCTGGGTGACGGCCTCGGCGAGCGGTCCGTCGGCCGGGGTGACGGCGACGACGGCACAGCCGCGGCGGTACGCCTGCTCGACCAGCTCGGCGAGGCCGGGGTCGGAGCCGTCGGGTCCGGCGAGCAGCAGCAGGTCCAGGGGGCCCGTCCAGCCCGGCAGCGTCCAGCGCAGGGCGCCGGGGACCGGTGCGACGCCGGTGGGCCGGATCAGGGTGACCGGGGCGCTGCCGCCGCCGAGGGCGCTGAGGAGTTCGGCGACCATGGAGGCGGCCGGGCCGGGCCCGGCCACGAGGACGGCGCGCGGCCGTCCGTCGGGCGTGAGGTCGGGGATGCCGGCTTCGGTGGCGCTGCGGACGGCGGTACGGACCCGGGCGCCGGATTCGGCCACGCCGCGCAGCAGTCCGTAGCGGTCGGCGCCGGCCAGCGCCTCGGGAGTGTCGAGGAGTGACTCGTCGAGCATGGTGCGCGCGGCCTCCGATCGCCGGTGCGGGCGGGGTGTCACCGGGCGGCGCCGGGGCGGGCCCGGCGCTGCCCGGTCAGGCGGGGGTGGTGTCTCCCGCGCCTTCGGGGTCGTGGGGAAGGGCCTCGTCGACGAGGAGCACGGGGATGCCGTCCCGGACGGGGTAGGCGAGGCCGCAGTCGGCGGAGGTGCAGGTCAGCCGGGCGGGGTCGGCCTCGGTGCGGTCCTCGAGCGGGGCACGGCACGCCGGGCAGGCGAGGATCTCGATCAGGCTGGCTTCGACCGGCATGGAGGCTGCTCCTTCGGGGTGGTTGCGGCCCCGCCAGCGTACCGCCGCACGGGGGGCCGGGTCCTGCTCGGAGACGAAGTGCGGAGGTGGGCGGGGGCGGCGGCGGGTCGCCACCGGGGCAGGGGTCCTTCGGATCGTCCGGGTCCGGGTGATCCGAAGGGTCCCTGGCCGGCTAGGCGCGGATGACGGCGAGGACCTCGTCGCGGACCCGGTCGACGGTGGCCGCGTCGCGGGCCTCGACGTTCAGGCGGAGCAGGGGCTCGGTGTTGGAGGGCCGGACGTTGAACCACCAGTCGGCGGCGGTGACGGTCAGGCCGTCCAGTTCGTCGATGGTGACGCCCGTGCGGTTCTCGTAGGCGGCCTTGACGGCGGCGAGGCGGCCGGCCTGGTCGTCGACGGTGTTGTTGAGCTCGCCGGAGGCCGCGTAGCGGTCGTACTGGGCGACGAGCTGCGAGAGCGGGCCGGACTGGCCGCCGAGGGCCGCGAGGACGTGCAGCGCGGCGAGCATGCCGGTGTCGGCGTTCCAGAAGTCGCGGAAGTAGTAGTGCGCGGAGTGCTCGCCGCCGAAGATGGCGCCGGTCCGGGCCATCTCCTGCTTGATGAAGGAGTGGCCGACCCGGGTGCGGACCGCCTTGCCGCCGTTCTCCTTGACGACCTCGGGGACCGACCAGGACGTGATGCAGTTGTGGATGACCGTGCCGCCGGGGTGCTTGGCGAGTTCGCGGGCGGCCACCAGGGCCGTGATCGCGGACGGGGAGGCCGGGTCGCCGTTCTCGTCGACGACGAAGCAGCGGTCGGCGTCGCCGTCGAAGGCGAGGCCGAGGTCGGCGCCGGTCTCGCGAACCCGGGCCTGGAGGTCGACGATGTTCTTCGGGTCCAGCGGGTTGGCCTCGTGGTTGGGGAACGATCCGTCCAACTCGAAGAACATCGCGTCGAGTTGGAGCGGCAGGCCCTCGAAGACGGTGGGGACGGTGTGGCCGCCCATGCCGTTGCCCGCATCCACGACGACCTTCAGCGGGCGGATGCCGGTCAGGTCCACCAGCTCGCGCAGATGGGCCGCGTAGTCGGCGAGGACGTCGCGCTGGGTGACGGCACCGGTGGCGGCGACCGGCTCCGGGGCGCCGCTTTGCGACCAGCCCTCGACGAGGGCGCGGATCTCGGACAGGCCGGTGTCCTGGCCGACCGGGGCGGCGCCCGCCCGGCACATCTTGATGCCGTTGTACTGCGCCGGGTTGTGCGACGCGGTGAACATGGCGCCGGGCAGGCCCAGCGCGCCGCTGGCGTAGTAGAGCTGGTCGGTCGAGCAGAGGCCGATCTCGGTGACGTCCGCGCCGCGGGCCGCCGCGCCGCGGGCGAAGGCCCGGGCGAGACCGGGCGAGGAGGGCCGCATGTCGTGCCCGGTCACGATCGCGTCCGCGTCGGTGACCTGGACGAAGGCCGCGCCGAACAGTTCGGCGAGGGTCTCGTCCCACTGGTCGGGGACCACACCGCGCACGTCGTACGCCTTGACGATCTGCGACAGATCGGTCACAGCCAGCCCTCCTGGAGTCGCTGAGTCGCTACGGAGCCCAACCTACCCGCCCGACCTGTGCGGGGGCCGCGAACCGGCCGGGGTGTGCGCCGCGGCCGGTCCGGCGGGCCCTACGGCAACATCCAGCCCAGTACGGCGGTGCTCTGCCCGACCACGATCAGGCACATCACCAGCAGCAGCCCCAGGCTCCAGGGCAGGACCCTGCGCAGCAGGTCGCCCTCGCGTCCCGCGAGTCCGACGGCCGCGCACGCGATCGTCAGGTTCTGCGGCGAGATCATCTTGCCGAGCACCCCGCCGGAGCTGTTGGCGGCGGCGAGGAGTTGGGGCGCCAGTCCCGACTGCTGGGCGGCGGTGACCTGGAGGGCGCCGAAGAGGGCGTTGGCGGAGGTGTCGGAGCCGGAGACGGCCACGCCGAACCAGCCCAGGACGGGCGAGAGGAAGGCGAGCCCGGCGCCGGCCGCGGCGACGAAATGGCCGATGGTGGCCGCCTGTCCGGAGAGGTTCATGACGTAGGCGAGGGCCAGCACGGAGGTCACGGTGAGCAGGGCGCGGCGCAACTCGTGGACGGTGGCGGCCCATTCGCGTACCGCCGCGCCCGCCGGTACGCCGAGCAGCGCGGCGGTCAGGACGCCGGCCAGCAGCACCAGTGTGCCGCCGGTGGCGATCAGCGGCAGGGTGAGGACGTTGCCGCCCACCGGGGTGCCGTCGGGGCCGGCGACGTCCAGGAACGGCCAGTCGAAGGTCCTCGTCGCCCTCGCCAGCAGGTCCCTGACCGGCGGGATCTGGGCGAGCGAGAAGATGACGACGATGAGCGCGTAGGGGGCGTAGGCGCGGAGCACCTCGCGGCGCTCGTCGGCCGGGTCCGGGTCTTGGCTGCGCACCCCGGTGAGGACCGCGGCGCGTACCGGCTCGGCGGCCGGCCGGCGGGCGCTCGGCACGGCCACCAGGGCCGCGGCGCCGGCCAGCGCCGCCCCGATGTCCGCGAGTTGCGCCGAGACGAAGTTGGCGGCCAGGAACTGCACGGCGGCGAAGGCGGCCCCGCAGGCGAGCGCGGGCACCCAGGTCTCGCGCAGGCCGCGCCGCCCGTCGACCAGGACGACCAGCAGCAGCGGTACGAGCAGCGCCAGCAACGGCGTCTGACGGCCCACCACGGAGGCGACGTCGTCCAGCGGCAGCCCGGTGACCTGGGCGAGGGTGACGACCGGGGTGCCCATGGCGCCGAAGGCGACCGGTGCGGTGTTGGCGACGAGGGCGACGACGGCGGCCTTGACCGGGTCGAAGCCGAGCGCGACCAGCATCACCGCGCTGATGGCGACGGGCGCCCCGAAACCGGCCAGCGCCTCCAGCAGCGCACCGAAGCAGAAGGCGATGACCAGGGCCTGGATGCGGGGGTCGGCGGAGAGCCGGGAGAAGGAGCGGCGCAGGACGTCGAAGTGCCGGGTGCGGACCGTCATCCGGTAGACCCACAGGGCGTTGACGACGATCCACAGGATCGGGAAGAGGCCGAAGACGGCGCCCTGGGCGGCGCTGGAGAGCGTCTGACCGAAGGGCATGCCGTAGCCGAGGCAGGCGACCGCGAAGGCGGCGGCGAGGCCGATGAGACCGGCGAGGTGGGCGCGCATCCGTACCGCGCCGAGCAGGACGAGCACGGTGAGCAGGGGCAGTGCGGCGACGAGGGCGGACAGGGCGAGCGAGTCGGCGATGGGCTCCAGCTGTTGGACGTACACGCGGCCTCCCGGGGTGGGCGGCTCCCGGTGGTGATTCCGCGATCGGGTTTCCGCGATGCGAAAGCCGATCACGCGGGAGTGGAGGCATGGTCGTGTCCGCGCCAAGTCGGCGTCAATGCTCCGTCACCGACCGGCCGGGCCGGATTTCCGTCGGGCGGGGCCGGGGCTCAGGAGTCGGGTGAGCGCAGCACTCGCAGATGGCCGCGGCGGGCGACCTCCATGGGCCGGCCGTCGCGACCGGCGGGCTGCGGTCCGTCGCCGCCCGGGGCGCGCTCCTGGGGCCGCGCGGCCTCGCGGACGGCGTTGGCGAGCGCTTCGAGGTCGTCGCCGCTGGGCTGGGCCGGGCCGGTGTCGATGGCGAGCCGGACGACCTCCCACCCGCGGGGCGCGGTCAGCCGCTCGGAGTGCTCGGCGCACAGGTCGTAGCAGTGCGGTTCGGCGTAGGTGGCGAGCGGTCCGAGCACGGCGGTCGAATCCGCATAGACGTACGTCAGCGTTGCGACGGCGGGGCGGCCGCACGCAGTGCGCGAACAGCGACGTACAGGGCTCACGACGTTGGACGCTACCGCACTCTTGAGCGGGCCGCGACGACTCTCCCCCGGCTCACCCAACCGTGTCGTCCCACTTCGTCCGATGCGTCTGACCTGCACCCGCTCGCCCCGGGCCGGTCCGGGCAGGCCGGGACGGACGGCGCGCGGTGCGGAAAGACGTCACAGGTCGGTCCAATTGATGGCATTTCGCGGGCGATCCGCGATCCGATGGCGGAAGGCAACCGAACGGAACCCGGACCGGAGCGGTCACCCGGCGACATCCGGCGTCTTGTCGCGCTTCACGGTGCCGCCCCGCCCGCGACGGTTACGCTCGATGCTGATGGACAGCCCCGTACCTCCCCGACCTCCCCAGCCGCGGATCCGCCGCCGCGACCGGCACGGCCGTGGCATGCGCGGCCCGATCGCGCCGCCGCAGGTGCCGCTGTCGGTGAGCCGCGCCGACGCCTTCGTGGATCTCGTCTACGACTCCCGGGACCGGCTGGAGCGACGCTGGCCGCAGCTGGCGGAGGTCGACTTCCTCGTCCTGGACGTGCCCGGTTTCGGCCCCGACGGGCGGCCGGATCCGGACACGGACGACGCGACCGTACCGCTGGGCCGGGCGCTGCCCGCCGCCGACGGACATCGCGACCGGATCGTGATCTACCGCAGGCCGGTGGAGATCCGCACGAAGAGTCGCGACGAGCGCGCGCTGCTGGTCCATGAGGTGGTCGTCGAGCAGGTCGCCGAACTGCTGGGGCTGTCCCCGGAGTCGGTGGACCCGCGCTACGGCCAGGACGAGGGGCCGTAGCGCGGGTTCGGCGCCGGTCAGTCGTTGAGCAGCGACAGGTCCTGGCCCGCCGTCGGGACGACGACCGTGCCCCGGTCGTCCGGCAGGGTCTGCACGGTGAAGGCGGGAACACGGCCCAGCGGCTGCGACAAGGTGCGCGCCGCGTGGACCGGGCCGCTGCCCGGCTGCGGCTCCACCGTCAGCGCGTAGGAGCCCTTGAGGCCCTGCGGGCGGGGCGGGTCGACGGCGAGGGTGGTGCCGCCCTTGACCGTGTACGTCTTGGTGAGCGGCGTGCCGCCGCCGCTCCCGGCCGACGCGGTGACCTTGACCTTCGCGTCCTTGCCCTTCTCCGGCGCGACGAGCGAGAGGGTGCCGCCCTTGGCCCGGTTGTCCGCGACGGTGGCGCGCTTGTCCACCGGGCGGGTCGCCGGGATGAACGCCATCTCCTGGTCGGCGCCCTTGCCCCGGGTCACCCGCAGTGCCGCCGCGACGGGGGCCTTGGAGCTGTCGTCGGAGGGCGTGAGCACCAGCGACCCGGCCTCGCCCTTGGTCAGTCCCTTGAGGTCGACCGCGGTGGTCATACCGCTCTTGACGTGCAGCGTCTCCACTCCGGCCGGGGTGATCAGGCCGGTCGGGGTGGCCAGCTGCACCTTGAGGTCGGCGTCCGCCTCCCCCGGCGCCACGGCCACCAGACGCACGGAGGTCGCGTCCTTGGGGATGCCGGGCAGCACCAGAGCGGCGGCCGGATCGGCGGCGGGCGGCAGCCAGTCGCTGCCGAGCTCGGCGTCGGCGGCCTGAACGGCGGCGCCGACCCGGCCCTCGCGGGCGACGACGTGCAGTGCGGCGTTGGTGGCCGGGCTGCCGGTGAGGGTGGAGAGCAGCACCGGGACGGTGGTGTGCGGCGGCACCGTGATGTCCTCACCGGACGAGCCGGTCAGCGAGCCGTCCTTGCCGGCCAGCTCGAGGTCGACCACGGCGGGGGTGGTGTCGGGGTTGGTCAGGTGGACGTAGTCCTGGCGGTCCTTGTCGGTGCTCACACCGGGGAACCAGAACGTGGTGTCCGGGGTGGTGCAGCCCAGCCCGAGCAGGCCGCGGCCGTTGCCGGCGGTGACGGAGGTGGTCTGCTGGACGGTCCAGCCGGGGGCGAGGGTGCCGTCCGCGTCGCCCACCAGGGCCGGTGCGTCGGCGCTGCCGGTCGTGGCGGTCACCGGCTTCCCGGCCTCCCGGAGGGGCGCCACGGGCTTGGTGTCGCGGGGCGGGACCGTCGTGCCGCCCGCGTTCGCGCCGTCGTCCTTGGCGCCCTTCTTGCCCGCCTTCTTGCCGCCCTTGGTCCCGCCGCCGGTGTCCTTGACCGTTCCGGCGGGCAGCAGCCTGGCGGTGCCCTTCCCGGCGTCCGCTCCGGCCGCCGCGCCCTTCGGGACGAAGGACGTGTACGTGGTGTCGCCGAGCTCCGAGGAGGTGGGGGCCGGACAGAGCAGCGAGGAACGCTGGACGGGCAGCCTGCTGGCGCCCTGGGGCGTCGCGGTGGCCGCTCCGTCGGGGGCGGCCACGACGGCGACGCCGGTGACGGCGGCGAGCCCCGCCGCCGCGCCGATCAGGGACATCATCGTGCGCTTCACTGCTGGTCGCTCCCGTCACGGCGCGGCTCGGGGTAGGAGCCGGAGTACCCCGGGTACTCGGTGCCGTCGTCGTAGGGCTGCTGGGGCTGCTGGGGCTGCTGGGGCTGCTGCGCGTAGCCGTACGGGTCGTAGGCGCCCGCCTGGTACGGGTCCGCCGCGAACGGGTCGGCGGCCTGGTACGGGTCGGCCTGCGGGTACGGCGGCTGCTGGGCGTACTGCCCCTGGTACGGGTCGGCGGGCGCGTAGGGCTGCTGCTCGCCGGGCTGGACCGGCATGCCCTGCTGGGCGGCCTGCCACTGCTCGTACGACTGCTGCTGGGGCACCGCCGCGTACGGATCGCCGTCCGCCACGGTCTGCGGGGCACCCATGGGCACCGCGTCCTGACCGGGGATCGCCCCGGTCATCGGGCCGGCGGCCTGCGCCTCCTCGCCGGCACCGGCATCCGCCGCCGGGCCGCCGGCCTCCGGTGCTGCCTGGTTGCCGGCCGCTTCCGCGGCGGCCCGCAGCCGGCGCGCCCGGCGGCCGTCCCCGGTGGCCGTCTGGGCGGCCACGACTGCCGCGTCCTCGGGCAGGTCGTCGTCGATCTCCCGGCGGCGACCCGGCAGCGCCATCACCACCAGGACGACGGCGAGCAGGCCCTGGATCCACAGCCAGACGGTGTGGCCGAGCGGGTTCTCGTAGGTGAGGTCGAGCCGGCCGCCGGCCGCGGGAAGGCGGAAGCCCTGCGCCCAGCCGTCGACCGTGACGGGCTTGAGCGCGGTGCCGTCCAAGGTGGCCTGCCAGCCGGGGTCGGCGGCGTCGGCGATGCGCAGCACCCGGCCGGCGGGGCCGGCGGGCACCTTGTCGGTGTGCGCCTCGACCGGGCCGGAGGGTACGGCGACGGGCGCGGCGGCGCTGGTGTCGTCCGTGGCCCGGGCCGGCACGATGGAGACCCGCGAGACCCGGCGGTCGACCCGCCACAGGGAACTGCCGTCGTCCTGGCTGAGCCGGGTCAGCCCCGGGGTCGCGTCCAGCACCCGGCCCATCTGGCGGGGCGCGCCGTCGCGCACCAGGATGTAGCGGACCGCGTAGCCGCCGAGCCGGCTCGTCTGGTCGGCGCCGGAGCCCGCCACCAGGTGGGCGACGATGCCGCTCAGGCGCCGGTCCTCGCCGGCCGTGGTGGCCAGGTCGGCGTCGCCGAGCCGGGCGCCGGAGCCGCGGACCAGCGTGTAGCCGACATGGCCGGTGCTGCCGTCGAGCACCAGCGTGCGGGCCCGGTCGGCGGTACCGGATTCCTCGGCGACGAACGCGGGCACCTGGGACGGGTCGCGCCGCTCCAGAGGCCCGGCGGCACCGGTGAGCATCCATCCGACGGCGGCGTAGACCGGGGCGAGCACGGACGCCAGCGCGATCAGCACGGCGACCGGCTGCTTCCAGCCGAAGCCCAGGCTGGCCATCCGGGTGCGGATGCCCTCGGCGCCGATCACCGCGGCGCACAGCAGCGCCAGCCCGTAGACCAGCATCGCCGGGCCGGTCCATCCGGAGCCGTTGCCCAGCGCCGCGCACAGCAGCCCGGCGATCGCCACCACCCAGGCGGTACGGATCGCGGTCTGCCGCTTGTCGCGCAGCGTCGCCGCCAGCGCGGCGAGCACCACACCGATCAGCAGTACCCCGCCGGCCGCCTTCGGGCCGCCGGGGCTCAGGCCGATCAGGTCCAGTGCGGAGGCCGATCCGGCGCCGTAGTCCAGCCCCGCCTCCTGGAAGAAGCGCGAGGGGTTGCCGAGCAGCGACAGCGACCAGGGGGCGAGCACCACGACGGGCACCACAGCCACGGCCAGGAGGCGCAGCACCTGTCCGAGCAGGAGCTCACGGCTGCCGCCCACGACCCGCCGGACGAGCAGGACGATGCCGAGCAGGACGGCGATCGGCCAGACGACCGGGGTGAAGGCCATGGTGAAGGTGACCAGCAGGGTGTACGCCCAGGTGGCGCGCCAGCCGGGCCGGGTGCCGGGGCTCAGCCGCAGCCCGCCGGCGGCGACCGCGGCGCGGGCCATCAGGGGCAGCACGACGGCGAGCACCGCGGTGCCCAACCGGCCGCCCGCGAGCGCGCCGGTGGCCGCGGGCAGGAAGGCGTACGCGATGCTCGCCCAGGCCCGCAGCAGCCGGGAGGCGACCAGCGGGCGGGAGGCGAAGTAGGCGGTCAGACCGGCCAGCGGGACGGAGCAGACGAGCAGCAGGGTGAGCGTGAAGCCGGTGCTGCCGAGGAAGACCGTGGAGACCAGCGCGACGACGGCCAGATACGGCGGGGCGGAGGCGGCGTCGCCGGTGCCGACCGCATGCCAGCTGTCGAGGTACGCCGACCACAGGTCCGCCACGCTGTCGGGCGCGGGCAGCATCGCCCCGCCGGTCAGTGCGCCGGAGCCGAGCAGTCCCCGGCAGGCGATCAGCGAGATCACCAGCAGGAGGAGGAAGAGCACCGGGGCGGGTCTGCGGGCCATCCGCTTGAGCCGCGCGAACTGCTCGACCTCCAGGAAGTCGGCGTCGTCGCCACCGGGGCCGGACTCCACGGCGCCGTGCCGGCCGGCCGATGCCACGTCGGGCGCGGCCCGGCCCGCGAGGTTGCCGGCGACCTGCTCGACGGTGGCGCGTACCGTCGCGCCGGGCGGCGGGAAGAGCGGCCGCAGTTCGGCGGCGTCCACCGCCGGGCGGCCTCGGCGTTTGCGTGCGGCGAGGATCTTGCCCGGCCGCAGCAGGGTGCCGAAGAGCCCGGCGAGTTCGTCGAGCGCCTGGCCGGGGACCTTGCCGACGAGGTAGGCCAGGACCCGCAGGAAGGTGCCGGTCAGCAGCCGCAGCAGGGTGTACGGGAAGAGCGCGCCGCGGCTGTTGGCGAGCAGCGTGTAGACGGCACCGGCCTTGTCGACCCGGTGCGGGTTGGCGACCGAGCGGCCGACGCAGTCGATGGGACGGCGTTCGCGGGCGGCGGCCTCGGCGTGCCGCAGTATGGCGTCCGGGGCGACGAGCACCTGATGGCCGGCGGCCTGGGCCCGCCAGCACAGGTCGACGTCGTCGCGCATCAGCGGCAGCCGGCGGTCGAAGCCGCCCAACCGCTCGTAGACGTCGCGGCGGATGAGCATGCCGGCGGTGGAGACGGACAGCACGGGGCGGATCTGGTCGTGCTGGCCCTGGTCCTGCTCACGGCGGTCCAGGCCGGTCCAACGGCGGCCGCTGCGCGCGATGCTGACGCCCGCTTCGAGGAGCTGACGGCGGTCGTACCAGCTGCGCAGCTTGGGGCCGACGACGGCGGTGGAGGGGCCGGCGTCGGCGACCCGCAGCAGTTCCGCGAGCGCATCGGGCTCGGGGGCGCAGTCATCGTGCAGCAGCCACAGCCACTGGACGGGCTCGCCGTGCGGGAGTTCCGGCATGTCGTAGGCGTCGTCGCGCCAGGTGCGGCTGACCGGGTCCCAGCCGCTGGGACGGCGCAGATAGGGCAGGTCGTCGGGGGTGAGCACGGGGGCCGTACGGACGGCTTCGTCGACGGCGGTGCCGAATCCGGAGCGGCGGGCGAGGTGCAGTACCCGCTCGTCCCCGATGGCGTCGGCGAGCAGCGTGGCGGAGTCGTCCGCGCTGCCGGTGTCGGCACCGATGACGTTCTGGACCGGGCGCTCCTGGCCGAGCAGCCCGGCGAGCGCGTCGGGCAGCCAGCGGGCACCGTCGTGGGAGACGATCACTGCGGTGACGACATGCCGCGGGAACTCTGGGGTGTCAGCTGTGTATGAGGCGGCCTGGGCCGCCGACTGGCTGTGCACGGACATCGAGGTACGGGCCCTCCGGACCCGGGAGCCCGGGGCCCGCGGCGAAGTCGCTCAAGGCCCCCGCCCCCGGAAGACACTGCGACGGACTACGAGGCGACGCGCGCGCCCGGCAGGGCGGCGGCGCATCTCGGACGGTGCCCCACACTAATGGTTCGTGCCGGTGCCCCGACCGGGTCCGTACACAGCAGTCCGCCTCCGGCGGTCAGGTCGCTGGAGGCGGAGAGTTCTCTATCGGGTGATATGGGGAGTTGGCGTGGTACTGCGGCGGGCCGCGCGAAGCCGCGCGCCGCGGGTGTTGCCGGCTGCCGAGACATCGTCAGACGGCGGCCTTCTTCAGCCGGCGCCGTTCGCGCTCGGACAGACCGCCCCAGATGCCGAAGCGCTCGTCGTTGGCGAGCGCGTATTCAAGGCACTCGGAGCGGACCTCACACGCGAGGCAGACCTTCTTGGCCTCGCGGGTGGACCCCCCCTTCTCCGGGAAGAAGGATTCGGGGTCGGTCTGGGCGCACAGTGCGCGCTCCTGCCAGCCGAGCTCCTCGTCCGCCTCCTCGACCAGCAATTCCTGGAACAGCTCGGTCATGTGCGCCCCTCGTCCGTCTTTACGTCCCCGTGATCCAGCCGTGATCGTTTTTGGCTGAACGACACGAGTGAAATTACAAGTGTGCTGATCCGGGCCAGTCAAGCCGAGATCTGCTATTGGGCCTCTTATTCACTCTGTGGAACCAAGCGTATGCGGAAAGTGTTCAAATCACTAAAAAACAGGACACTTCCCCGGGCATGCCGTCCGGTTCCTCCTCCACACCGGTCAAGACGCGACCGGATGGCATTCACGTTGCACTCCGCACGCCGACAGCGGGAAAGATCACAGCCGGATCACAGAACCACAACGGCGTTTGGATGCGCGGTTGGTGGGCGACATCTCCTGGTCAGCGGCTGCACAAACCTTTCACCGGGCAGCGCAACCGGATGAGGTGAAACATCCGTGGCAAACACGACATCCGGTTGACATCCCGCCGTGAACCCGGTCTCCTTGAGCGCATGCCAGTGAATCCCGCGCCCCGACTGACCCGTGCCTACGGGTCGCTCTGCGCTGCGCAGGCTCGCTGTCGCTGTTCCAGCTGTTGAAGCCACTGAGCTCCAGCCGTCCCGCTCGCACCACCCCGCAGCGCCCCGCTCTTCCGCGAGCCCGCGCCGTGCACCCCACAGGGAAAGCCCGCGCCGCGCCGCACCCCCGTTCGCGCGTCACCCCGCTCTTGTGCCGAGGAACCCGACACCCCCATGAACAGCGACGTCCAGATCGCCGGCGACCCGCTCGCCATCCCCCACCTGCTGCCGCCCGTCCCCGCCCACCCCGCCACCGTCGCCGGCTTCGTGGGCCTGGCCCGTTCCCTCGCCGCCGACCGCGACGCCTGGGCCCCGCTCGTCCGCTACGACGCCACCACCCGCTGGTACCACCGGCTGCGCACCGGCCCCGGCTACGAGGTGTGGCTGCTGAGCTGGGTGCCCGGCCAGGGCAGCGGCCGGCACGGCCACGGACGTTCATCCGGTGTGCTGACCGTCCTCGAGGGCGAGTTGACCGAGCACGGCGCAACCGGCTCCCGCACACTGACGGCCGGCGCCCAGCGGGTCTTCGCCCCGGAGTACGTCCACGAGGTCGTCAACGACTCCCTGACGCCGGCGGTCAGCCTGCACGTCTACTTCCCGGGCCTGACGGAGATGCCGATGCACAGCGCCCAGTGCGCACCGCAGGCCCTGGTCGAGCCGGCCGGCGGCTGAGCCGGGCAGGTCGCCCGACCACCGCCCCTGATGGAGTCCGCCTCCGGCTGACACACTGCCCACCCGTCGCCCGACCACCGCCCCTGATGGAGTCCGCCTCCGGCTGACACACTGTCTCTATGCGCATTGTGGTTCTGGCCGGCGGTATCGGCGGCGCCCGCTTTCTGCGGGGACTGAAGGCAGCGGTTCCGGACGCGGACATCACCGTCATCGGGAACACCGGCGACGACATCCATCTGTTCGGGCTCAAGGTGTGCCCCGACCTGGACACCGTGATGTACACGCTGGGTGGCGGCATCGACGAGGAGCAGGGCTGGGGCCGCACCGACGAAACCTTCCGGGTGAAGGAGGAGCTGGCCGCCTACGGCGTCGGACCCGAGTGGTTCGGGCTCGGTGACCAGGACTTCGCCACGCACATCGTGCGCACCCAGATGCTCGGCGCCGGCTATCCGCTCAGCGCCGTCACCGAGGCGCTGTGCGCCCGCTGGAAGCCCGGCGTGCGGCTGCTGCCGATGTCCGACGACCGGGTCGAGACCCATGTGGCCGTCGACGAGGACGGCGAACGCAAGGCGGTGCACTTCCAGGAGTACTGGGTGCGGATGCGCGCCTCGGTGCCCGCGCACGCCGTCGTGCCGGTCGGCGCCGACCAGGCCAAGCCGGCACCGGGCGTGCTGGAGGCCATCGCCGAGTCGGACGTGGTGCTCTTCCCGCCGTCCAACCCGGTCGTCAGCATCGGCACCATCCTGGCCGTGCCGGGCATCCGTGAGGCCATCGCGGACGCCGGGGTGCCGGTGGTCGGCCTCTCCCCGATCGTCGGGGACGCCCCCGTCCGCGGGATGGCCGACAAGGTGCTGGCGGCGGTCGGGGTGGAGGCGACGGCCGCGGCGGTCGCCCAGCACTACGGCTCGGGGCTGCTGGACGGCTGGCTGGTCGACTCCGTCGACGAGGGCACGGTGGCAGAGGTCGAGGCGGCCGGTATCCGCTGCCGGGCCGTCCCGCTGATGATGACGGACGTGGACACCACGGCCGCGATGGTGCGCGAGGCGCTGGCGCTGGCCGAGGAGGTACGCGCGTGAGCCGCACCCCCGAGGTGCCCGCCTACCGGGTGTGGGCCCTGCCGGGGATGCCGGAGGTGCGGCCCGGCGACGACCTCGTCAAGCTGATCGCGGCGGCGGCCACCGCCGACGGGGCGGATCAACTCGTCGACGGCGACGTGCTGTTGGTGACCTCGAAGATCGTCAGCAAGGCCGAGGGCCGGATGATCGAGGCCACCGACCGCGAGGCGGCGATCGATCAGGAGACCGTGCGGGTGGTGGCGCGCCGCGGTGGGCTGCGGATCGTCGAGAACCGGCAGGGCCTGGTCATGGCCGCGGCCGGGGTCGATGCCTCCAACACCCCTGCGGGGACGGTGCTGTTGCTGCCGGAGGACCCGGACGCCTCGGCCCGTGCCCTGCGCGCGGGCGTCCGCGACGCGCTCGGCGTCGACGTCGGCGTCGTCATCAGCGATACCTTCGGGCGCCCGTGGCGCAGCGGGCTCACCGACGTCGCCATCGGGGCGGCCGGGGTGCGGGTCCTGGACGATCTGCGCGGCGGCACCGACGCGCACGGCAATCCGCTGAGTGCGACCGTGGTGGCCACCGCCGACGAACTGGCCGCCGCCGGTGACCTGGTGAAGGGCAAGGCCACGGGGCTGCCGGTCGCCGTGGTGCGCGGGCTCCCCCATGTCGTCGAGGAGACGGGCGACGGCGAGGGGGCGCGGGCGCTGGTGCGAAACGCCGCGGACGACATGTTCCGGCTGGGGACCTCGGAGGCGGTGCGCGAGGCGGTGACGCTGCGGCGTACCGTCCGGGAGTTCACCGACGACCCGGTGGACGGCGGCGCCGTACGGCGGGCCGTCGCGGCGGCGCTGACGGCACCCGCGCCGCACCACACCACGCCCTGGCGGTTCGTCCTGCTGGAGAGCGCGGCGGCGCGGGTCCGGCTCCTGGACGCCATGCGGGACGCCTGGATCGCGGATCTGCGGCGGGACGGCAGGCCGGAGGAGTCGATCGCCCGGCGGGTGCGGCGCGGCGACGTGCTGCGCAACGCGCCGTATCTGGCGGTGCCCTGCATGGTGACGGACGGCTCGCACAGCTATCCCGACGCGCGACGCAGCGCCGCCGAACGGGAGATGTTCGTGGTCGCCCACGGCGCCGGTATCCAGAACTTCCTGATCGCGCTGGCGGGCGAGCGCCTCGGCTCCGCCTGGATCTCGTCGACGATGTTCTGCCGGGACGTCGTGCGCGAGGTGCTCGGGCTGCCCGACGACTGGGAGCCGATGGGAGCGGTGGCCATCGGGCGTGCGGCGGCACCGCCGAAGGAGCGGCCGGCGCGGGACGGCGCCGACTTCGTCGTGGTGCGCTGAGCCTCAGAGCCGGGCGATGTCCCCCACCGGGAACCGCGGCGCCCGCCGCGGCGGGGTGACGCCGGAGAGCAGGATCAGCCGGGCCGCCCGGTGCCGCTGGCCCTCGTAGGGCGCGAGGAGTTCGAGCATCTGCGCGTCGGTGGTGCCGCGGCGACCGGTCAGGGCATAGCCGATGATCTTCGGCAGATGGAGGTCGCCGACGGTGATGGCGTCCGGGGCGCCCAGGGTGCGCTGCAGCGTCTCGGCGGCGGTCCAGGGGCCGATGCCGGGGATGGCCGTCAGTCGGCGGGTGGCGTCGGCCAGGTCCATGCCGGCGGCCTCCTCCATGCGGCGGTGCGCGCGTACGGCGCGCAGGATCGCCGCGGAGCGCTTGGCGTCGACGCCGGCGCGGTGCCACTCCCAGGAGGGGATCAGCGCCCAGGTGCGGGCGTCCGGCATCACCCGCATCCGGTCCCACGGCCCCGGCGCGGGCTCGCCGTGCCGCTGGAGGAGGAGCCGCCAGGCGCGGTACGCCTCGTCGGCGGTGACCTTCTGTTCCAGCACCGAGGGGATCAGCGACTCCAGGACCAGGCCGGTCCGGGCGAGCCGGACACCGGGGTGGCGGCGGTGGGCGTCGTGGACGATGCGGTGCCGCGCGGTGAGCCGGTCCGGTTCGTCGAGCTCCCCCAGCAGTTCGGGCAGTCGGTCCAGCAGCCAGTCGGCGCCCGGCCCCCAGGCTTCGGCCTCGACGTCTCCGGCGGCCGGGCGGGCCGCCAGGCGCAGTGTGCCGGGGCCCTGGGGCGTCCGGCAGGAGCGCCACACCTCCCCGCCGCGCACCGCGAAGGCGGGGTCGCCGGGGCCGCGCCGCAGCACGCACAGGGTGCGGTGCAGGTCGTACGGGCCGGGCGGGACCCAGCGGCGGGCGGGCATGCGGCCAGGTTAGGCGATGGGGGCGGACGTCCGGCGGCCGCTACTGGTCGGAGGAGAAGCGCACCGAGCCCGCCGGGATGTCGGCGCCGCACCAGATGCGAATGCCGCCGCGCAGCTCGTTGTCGGCGCCGATCACCGCGCCGTCGCCGATCACCGCGCCGTCCAGGACCGTACGGGCCCCGATGCGTGCCCCGGCGCCGATGAGGGAGTCGCGGATCTCGGCGCCCGGTTCGATCACCGCGCCTTCGAGGACCGCACTGCCCTCGACCCGGGCGCCCGCGCCGATGACGGTGTGCGGGCCGGCGACGGTGCCGCCGGTGAGCTTGGCGTCCGCGGCGACCTCGGCGCTCTCCAGGACGAGGCGGTCGCCGCAGCGGCCGGGCACGGCCGGGGACGGGGCGCGGCCCAGGACCAGGTCGGCGGAGCCGCGGACGAAGGCCTGCGGGGTGCCGAGGTCGAGCCAGTAGGTGGAGTCGACCATCCCCTGGAGGTGGGCGCCGTCGGCGAGGAGCCCGGGGAAGGTCTCGCGTTCGACGGAGACCGGACGGTTGGCCGGAATGGTGTCGATGATCGACCGGTTGAAGACGTACGCGCCGGCGTTGATCTGGTCGGTGACGATTTCCTCGGGGGTCTGCGGCTTCTCCAGGAAGGCGGTGACCCGGCCGGTGGCGTCGGTGGGGACGAGGCCGAAGGCGCGCGGATCCTCGACCCGGGTCAGGTGCAGCGAGACATCGGCCCCGGTGGTCCGGTGGGTCTCCACCAGGGCCTTGATGTCCAGGCCGGTGAGGATGTCGCCGTTGAAGATGAGCACCGGGTCGCCGGGGGCGGAGTGCAGGCGCTCGGCGACGTTGCGGATGGCGCCGCCGGTGCCCAGCGGCTCCTGTTCGGTGACGTACTCCAGGTGCAGGCCGAGCGCCGAACCGTCGCCGAAGTACGGCTCGAAGACCTCGGCGAGGTAGGAGGTGGCCAGGACGATGTGCGTCACGCCGGCGGCGCGGGCCCGCGCCAGCTGGTGCGTGAGAAAGGGCACACCGGCCGCCGGGACCATCGGCTTGGGCGTGTGCACCGTCAGCGGGCGCAGCCGGGTGCCTCTGCCGCCGACCAGGAGGATCGCTTCAGTCACCTTGTCTTCTCTGCTTCCTGCTGGGGTCGGCGAACGGCCGACCAGTGTAGGCAGACGGGCTCTCGGCCGCGCTCCGAAGGAAAGCCGGAGATGCGGAAACGCGCGTCACGGCCAGTAGGACGTGACGCGCGCGGGCGTGGTTCATCAGGGGCACAACCGGACGGTAACCGCCGCGGGGCCCGGTCAGCGACCTTGGAGCCTCGCCGCGGCGGTGCGGGTGGCGGCGAGCCGGTCGTAGAGGCGGTCGCCGGGGCAGGCGGACCGGAAGCCGTCGCGGTGGCCGGAGATGACGTGGAGCCGAGCCACCTCGCCCTTCTCGAAGCGGTTGCCGCCGGCGGAGGTGAGGCGGGCCGTGCCGCGCGGATCGACGCCGCTCAGGCCGAGTTTCCAGGCTGTCAGGGCGGAGACGGCCTCGACCGAGGCCTTCGACGGGTCGGTCTCGGTGAAGGAGCCCAGGACGGCGATGCCGGTGGTGTGCTCGTTGAAGCCGAGGGTGTGGGCGCCCATGACCGCCCTGCCGGCGCCGCCCGCGCGGCCCTCGTAGATGACCCCGCACTTGTCGATGAGGAAGTTGTAGCCGATGTCCCGCCAGCCGCTGCTCTTGACGTGATAGCGGTAGATGGCGCGGACGGCCGAAGGGGACTGCGCGCAGGTGTAGTTGTTGCCGGTCGCGGTGTGGTGGACGAACGCGGCCTGCACGGCGCCGGTGTAGGTGAAGTCGGGCTCGCGCAGCGTCTCGTCGGCGCCCCAGCCGGCCCGGGTGACGATCCGCGGGCGCGGTCCGCCGTACGCCTTGCCGGACGTGCCGCGGCCGTCCTCGGAAGCCTGGGTCCGGTCCTCCGCCTGCGCTTCGGCGCGGCCGAGCGGCGAGAGTTCGGTGGCCGTGCCCTGCGCCACCGCCGGTGCGGCCCCCGGGTCGACGAGCTCCAGCTGGAGCCCGCCCGGGAAGGGGGCCGGTGCCCGGTCGCCGTTCTCCGGGGCGAAGCGCAGCTGTACGGCGTCGGAGGCGCCGACCCACAGCGGTGCGGTGCTGCCCCGTACCCGGCTGTTGCGGCGTTCGGCGGATTCCGGGTCGGGGAGGTCGTCGTTGTGGGTCTGCACGTCCTGCCAGCCCGACCAGGTGCGGCTGCCGGTGGTGCGGGTGCGGACCTGGATCTGGCCGCGCAGCTCGACTTCGGGGTCGTCCCATACGACGCCGAGCAGGGAGAACGGGCGCACCTCACGGACCGGCAGCATCCGCGTCCCGGGGACGGGGGACGGCTCGGACGCGCGGGACGAGGCCTTCTCGAGGTCTGCCAGCGGTACGGACTGCGTGCTGCCCGATGCGTCGTCGGTGGGTGCGGGGGCGGCGAGGGAGCGGCCGGCGGCGGCCGCGGGGGCGGACGGCTGGAGCGGCGGGAGGGAGAGGGCGAGGCCGGCCGCGCACAGGGCACCGAGGGTCGTCGTCACAAGAGGGCGCATGGACCACATCGTTGGCACGGCAGGCCGACGGGCGCCATCGCAGATCTGACGGGGCATCGGCCGAACGGTGGCGGGCGCCTGGGCCGAACCGGTGGCCGGGCGTGCCGCGTCCGACCGACCGTCAGCCGGCGCCGCGCGTACCCTTGCCGCGATGAACGCCACCGATCGCACCCCCGCCGACCTGCTGCGATCCGCGCTCGCCGCGGATCCCGCCCGCCCGCTGGTGACCTTCTACGACGACGCCACCGGCGAGCGCGTGGAACTGTCCGTCGCCACCTTCGCCAATTGGGTGGCGAAGACCGCCAACTATCTCCAGGGCGATCTGGCCGCCGAGCCCGGCGACCGGCTCGCGCTGCTGCTGCCCGCCCACTGGCAGTCCGCCGTCTGGCTGCTGGCCTGCTCGTCGGTCGGCGTGGTCGCGGAGGTGGGCGGCGATCCGGCCGCGGCCGACCTCGTCGTCAGCGGGCCGGACACCCTCGATGCGGCCCTGGCCTGTTCCGGGGAGCGGGTGGCGCTGGCGCTGCGCCCGATGGGCGGGCGCTTCCCGCAGCCGCCCGCCGGCTTCGCGGACTACGCCGTCGAGGTGCCGGGGCAGGGCGACCGCTTCGCGCCGTTCGCGCCGGTGGACCCGGGTGCGGTGGCGCTGGCGGTGGGCGGCGAGGAGCTGACCGGCCGCGAGATCGGCCGCCGCGCATCGGCCGATGCCGCGGCCGCCGGGATGCCCGAGGCGCCGAGGGTGCTGTCGGGGCTGCCGTACGACACCTGGCAGGGCCTGTCGTACGGGCTCTACGCGCCGCTGGCGACCGGCGGCTCGGTGGTGCTCTGCCGCCACCTCGAGCGGCTGGACGAGGCCGGGACAGCCACCCGCGAGTCCGACGAGAAGGTCACCCACCGGGCGCCGCGCGCCCTGTCCTGAGGGCTCCCTCCCCCGTCCGGCGGACGAGATCCCCCGCCAGGCGGGCCGACCCGCCCGTTTGGGTCCAGGATCTTGTGTACGTACCACCATGCGCGACTTTCGGCCGTCTCCATCGGCCGGGCACCGTGTACGGGCGCGACGCCGACTCCGTGAGGGAGGGACGCACACGTGACCGAGAGCCCCGAGACCCCGTCCGGCCGCCAGGGCCCTGCCGAGGCCCCCGGCCGAGCGGGCGAGGGGCCCGGCCGGCGGGGGCGCGGAACGGGGTTCCCCGGCTGGGGCGCGCGTCCGCTGCGCTCGGGCGTCGCGGGCGACGGCCCCGGCCCGCCGCGCACCCCGCCCTCGCCGCTGCACTGGATGCGCCGGGCCGCGCTGGGTACGGCCGGCGCCGTGCTGGTCACCGGGGTCCTCGGCTGGGGCCTGTACACGAAGCTCAACGGCAACATCCACTTCGACAGCGACACCCAGAACGAGCTGGAGAAGTACGAGTCCGAGCGGCCCGACCCGGGCCCGCCGAACGCCGAGAACATCCTGCTGGTCGGCTCCGACAACCGCGGCGACGGCAACCAGGAGTACGGCACGGACAGCGGCACGCAGCGCTCGGACACCACGATCCTGCTGCACCTGGCGGCGAACCGGAAGAGCGCCACCGCGGTCAGCATCCCGCGCGACCTGATGGTGCAGGTGCCGCACTGCAAGCGCTCCGACGGCAAGGAGATCGCCGAGCAGACGGCGCAGTTCAACTGGGCGTTCCAGTTCGCCGGTGCCGCCTGCACGATCCGCACGGTCGAGAAGATGACCGGGATCCGGGTCACCCACCACATGATCATCGACTTCGTCGGTTTCAAGAAGGTGGTGGACGCGGTGGACGGCGTCGAGGTCTGTCTGCGCCGGCCCATCAACGACGACAAGGCACATCTGGTGCTTCCCGCCGGCCGGCAGACCCTGCTCGGGGAGGATGCGCTCGGTTTCGTACGGGCCAGGAAAAGCCTGGGTAACGGCAGTGACACGCAGCGTATGGAACGCCAACAGGAGTTTCTTGGCGCGCTCGTGAAGAAAGTGCAAAGCAATGGTGTGCTGCTCAATCCGACGCGGCTGTATCCGGTGCTGGACGCCGCGACGAGTTCCCTGACCACCGATGCGGATCTCGCTTCGCTCACCGGCCTGTACGAATTGGTCCGCAGCATGCGCAGCATTCCCACCGGCCGGGTGCAGTTCCTGACCGTGCCGCGGCAGGAGTACCGCTACGACCCCAACCGCGACGAGTTGGTGCAGCCCGCCGCCGACCGCCTCTTCGGCGAACTGCGCAAGGACCGCCCGGTGGTGGTGGCGCCCGCCAAGGACCCGCGGGAGACCGAGGCCGCCTCGGACGACAAGGCCGATGCCCCGCCCTCGCCGTCCCCCGACCCCGGCCCCGCCTTTCCGGGAACCACCGCGGAGCGCGGCACCTGCGAATAAAGATGCTGCAAAGGAACCCGCGGGGTCGTGAATGGATTGGGCGGATTGCCCAGTTGTAGGGAAGTGGAATTTGTCACCGGCGTCGCCCGGCGCTGAACTGGGCGGATAGTGTGAGCGATCCGGTCCGCCCGACCAGCGGTCCGATGAGATGTTTTGCACGATCGACCGACCGAGCGCCTTGAGGGGGAGGCGCCGCGCCACCGACGGAGGATTCAGGGCACCGTGGACGCGCAGGGCCGTGGGCGGGCGGGCGACGACAACGTCGACCCCGCCGATCAGTGGGTGTTCGACCCGGACACCGGCAATTACGAACTGCGGCTTGACCCTGCCGGTCAAGCCGGGGACCGGCCTGCCGGCCGCAAGGGCCCCGGCCCCAGACGTTCCCGGAGAGGCCCGGCCGACCGGGACAACGACACCGACACCCGCCCGCTGCCCACCCAGCGCGACCGCCGGAGTGACGCACGGGCCGGCGGCGCGGACGAGCGGCCGGCCGGCGGCCGGGCCCAGCGCCGGGCCGCGGCCAAGGGCGGGGCGGCCGCCGCGGGCGCCGCGAGCCGCCGTCGGCCCAAGCCGAAGAAGTCCGGGAAGAAGAAGGCGCTGTACTGGACGTCCGGCGTGCTGGGGTTCGTCCTGGTGGCCGCCGGCACCGGTGCGTACGTCATCTACCAGCAGCTCGACGGCAACATCAAGAAGGTCGACGTCGGCTTCAACAACGACGCGGTCTCCGACGGGCCGGTCAACCTGCTCGTCATCGGCACGGACTCGCGCGCCGGCAAGGGCAACGCGGGCTACGGCGACACCGGCAGTGTCGGCCACGCGGACACCACGCTGCTGATGCACATCTCCAAGGACCGCACGAACGCGACCGCGCTGAGCATCCCGCGCGACCTGATCACCGACATCCCCAACTGCCCGACGAAGCAGAAGGACGGCAAGGTCAAGACCATCCCCGGCGAGCAGCAGGTGCGCTTCAACACCAGCCTCGGCCAGGAGGGTCGGGACCCGGGCTGCACCTGGCGCACCGTCGAGAAGCTGACCGGGCTGAAGATCAACCACTTCATGATGGCGGACTTCAACGCGGTCAAGGAGCTGTCCACCGCGGTGGACGGCGTCGAGGTGTGCGCCGGCAAGGACCTCGACGACCCCAAGTCGCACCTGCACCTGAAGGCGGGCCGACACGTCGTCAAGGGCGAGCAGGCGCTGGCGTTCGTCCGGACCCGGCACGCCATCGGGTACGGCAGCGACCTGGACCGGATCAAGATGCAGCAGCAGTTCATCGGTTCGCTGGTGCGCAAGCTGAAGTCCAGCGCGTTCGGCAGTCCGAGCAAGCTGCTGACCGTCGCCAAGGCGGCGACCAACGCGCTGACCGTCGACACCGGTATCGGCACCGCGGGCAAGCTGATGGACTTCGGCAACGACATGAAGAAGGTGGACATGAAGAAGATCACCTTCGCGACGGTGCCGGTGCTGGACAACCCCAAGGACCCGGCCACGGTCATACTCGACCAGGGCAAGGCCGACCCGCTGTTCCGGATGGTGCAGGCCGACCACGCGCTGGCCAAGGGCAAGAAGTCCAAGGGCAGGAAGGCGCCGGTCAAGAAGGCCCCGCCGGAGCTCGTGCGGGTCGACGTCACCAACGGCGGCGGGCCGATCGGCGCGGCCCAGGAAACCGTGGACTGGCTGCAGAACAACCAGGGCGCCCGGCTCTCCACCAACGCCGGCAACGCCCCGGAGAAGCTGGCCAAGACCCGCCTGGACTACGCGCCCAACCAGGCCGACCAGGCCGCCTCGCTGGCCGAGTGGATGGGGCTGCCCAAGAGCGCGCTGCACAAGTCCTCCCAGGACGCCGGCGACCGCGTGCCCATGAAGCTCGTCCTCGGCAAGGACTTCACGGCTCCCGGTTCGCCGATCGAGGCGCCGACCGAAACCCCGGACGGTGTCCAGAACGTCAATGCAGGTGACAAGAACATCTGCGCCAAGTGACCCGAGCGGGATCCGGCCGTCGGAGACGTCGCCGAGCGCACAGAACTGACAACGGGGAGAGGCCGAATGCGGCAGAGCAGTGTGCGTGGTGAGCGATCACGCGGGGAAGGGTCCGGTGCGCAGCGGCTGGGCTGGGACGACAGCGTGGCCGAGGGCGCGCTGCCACCGGACGCGCCGGGCTGGACACCGGGGGACGGCGACGGCGGCGAGGTACCGGCCTCCTCCGACGGCGGGTCCCGCAAAGGGGGCCAGCGCCGCCGCAGGAAAGGCGGCAAAGGGCGCAAGGTGGTGCGCTGGACGGCGCTCGGGCTCGGCTTCCTGCTGGTCGCCGGGGCGGGCGCCGGTTACTGGTACTACGAGCACCTCAACGCCAACCTCCGCAAGGCCCCGCGGTCCCTGGGCGGCGGCAATCTGAAGAAGCCCGACCCCAACGCGTTCGGGCAGACGCCGCTCAACATCCTGTTGCTGGGGTCCGACGGGCGCAACAGCGAGGCGAACATCGAGCTGGGCGGCGCCCGTCAGGACCGGGACCGCAAGCCGCTGGCCGACGTCCAGATGCTGCTGCACGTCTCCGCCGACCGCAGCAACATGTCGGTGATCTCCATACCCCGGGACACCCGCGTCACCATCCCCAAGTGCACCGACCCCAAGACCCACGAGGTCTACCCGCAGACCAGCGCCGCCATCAACCAGTCGCTCCAGCACGGCGGTCCGGGCTGCACGCTCGCCACCTGGCAGGAGCTGACCGGCATCTACATCGACCACTTCATGATGGTCGACTTCTCCGGCGTGGTGGACATGGCGGATGCCATCGGGGGCGTCCCGGTGTGCGTCGACCGCAACGTCTACTCGCACGACAGCAAGGGCCACGGCAGCGGCCTGAAGCTGACCGCGGGCACCCACTCCGTCAAGGGCGTCCAGGCGCTGCAGTGGCTGCGCACCCGCTACGGCTTCGAGGACAACACCGACATCGGCCGGGCCAAGGCCCAGCACATGTACATGAACTCCATGGTCCGCCAGCTGAAGGCGGGCGCCAAGCTCACCAACGCCGGGCAGCTGCGCGATCTGGCGGAGGCCGCGACCAAGGCGCTGACCGTCGACGAGGGCCTCGACACCGTCACGAAGCTCTACGACCTGGGCGGCGACCTCAACCGCGTGCCCACCAAGCGCATCACCATGGTCACCATGCCCTGGGTGTACGGCCCCGGTGAGTCGTACGTGCTGCCCAAGCCCGGTGACGCGGACCAGACCTTCGCGATGATGCGCAACGACACCGCATTGGACGGCAAGGGCGCCAAGAAGAAGCCGGCGCCGGATCCCAAGCCGTCAACTGCCAAGGGCGAGCTGAAGGTTGTCGTCCAGAACGGCACCGACGGCACGGTGACGGGTCCGGTCTCCGGCCGCGCGAGCGTCGTCCAGCAGGAGCTGGTCCGGCTCGGCTACGCGGCGACCGGCACCGACTCCTCCCTCACCGCCCAGGCCGACACCACCATCACGTACAAGGACTCGGCGCAGCGCGGCGACGCCCTCGCGCTCGCCAAGGCGCTCGGCCTGTCCAAGAGCGCGGTGAAGGAGTCGAGTTCGGCGTCGGGGATGCGGCTGGTGGTCGGCAACGACTGGCGCAGCGGCACGGCGTACCCGAAGAAGCCGGGCGGCGACAAGGCCGCGGACAAGGCGCCGGACAGCGCCGACGCCCTCCACGGGGACGACAAGAAGGCGTGCATGAAGGTGAACCCGCAGTACACCTTCTGAGAACCGGGCCGGGGGCGGGCCCAGGGGCCCGCCCCGCTCCGTCGTCGGCCGCTACTCGGCCGCCGGGGACAGCACCGCCGGCCGCCGGCTCGCGATGACCTTCCGGGCGAGCGAGCGCGGGCTGGTGAGGAAGCCGTACCCCCACGACATGTGCATCGTGGCGAGCGCCACGGGGATCTGGAGGCGGGCCTTGAGCGACAGCCCCTTGCCGGCCGGGAGCGAGCCCGCCGCGATGGCCGCCAGATAGCCGGCCGGGACGGCGAAGCCCCAGGGCGTGACCGCCGCACCGACGACCACCCCGGCCGCGATGGCGCACAGCGCGGTCGGCGGCGCCAGGTAGCGCAGGTTGATCGATCCGGCGTGGTAGCGCGCGACGACGTGCCGCCACTTGCCGTAGTCCTTGTACTGCTTGGCCAGCGCCTTGATGTTCGGCCGCGGCCGGTAGCGCACCTTCAGCTCCGGCGAGAACCAGATCTGTCCGCCCGCCTCGCGGATCCGGAAGTTCAGCTCCCAGTCCTGCGCGCGGATGAACTCCTCGTTGTAACCGCCCTGCTGCTCCAGCGCCGCGCGCCGGAACACGCCCAGGAAGACGGTCTCGGCGGGGCCCGCCGCCCCACCCGTGTGGAAGGCGGCGTTGCCGACGCCGACCTTGGAGGTCATCGCGGCGGCGACGGCGTCCTCCCAGGCGTTCTCGCCCTCGGCGTGCATGATGCCGCCGACGTTCTGCGCGCCGGTCTCCTCCAGGAGGCGCACGGCGGTGGTGATGTAGTGCGGCGAGAGCATGCCGTGTCCGTCGACGCGCACCACGATCGGATGGCGCGACGCCTTGATCGCGGCATTGAGCGCGGCGGGCGTGCGTCCCGTCGGATTCGGCACGGTGTGCACCCGTGCGTCTTCCTTCACCAGCTCGGCGGCGATCTCGTCCGTACGGTCCGTGGACGGACCGAGGGCGATCACCACCTCCATCTCGCCGGCGTACTCCTGCTCCAGGATGTGCCGGACCGAATTGCGCAGGTGACGTTCCTCATTGAGCACCGGCATGATCACGGAGACGGCCGGGGGCTGCTGCTGCGGCATGATTCCTCGGGGGTACGGCCCGCGGCGAGCCGCCATGGGCGGCAGCGCCCGCCGGGAGACTGCGGTATCGCGCCTCACGTTACCGCGAACGGGGGACAGGGGCGGACGTCGGACGGGTGGCCGGGCGATCGGCGTCCGGCGTGTGATGCTTTGCAGTCGATCATATGGGCCTACGGTGTTCCTGCCGCATTCGTTCCGATTCGTCCAGACTTCTGACCGCATCGACCCGCCGGCCCCCCGGCTGCCCCCCATCCCGGCTGTCGTTCCCGCCGTCCCGCCGCGGAGGTGCCCCCGTGACCGCCCCGTCCCGCTCCTCCCGCTCCACCTCGAACCGGGCCACCCGGCCCACGGGGCACCGGCGCCCGCCGCGCAAACGCTGGGGGCTGCGGGTCAGCACCGTCGCCGCCGCCGTGCTGCTGGGCGCGAGCGGGGTGGGCCACGCGATGGTCACCGGCGTGGAGACGCGGATCGGCCGGGTGGACGCCTTCCAGGGCATGCCGACCGATGAGCGGCCCGGCGGCGGCAGCGGCCTGAACTTCCTCGTCGTCGGCACGGACGGGCGCGACAAGCTCACCCGGGACGAGAAGCGGACCTACCACCTGGGCGGCGCGCCCTGCCACTGCACCGACACGCTGATGCTGGTGCACCTCTCCGCCGAACGGGACCGCGCCAGCATCATCAGCCTGCCGCGCGACTCTTACGCCGAGGTCCCCGCCCACCAGGACGCCACCGGCCGCCGGCACCGCCGGCACCCCGTGAAGCTCAACGCCGCGTACGCCGAGGGCGGGCCCAACCTCACCGTGCGGACCGTCGAGCACATGACCGGCGTGCACATCGACCACTACCTGGAGGTCGACTTCACCAGCTTCATGCGGAGCGTGGACGCCGTGGGCGGGGTGGAGATCTGCTCCGCGCGTCCGCTCAAGGACAGCTTCACGGGCCTGGACCTCCCCGCGGGCAAGACGCTCCTGGGCGGCGGCCAGGCCCTGCAGTACGTCCGCTCCCGCCACATCGACGCCTCCGCCGACCTCGGCCGTATGCACCGCCAGCAGCGCTTCCTGGCCTCCCTCATCCACAAGATCACCTCCTCCGGCGTGCTGATGAACCCCATCCGCTTCAAGGACGTCGCCGAGACGATGCTGGACTCGGTACGGGCCGACTCCGGCTTCGAGGCCAACGACCTGGTCGACCTCGGCCAGGCGATGCGCGGCTTCACCCCCTCTTCCTCGGAGTTCGTCTCCGTGCCGCTGACCAAGGAGAACCTGCGGCTGCCGGGCGGCGGCGAGGCCGTCCGCTGGGATCCGGCGGCGTCCCGCCGGCTCTTCGAGGCCGTCCGCGACGACCGGCCGATCGCCGCGCGCCCCGTGCAGAAGAAGCAGCGCGCTGCGGTGGTGGACGTCCCGCCGTCGCAGGTCAAGGTCCACGTCGACAACGGGACCGCCCGGCCCGGCCTGGGCGGCACCGTCGCCAAGGCCCTGGGCGCGACCGGCTTCGTCGGGGCCGGCGTGCCGGGGGACACGACGGCGGGCGGCGTCCCCCGTACGGTCATCGACTACGACCCGCGCTGGGACCGCTCGGCCCGCACGCTGGCCGCCGCGCTGCCCGGTGCGCAGCTGCGCCCGATGGCCGGGCGCGGTCCGGTGCTCCAGGTGACGGTCGGCGACGACTTCAAGGCGGTGACACCGGTCAAGGCGGAGCAGCCGCCGCAGACCCCGGGCGGTGTGGGAGCGATCACCGGCGACGAGGCGGTGTGCCGGTGACCGTCCCCGCCCCCCGCGGCACCCGGCCCCGCGCGTCGGCCGGCCGGTCGGCACCGCGCCGTATCGCCCCCCGGGCCGCCGCCACCCTCGCCGCGCTCGGCCTGGTCGCGGCCACCGCCGCCGCGGCGCCGCCGGCCCCCGCCGCCCCGACCGGCTGCGGCGACCTGACCCACGGCCGGCTCTGCCTGCACGGCCCGGTGGGTGCGACGGGGGCGTACACGACGGCCTACCGGCGACCGGCGGGCGGGTCGGTCACCGTACGGCTGGGCTACCAGCGCAAGAACGCGCGGATCACCGCCTTCCCCGGCTGGTTCGGCACCCGCCGGCTGCGGCACGGCGACGTCGCCCTCGGGGGCCGCGTGGAGATGCTGCCGGACGAATGCATCCGCGGCGTCATGGAGCACCGCGGGACGGTCTTCGTCACCCGGTGGAGCTGCGCCTGATCTCCCGGTGCCCGGGCTCCGGGCCGTCCCCCGCAAGGAGCGCGACATGTGGCAGGTAGCGTTACTGGCCCTCACGCCCACCAGCGGGGCGCTCTTCCTCACCGTCCTGGCGGCCCTGGCCCTGAGTCTCGCCGTATGGGGCGCCCGCTCCCCCGGCCCCGGCCCCCGCACCACGGCCACCGCGCTCCTGGCGCTCTGGCTGCTCCTGCTGCTGGCGGTGACGCTCACCCCCACCCAGCCCATCGGCTCCGGCGACGCCACGGTGTGGTGGCGGCCCGGCGAGAGCCTCTTCGGCCCCGGTGCGCCGCCGCAGCCCCAGGAACTGGAGATGCTGGTCCGAGTGCACCTCGCCAACGCCGCGCTGTACGTGCCGGGGCCGCTGCTGCTGCGCTTCGCGGCACCGCGCTGGTCGGCCGCCGCGGCGTTCCTCCTCGGGGTGGGCCTGTGCGCGGGCATCGAGACGGCCCAGCTGCTGATGCGGGCCGGCCGGGTCGCCGACATCGACGACGTCCTGTCCGCGGCGGCCGGGACGGCGGCCGGGGCGGCACTGGGGCTGCTGGCACGGGTGGTGGCGACCGGGGCAGGGCGGGTGGGACTTCGGACTCACCCGTCGCCGAGCCGTCCCGTAACCGATCTACGCGGCAAATGAGCGTCCCGGCTCGGTCCTGATGCGGCGGAGTGGGCTGGCGGGCACCGAGGCAGGCAGGTCAGGTGAGGGCGAGCAGGCTGACGGCGACGGCGGCGGCGCCCAGACCGACGAGCTGGCCGCGGTGGATGCGTTCGGCGAGCACGCTGCGGGCGAGCAGGACGGTACCGACCGGGTAGAGAGCGGTGATCACGGCGACGACGGCGAGGTCGCCGCTGCGGGAGGCCAGCAGGAACAGCAGGTTCGCCACCGAGTCGAGGACGCCGGCGGTGGCCGACATCGCATACGCGGGCTTCTCGGCTCCGAGCCTGCGGTGCAGCAGCCCGGCCGCGGTCAGGGTGACGGCCGAGGAGACCGCCCGGCCCGCGATGAGCGGGCCGACACCGCTGTCGGACGGCGCCTGGTGCAGGAAGACCAGCTGAAGGGCGATCGCCGCACCCGCGCCGAGGGCGAGCAGCAGCGCGGTCCGCGAGGGGCGGGTCGCTCCGGCGCCGTGCCCGGCGCTGACCAGCACGACCGCCACCAGCGCGAGCGGCAGGCCCACCAGCCCGGCCGGGCCCAGGTGCTCACCCTGCACCAGACCCACCCCCACCGGCAGCACGGCCGAGATCAGCGCGGTCACCGGGGAGAGCACGTTCATCGGGCCGATGGCCAGGGTGCGGTAGAGCAGGGCGAACGCGGCGGCCGACGCGACGCCGGAGGCGGCACCCCAGGCGAGGGTCTGCGCGCTGAAGGACGCACCGAGGAAAGGCCACAGCAGCAGCTCGACCGCCAGGGAGGCCGGGGCGGCGATCATCACGGTGCGCAGCACGTGGGCCTTGCGGGCACCGAGGCCACCGAGGAAGTCGGCGCATCCATAGGCGAGGGAACTGCCCAGGGCCAGCAGCAGAGCGATCACGGTGTCGATCCTTCGGTCCGTACGAAACGACTGCACCGTACGACCGACCGACCGGGGGTCGTCATCGGACGATCCGGTGGTGCCTTGGCCGCCTTTGCTCCATGAGGGGGGTTGACAGACGGTCGAGGCCGAAGCAGCCCTGCGGACGCTCGCGCACCACGTCGGGACGGCCCGCATCCGCGCCGTTGAACCGAGCACGTGCCACCGCCGACACCGCCGCCACCGCCGCCACCGCCGCCACCGCCGTCACCGCCGCCACCGCCGTCACCACGGCGATCGAGTGGACCTATCGGGACGGGCTCAGGGTGCGGGAGCATCCACCAGGCGCAGACGCAGCGACTTCAGGCCGTTGATGAAGTTCGACACCAGGCGCTGCGGCGGGGCGGCGACGGCCAGCGCGGGCAGCAGGGCGCATGTCTCCTCGTAGAGCACCCGCAGCTGCAGCCGGGCGAGGTGTGCGCCCAGGCAGACGTGGGGGCCGTCGCCGAACGAGACATGGGGGTTGGGAGTACGTGCCGGGTCCAGGCGGTGCGGGTCGGCGAAGATCCGCTCGTCGTAGTTGGCCGCGCCGTGGAAGACGACCACCTTGTCGCCGGCGCGGACCCGGTGGCCGGACAGTTCGGTGTCGTGCACCGCGGTCCGGCGGAAGCTGAGCACCGGCGGATGCCAACGCAGCAGCTCCTCCACACAGGTCGCCGTCCCCACCGCCCCGGTGCGCAGCGCGTGGTAGGCGTCCGGATGCTGGGCCAGGGCCAGCAGGCCCCCGGGGGCTGCGCTGCGCACGGTGTCGTTGCCGGCGATGGTCAGCAGGAAGAAGAACATCTCCAGCTCGGGGGCGGCCAGCTCGTCGTCGGAGGCCAGGACGGTCATGACGTCGTCGCCCGGGTGGCGCCGCTTGTGGGCGGCCAGCTCCCGCGCGAAGGCGAACATGTCCTGGAGCATCGCCGGGGAGCGGGGGTCGGCGGGGCGGCCGTCCGGGCGGGTGGCGGGCGGGCCCGCCTCGTCCGGGTCCTGGTAGCCGATCACGCGCCGGGTCCAGTCCAGGATCAGTCCGCGCTCACCGGCGGGCACGCCGAGCAGGTCGGCGAGGTTGAGCAGCGCGAAGTCGTCCGTGACGTGGGCGACGACATCGCAGCCGCCGTCCCCGGCGCGTGCTGCGTGGGCCGCCGCCGTCAGCAGCTCGCGGGCCCGGTCCCGGATCCGGTCGGTGAACCGGTCGATACGGCCGCGGGTGAAGGCCCGGCTGACCAGGCGCCGCAGCCGCCCGTGGTCATGGGGTTCTCCCCTGCCCGAACGGGGACGAGAGCTCGGGGAAGGGTCCTGGTTGAGCATCATGCGGCGAATGAAGGGCAGGTCGGCGGGGTCGGGATCGCGGATCTGGGTCGCGCCCAGGTGGGAGGAGAAGGTCCGTGCGTCCTTCAGCACCCGGACGACGTCCGCGTGCCGGGTGACGGCCCAGAATCCGGGGCCGGCGGGCCAGCCGAGCACCTCGGGCTCCTCCTGCCAGGCCAGCGGATGCCGGTCGCGCAGCTGCCGGTACGCGGCGTGCGGCAGTCCGTCGGCATAGCGGCGGGGGTCGAAGACGTCCGGCACGTCCGCTGCCGCGGCGCCCACGACGGGCCCGGTCATCCGACGTTCGGCCGGCCGCTCCCGGTGCCGGTCCCTCCGGCCTCATCGGCCTCATCGGCCTCTCCGCCGTCCTCGACCTCTCCGGCGTCCTCGGCGTCCTCGGTGCCGTCGGCGCGCAGGAAGTCCTCCACCGCACGGATCAGCTCCAGCGGCGTCTCGTCCATGGCGTAGTGCCCGGCTGCCGGCAGCTCGACGAGCCGGCCGTTGGCGTACCAGCGCATCCACGTCTGCCGGGTCAGCTCGGTGGTCAGTGCGGGGTCCAGCGCCCCGGCGACCGCGAGCGCCGGTACCGCCGAGCCCTCGACCTCGGCGGCGAACCCCTCCCCGGCCCAGGAGTCCAGCCAGGCCCGGAACGCCGTCGCGTCGCTGCACTCCAACGACCGTCGCACCATCCGGTCCAGCCAGGCGTCGGGGCGCTGCCCGCCGGTGGTGAGGTCGATGATGGTCCGGCGGTGTTGCGGGGTGTGGGCGGCGGCGGAGAACAGCTCCCACTGCTCGGGCGGCAGCGGCAGCCCGGAGGCGGGCACCGGGGAGATGCCCACGATCCTGCGGACGCGGTGCGGTGCGGCGGCCAGCACCCGCTGGGCGACGCTGCCGCCCATCGAATGGCCGATCACCGAGAAGCGGTCCCAGCCCAGCCGATCGGCGAGCGCCAGCACATCGGCCGCCCCCTCGCCCGTGGTGTACGCGCCGTGCGCGCCCTTCGCCTCGCCGTAGCCCCGGAGGTCGACCACTGCGTATCGGAACGCCTCGCGGTCCAGATCCGGCAGGACCGGGTCGAAGGCGGAGCGGTCGGCGAACCATCCGTGGACGGCGATGACCTTGTGGGGGCCCCGGCCGTGCAGGGCGTGGGGCAGGACGAAGGAAGCCACTCTCACTCCAGGTGTGCGAGAGGGCGCGCCGGCGGCCGGCGGCCCGGTGCGACCAGACTGGCCGCCCCTCCCCCGCCCGGCAAGACCGCCACGGGCGCGCCGCTACACCTCGTCGAGTCCCTCGGCCGCCCGCCGCTCCCGCAGCTCCATGATCGCGCGCCGCCGGGCGAGCCGGTGGGTGCGGCGGATCTGGGCCTCCTGGTAGCGGCGCTTGTCGCGCTCGGTCTCCGGAAGGACCGGCGGCACCCGGCGCGGCTTGCCGTGTTCGTCGACGGCGGCGAAGACGAGATAGGCGGAGCCGACCTGCTGGGCGGGGGTGGATTCGTTCCACCGCTCGGCCAGGACCCGCACGCCGACCTCCATGGAGGAGCGGCCGGTCCAGTTCACCTGGGCCTTGACGTGCACGAGGTCGCCGACCCGGACCGGCTCCAGGAAGGCCATCTCGTCCATCGAGGCCGTCACGGCCGGGCCGCCGGAGTGGCGGCCGGCCACCGCGCCCGCCGCGTCGTCGACCAGTTTCATGATCACGCCACCGTGCACCGTCCCGAGGAGATTGGTGTCGCCGGCGGTCATGATGTGCGACAACGTCGTGCGGGACACGGAAGTGGGCTTGCCCGCGACCTCGCCCTCCTGGTTGTCGGTGACGAGTTCGCTCATGGGACCAAGCCTAAGCGGGGCGGGGGTGAGGACGTCCCGGAGCGGACGTGACGCCCGTCTCGTGACCACTGTCTCCCGGCGTGACGCTCGTCTCCCCGGTCCCGTCCCGGACCATCCGGAATGAAGGGTTCCGACACTCGCGCCGGAATGGTCACAGCCCCTTGCGATATGGCCCGGAAGGGCCTCGTCGCTTTGCATCAGGTCTGCAACAGCCCTGGCCCGATCCGGTACCTGCTCTATGGAGCACCCCCGCGCGGCGTGCACACTGCCGGTTATGAATGAGTGGCCCGACATGCAGTCCGGGGACCAGAACGGCAACCGGTACGGACGCGGCAGCAACAGCGCCGATCCGGAAGGTGCGCGCGCCATGCGGCAGGTGCGGCGTGACGCAGGATCCGGCTACCCGCGAAGCGAACCCCCGCTGCCCCCGGAGATGTCGCCGCGGCGCGGTTCCGTGCCGCCGCAGCAGTCCCAGGGCTACGACGACTACGGCAGCGACTACAACACCGGCCAGGTCTACGGCGGTGGCGGCCGGGGCGGCGGCGACGGCCAGGACGGCTACGGCCGGGGCGGCCGCGGTGCCCGGCCGCGCCCCAACTGGGGACGCCGCATCAAGTGGACCGTGCTGACCCTGGTCGTGGTGCTGGCCGTCACCTCCGTCGCCACGTACTTCTGGGCGGACGGCAAGCTGCGCCGCCAGGTGGACCTGAGCAAGGTCATCGACCGGCCGGCGACCGGGGACGGCACGAACTACCTGATCGTGGGCTCGGACAGCCGCGAGGGCATGTCGGCCGCGGAGAAGAAGAAGCTGCACACCGGCTCCGCCGAGGGCAAGCGCACCGACTCCATGATGATCCTGCACGACGGCGCCAACGGCCCGACGCTGATCTCGCTGCCGCGCGACTCGGACGTCGAGATACCCACCTTCGTCGGCTCCGACTCGGGCAAGAAGTACCCGGGCACCGGACGGCACACCAAGCTGAACGCGGCCTACGCCGAGGACGGCCCCGAGCTGCTGGTGCGCACCGTCGAGTTCAACACGCATCTGCACATCGACCACTACGTCGAGATCGGCTTCGCCGGCTTCGCCGGCATCGTGGACGCCATCGGCGGCGTGGAGATGGACATCCCCAAGGCGTTCAAGGACAAGAACTCCGGCGCCGACTTCCCGGCGGGCAAGCAGACCCTCAACGGACAGCAGGCGCTCGCCTTCGTCCGGACCCGGCACGCCTTCGCGGGCCAGGACCTGGACCGTACGAAGAACCAGCAGAAGTTCCTGGCCACCCTGGCGAGTCAGACCGCCACCCCCGGGACCGTCCTGAACCCCTTCAAGCTCTACCCGACCATGAGCGCCGGCCTGGACACGCTCATCGTCGACAAGGACATGGGCCTGTGGGACCTGGGCAACATGTTCTTCGCGATGAAGGGCGTCACCGGTGGTGAGGGCAAGTCGATGAACATGCCGATCTCCGGCTCCACCGGCGGCAACCTGGTGTGGGACAAGGCCAAGCTGCGCCAGCTGGTGCAGCAGCTGAACAACGACGAGAAGGTCACCGTCAGCAGCAACTGACCGGCCGCCCGGCCCACGGCCCACGGCCCACGGCCGGTGCCGGCCCGCCGGACGGAGAAGGGGCCCGTACCGCGGACGCGGTACGGGCCCCTTCGGACGCTCCGGCCTGCTTACTGCGGCAGGTTCCGCGCCATCACTATCCGCTGGACCTGGTTGGTGCCCTCGTAGATCTGGGTGCTTTACCGGCCATACGGCTCTGACCTGCACGGATACCCCTCCTGAAGGGGTCCTCCCCAGGATTCCCCCAGGATCGCCACCGCGTCGCTAGCGCGTTCCCCCTGATCAGGCTCGTGCACATCCGTGCAACCGACTCGGTAGAGGAGTGCCCAATGGCCCTAAAGTTCTTGGGGATTTGGCCCAACACCCCCGATGACGGCTCGCCCACGATCTGGCTGGACGACACAACCGGCGACCTGATCATCCAGTCATGGAAGGCGGACGAGGAGACCGTCCGGCAGGCACAGGAAGTCGGCTCGGTGCCCGGTCACTCCACGGACGTCCGGACCACGAGACCGTGATCCGGCTGCCCGCAAACATGCTCCAGTTCATCCCCCGCCCGGACAGTGAGGACAACGGTGGCAACAGCGGTTCGTGAAGCTCTCGCGAAGGCGCAGCGCTCAGCGATGCACCTTGAGATGCGCGACAGCTACATGCGGGACGACCCCGAGTTCATCCGCTGGCAGGAGGGGCACCGGTACGACCCGGCCGACCGTGAATCGTGGTGGCGCCCGTGGCTGGACGTGGTGGCCGAGACGACCGGCCGGGGTGTGGTCATGCGGCGGCTGCGCGTGGTCTCCGAGCCGCTGAGTGACTACGTGCGGTACGAGTACGACGGCACGTTCACGAACGTCGCAGCGGGTGAGGACGTGCGTTGGCTGCCTCGCTCGCGGGCGCGTGATCTGCTGCTCCCCGCGCTGGACGGGTGGGTCATGGACGAGGAAACCGTGATCCTTCACCACTTCAGCGGCGAGGGTCAGTGGACCGGCCCGCGCATGGAGGTTCTGCACGAACCGGCGTTGGCCGCGCAGTACGTCACGGCGTACGAGGCGGCGTGGGAGCGCGCGATTCCTCACGCGGAGTACCGGCCGAGCTGATCGCGCACCATGGCTGTCTCTGCTTCGTCCAGTGCCCAGGAGGCCCGGCAGGCTCTCGCGGATCGACTCGGGGAGCTTTGCCGGGATGCCGGGCTGACCGGGGCCGAACTTGCTGATCGTTGCGAGTGGAGCCGGTCCAAGTCGTCCCGGATCATGAACGGCCGTACGCCTCCGTCCGCCGACGACATCCGGGCGTGGTGCCGGGCGTGCGGGGCCGAGGGCCAGACCGAAGACCTGATTGCCATGCTGCGGACGGCCGAAGGAATGTGGGTCGGCTGGCGACGCATGGAGCGGGCAGGGCTCAAGCAGACCCAGGAGGCCCGCCTACCGCTGTACCAGCGCACCCGCCGTTTCCGCTCCTACTCCTCCTGGCTTGTGCCCGGCATGATCCAGACGCAGCCGTACACGACAGCAGCCTTGCAAGCGATCCAGCGGCGGCGCGGCCTGGTGGACGACGTAGTCGAAGCGGTCGCCGCCCGGATGGAACGTCAGCGGGTCCTGTACGAGGGCGACCGGCAGTTTGCGTTTCTCGTTGAGGAGTCGGTGTTGCGAGCCGGGATCGGCGGCGCTGAGGTCATGGCCGGACAGCTTGGCCACCTGGTCTCGATTGCCTCACTTCCCAATGTCAGCTTGGGAGTTCTGCCCATGAAGCCGGATCGGGAGCGCTGGCCGGCCGAGGGGTTCTGGATCTATGACACGGCGCAGGTCAACGTCGAGTTGATCTCTGGATACCTCACGATCACGCAGCCCAGCGAGATAGCCCTGTACGCCCAGACGTTCGCGGAACTCGCAGCGCTGGCGGTCTACGGGACTCCCGCTCGTGTGCTGATCACATCGGCCCTGGATGCCCTCGGGTGATTGACGTGCAACCTCGTGCAATCGCCTATGAGTTGAGGTTCCGCTCTCCCTAGCGTGGTCGGCATCAGGACGACGCTAGGGGTCCACCCATGACCAACCCAACGACGTATCCCGCTCCGCCCGTTGAACTGCCGCTGAGGCTTGACAGTGACCCGCCCCCGGTACCGGGCTGCGATGTGTGCGAGGCGTTGAGCGAAGAACGTAGTGAGGCACGGGCCAAGGGCAACATGTCCAAGGTCTCGGACGTGAACGTAGAGATCCGGAGTCACCCTCACAAGAGGCGGCGGTGCTTGTGATCCCCATGGCGCAGTACAAGAGTGCACGCGCCGAGGTGGACCACATTGCGGCGCTTGTCCGGGCCGCCCTCATCCGTGCCGGGCTCTCTGAGGATGACGTATCGCAAGTGCGCGGCCGGGTAACTGGCAACGGGCGCGCGTACGTGGATGGGGGCGCCTTGCGAGTCGGCGCGGCTGCCAAGCTCCTCGAAGCTCTGCCGCTGGCGCGGGTCGCCCCGGAGAACGCCGATGAGGGCCCCAGGCACCACGCTGAGAGTTTCTGACCTTCCAAAGCTCCGGCGTGCCCGCTGCCCCGTGGCGGACAGCCGGATAGCCCCCGACCGGACAAGCCATGAGTAGGGACAGGTCGTGTCCCGTCTGAGTTGACGTGCTCAGGCTCTCGCCCCGGTCCGCCCCTTAACTGGGGTGCTGCCCTGGGCAGTGAGGGCAACCGCTTCGGACCCAGGGAAGCCGAAGCACCCAAAACCCCAGCCCCGATCGCTCAGCAACAGGAAGGGCTAGCAGTCGAGGTGGGCTGCACCACGGCTCGGGAACCGACTCCCCGTGCCGCCTCAGTGTTCGACAGGAAGGAGTGCGCGAAAATGGGGCAGAAGAACGAAGACAACTGGGACCCGTACGCCAACCAGGACCAGGCGACTGATCCTGACACCCGCGTCTCTCAGAACGGGGACGTGCACAGCAGCATGGCCGACGACGAGGACCGCGAAGGGAAGTAATGCCCGTGATCCACGGCGAGAACCTGGCGAAAGACCTGCGGCGTGACCACGGATTCATTCACGTCGGACGCACCAGGGACGGTAACGCCGTGGTCATGCGCAAGGGCGACAGGTGGACTGTGGTCCCCCTTCGCTGGCTCACTCAAGAGGCCGTGGACACCATCAAGGCTCAGGCCGGAATCACCCTTGTCTGAGTGGGACTGCCCAAGCAAAGGAACGCCCCTGTCACTTGGCAGGGGCGTTCCTTTGCAGAGGCGTTCCTTGGTTGCTTCGGGGGTCAGAGCAGGGCACGAAACGGATTGCCGGCCAGAGCAGGGCCGGGAGCGGCCGATCGCTCGGTATCAGTGCCGAGACCGGGGTCCGCTCGGGCGTGGGGCGGTAGGCGTCGAGGATGAACATTACTCTCTTGAATGAGATGACGGGGGTAATGAGTATCGGAAAGCAATGAGGACCCACCGGGGGTGCCTTCCTCTGACCGTGTACGGGTATGAACTTTTCAACAAGAATAGGCCGCCCCCTCCCCAAAAGGGGACGACCTGATCTGATCTCATCTATGAAACTGATCCCGGTGCTCACATCTGCTCGCCCCGGCATCAACCCTTATTTAAGAAGAGCCGTAGAACTCACCCTTGGCATCAAGCGGCCGAGGCCGCAGTTTCGTTAACGCCCCGCTCCGCGCGCATCCGCACGGCACATGCCCAGGCCCCGGAGGGAAATGGACTCCCGCCCTTGGCGATGTTGTCGCACTCCGCCTCCCAGCGCTGGGAGTCGCTCGGCGTGCTGAACATCCAATCGCCACGGTCGCCGTCCCACGGAATGTTGTGCCCATGTGTGGCGCACTCCTCCCGCTGCTTCTTCGACGGCGCATCCATCGCTGCCACGGTGGACGGAATCAGCAGACACCGAGTCGACGCCGAAGGGGCAAGCTGTCCAGCTTTGATCAAGTTGCAGCGGGCCTGACGGTAGCGGCTCGGGTTGTACGGCTCCCCCTTCTCGTTGGTCAATATGAACTGCAACTCGCCTGAACCCAAAGGTGCATGCCCGCCCCTCTGCATCCGGTCGAGGGCGAGCAGCCACATGCGCGTTTCCAGGTGCAGCACCGCGTTCCCGATCGCGGGGTTCGAGTGCTCTGGCCGGTAGACCTTCGCGAACCGGTAGCTCACAGGCCCTCGCGCGCATCGAACCAGCGGTCAAGTTCATTGGGGCGAACCCGGAGCGACTGGCCGACCTTCCGGAACGGGATCTCCTCGCGCTTCCAGTTGTCGTAAACCCAACTCCGAGGCTTGCCCAGGAACTCGGCCGCCTCGCCAACCGTCAACAGCTTGACCATTAGGACCTCCAGGAAAACAAAACCCCCGAGTCACCTCGGGGGCAGTTGAGAATTATGGAATTTGAGACCTGCACTGAAACCAGCTAACGGTCCTCAGTCACCAGAGAGTCCAGCACCGCCTTGGCTTTGTCGGTCAATTCTCCCCCGGCCTTCCCAGCCACGGTGCCTAGGTAGCCATCCCGCCGCGCCTTCTTCAAGTGATCCTTAATCGTCTCCGGACGACGCTCAATCAGCCGAGCCAGCCACGGGACCGGGGCCGGGGCCCCACTGTCGGCCATGGCCGCGTACGTCGCGGCCAACGTCGCCAAGTACCTCTTTGAGACGCCCTCAGCAGCCAGCAGTTGCCCAGCGGCCTCCGCCGAGGCGCTGAGCCTCTGTGCGTAATCCTGCAGGGTCTGCTGAGCTTCTGGAGCCATCTTGGCCAGGTTGATCGCAGCCGCGATATCCAGCCTGCGGAGAACGGTCGTTGAGATGCCACGCACGACGTCGCGGGGCTCGGCGTCATCGGCCGGCTCCACCGTCACGCGTTGCGGACCCCCCGTAATCGGCCCGACAGGCCACCACATCCGGACCACCCAGCCCCCGTGCTGCTGGGCGATCTCGAATCCGCTCTCATCTGCTCGCATACCCCTACCATACACCACCCGGGGTGATCCACCCTGTGTTGACAACCTAGGGTGGTCAACATACAGACTGGCGCCAGGGCAGCCACGGACGACACGGGGGCGGCCCATTCGCGAGGAGAAAGGCCGGCACGCACGTGGCAAGGGCATGGGTAACGCGCTCCAAGGACGACCCGAAGAAGTGGACGACTTTCTGGTACGACCCGGACGGCAAGCAGCGGCAGAAGTCATTCGAGACCAAGAAGCGCGCCGACGACCACCGGAAGCGGAAGGAGCAGGAGCTAGACGCCGGGACCTACTTGGACGACAAGTTGGGCAAGCAGCCGGTAACGGCGGTGTGGGAGCAGTGGACGAATCAAAGGAAGCTGGAGAACAGCACGAAGAAGCAGTACCGCTCGATCCAGAACACGACGCTCGAACCATTCTTCAAGGCCCGCTCCATCGCGTCCCTGAAGGTGGCGGACATTGAGCAGTGGCTCTTGTGGATGGAGACGGACCGCAAGCTGTCCGCGCGGACTCGCCGTCAGCGGTTCTCGTTCTTCTCCGGAATGATGGACTGGGCCGTCGTCAACGAGATCATCGGGCGCAACCCGTGCAAGAAGATCAAGCACGCGGGGAGCCGCGCCAAGGAGATCCGCGAGCACAAGAGCAAGGCCCGGCGCCTCACCACAAAGGAAGTCCTGGCCATGCTCGACGGCGCTCCGGCGCGGTATCGAGCGATGCTGTGGCTGATGGCCGGGTGTGGGCTCCGGCTCGGGGAAGCCATGGCCGTCTCGCGGGATCAGATCGACTTCAAGGCCGAATTCCTACGCGTTGATTTCCAGATCGCGGAGGACGGCGAAACCGAGTCCGGCAAGAACAGCGCGCTACAGCGGCGGCACATCAAGGCCCGTGACGAGGAAGAGCCCGGCCGGGTGGTGCCGCTGCCGCCCAATGTGGCGTTCGAGCTGCGTAGGCACATCAAGAACCACGGCGTATGGGGGCCGGAACGTCTGCTGTTCCCTAACGTCACACGCACCGGGTACCTGTACGCCTCGTACTTCTACCGGCAGATCTGGATGGTGGCCCTGTCCAAGGGAGGGGTGTCGTACTGCAAGCCGCACTCCATGCGGCACTACTACGGATCACGGCTCCTGTACGCGGGCGTCCCCGAGAACGACGTGGCCGACTGGATGGGCCACAGCAGTACGGACGTGCTGCGCGAGCACTACCACTACATCTTTGAAGGTGCCGAGCAGCGCGGGCGCGCGGCCATCGCAACGATGCTGACGCCCGGCGCGGACGACCCCACGGAAGGACAGGCGGAAGTCGCCTGACAGAGCCCATGCGAGCGGCCCCCGGCAGAGCGCCGGGGGCCGTCGTGTTTATGCAGGTGAGAGGCGGTTTCCCGCCCAGCGTCAGCCCAGGATTCCCCCAGCATAACGCCCATGATCGGCCCGAAACGGACTCGAACGGTCCGGAAGCCGATCACGGCTCCCGGACCACCCAAGATGGCCCCTGACCTGCGAAAACCCTACTGCGGCAGGTTCCTGGCCATCACGATCCGCTGCACCTGATTCGTACCTTCATAAATCTGCGTGATCTTGGCGTCGCGCATCATCCGCTCGACCGGGTAGTCGCGGGTGTAGCCGTAACCGCCGAGGAGCTGGACGGCGTCCGTGGTGATCTCCATGGCCGCGTCCGAGGCGTAGCACTTGGCGGCCGCACCGAAGAAGGTGAGGTCCTCGTGCTTGCCGCCGCCCGAGACCCGCTCGGACTTCGCCGCCGCGGCGTAGGTCAACTGGCGGGCCGCCTCCACCTTCATGGCCATGTCGGCGAGCATGAACTGCACGCCCTGGAAGTCACCGATCGGCTTGCCGAACTGCTTGCGCTCCTGGACGTAGCCCTTGGCGTAGTCCAGGGCGCCCTGGGCGATGCCGAGCGCCTGGGCCGCGATGGTGATGCGGGTGTGGTCCAGGGTCTTCATGGCGGTGGCGAAGCCGGTGCCCTCCGCGCCGATCATGCGGTCGGCGGGGATGCGGACGTTGTCGAGGTAGACCTCGCGGGTCGGGGAGCCCTTGATGCCGAGCTTCTTCTCCGGGGCGCCGAAGGAGACGCCCTCGTCGCCCTTCTCGACGACGAAGGCCGAGATGCCCTTGGAGCGCTTCTCGGGGTCGGTGACCGCCATCACCGTGTAGTACTCGGAGACGCCGGCGTTGGTGATCCAGCGCTTGACGCCGTTGAGCACCCAGAAGTCGCCGTCGCGGACGGCCTTGGTCTTCATGCCGGCCGCGTCGGAGCCGGCGTCCGGCTCGCTCAGGCAGTACGAGAACATCGCGTCGCCCTTGGCGAGCGGGCCCAGGTACTTCTTCTTCAGCTCCTCGGAGCCGGAGAGGATGACCGGGAGCGAGCCGAGCTTGTTGACGGCGGGGATGAGGGAGGACGAGGCGCAGACGCGGGCGACCTCCTCGATGACGATGACGGTGGCCAGCGCGTCGGCACCCGCGCCGCCGTACGCCTCCGGTACGTGGACGGCGTGCAGGTCGTTGGCGGCCAGCGCGTCCAGCGCCTCCTGCGGGAAGCGGGCCTCCTCGTCCACCGCCGCGGCGAACGGAGCGATCTTCGCCTCGGCGAGCGCACGCACCGACTCACGGAGCATGTCGTGCTCCTCCGACGGCCGGTACAGATCGAAATCAGCGGTTCCCGCCAAGGTTTCTCACTCCCCTATGAGTGCTAACTACTGTTAAGTAACCTGTTACGTCCTCGGATTCTAGGGTGCCTGACGGCTCTCGGATACGTGAGGTTCCCGACAGCCGCCCAGCGCGGCCCGGCACGACCGGGGCGGGCCGCCGAGGGCGCGACTATGCTCGGTCAGCGCCATTTTCTTCGTCAGCGTCTGGAGCGTTCATGGCCCTCAAGATCACCGTGATCGGCACCGGCTACCTCGGTGCCACCCACGCCGCCGCCATGGCGGAGCTGGGTTTCGAGGTGCTGGGCCTGGATGTGGTGCCCGAGAAGATCGAGATGCTGCAGCGGGGCGAGGTCCCGATGTACGAACCGGGGCTGGAGGAGCTGCTGCGCCGCCATGTCGCCGGCATCGAGGGCGCCAGCGGGCGGCTGCGCTTCACCACCTCCTACGAGGAGGCCGCGGCCTTCGGCGATGTGCACTTCGTGTGCGTGAACACCCCGCAGAAGCACGGCGAGTACGCCTGCGACATGTCGTACGTGGACAGCGCCTTCGATGCGCTGGCCCCGCACCTGACCCGGCCTGCGCTGGTCGTGGGCAAGTCGACGGTGCCGGTGGGCAGCGCGGCCCGGCTCGCCGAGCGCCTGGCCGCCGCGGCCCCGGCCGGGGAGGCCGCCGAGCTGGCGTGGAACCCGGAGTTCCTGCGCGAGGGCTTCGCCGTCCAGGACACCCTGCACCCCGACCGGATCGTGGCCGGCGTGGCCGGCGAGCGGGCCGAGGAGCTGCTGCGGGAGATCTACGCGACGCCGATCGCCGAGGGCTCGCCGTTCGTGGTGATGGACTACCCGACCGCCGAGCTGGTGAAGACCTCCGCCAACTCCTTCCTGGCCACGAAGATCTCGTTCATCAACGCCATGGCGGAGGTGTGCGAGGCCGCGGACGGCGACGTGGTCAAGCTGGCCGAGGCCATCGGGCACGACGAGCGGATCGGCAAGAAGTTCCTGCGGGCCGGCATCGGCTTCGGCGGCGGCTGCCTGCCCAAGGACATCCGGGCGTTCATGGCCCGCGCCGGTGAGCTGGGCGCGGACCAGGCGCTGACGTTCCTGCGCGAGGTCGACTCCATCAACATGCGGCGCCGCGGCCACATGGTCGAGCTGGCCCGGGATGCGGTGGGCGGCGGCTTCCTGGGCAAGCGGGTCGCCGTACTGGGCGCGGCGTTCAAGCCGGACTCGGACGACGTACGGGACTCGCCCGCGCTCAATGTCGCCGGGCAGATCCATCTCCAGGGCGGGCAGGTGACGGTGTACGACCCGAAGGGGATGGAGAACGCACGCCGGCTGTTCCCGACCCTGGGCTACGCCGAGAGCGCGCTGGATGCGGTGCGCGGGGCCGATGTGGTGCTGCATCTGACGGAGTGGCGCGAGTTCCGGGAGCTGGACCCGGCCGCGCTGGCCGAGGTGGTCTCCGAGCGCCGCATCCTGGACGGCCGCAACGCCCTCGATCCGGAGCTGTGGCGCAAGGCCGGATGGACCTACCGGGCGCTGGGCCGCCCGCGGGCGTGACACCCGCTCACGACGGCTCGGCGCGCCGGGCACGGTAGCTGCGCATCTTCGCCCGGCTGCCGCAGACCGCCATGGTGCACCAGCGGCTGCGGCCGGCCGGGCTCCTGTCGTAGAAGACCCAGCGGCAGTCATGGGCCTCGCACGCCTTGAGCCGCGTCCAGGTGCCGTCGGCGGCCGCGGTCGCGATGCCGGCGGCTATCAGGGCCGTGAGGCGCGCGGTGCCGCGGAGCGCGGCGGCCGGGCGGAGCGCCGCGCCGCCGTCGGGCCCGACGGCCAGCACCAGGGGCGCGCGGCCGAGCAGCCGGTCGAGTGTCCGGGCGGTGTCCTCGCCCACCTCTCGCCGGGCCGTATGGGCCAGGCAGACCGCGCGCAGCGCCTCCCGGAGCTCCAGCAGCGCGGCCGACTCCCCCTCCTCCGGAGCCGCCTCCGGTACGCCGCGTGCGCGGAGGAAGGCCGCCGGCCCGCCCTCGGCGGTCAGGGCGTCCTCCCCCGTCTCGACATCGAGGGTGTTCACCAGGTCCTGCACCAGAAGCAGTGCATCCGGAGCTGTTCGGTCGGCCACCCTTGCCACGTTACCGGCAGGGCGCCATCATGCAGTAACGCAGTTACCCGTTGAATCGCTGAGGAGGTAACGCCATGGCTCTGATCGAACTTGGCGTCACGGCGCTGGACTGTCCCGATCCGCAGGCGCTCGCCGCCTTCTACGCCGAGGTGCTCGGCTGGCAGGTCGACGGCGCGGACGACGCGGAGTGGGTCGAGGTCGTCGGGCCCGTCGGCCGCCGCCTCGCCTTCCAGCGGGTGGACGAGAGGTACCGGCCGCCGCAGTGGCCCGGCCAGGACCAGCCGCAGCAGCTCCATCTCGACTTCGACGTGCGCACCGCCGACATCGACGAGGCCGAGGCCAAGGTCATCCGGCTGGGCGCGAAGCTCGTCCGGCCCGACGACGGCGAGCGAGACTTCCGGGTCTACCTCGATCCGGCCGGCCACCCCTTCTGCCTCTGCATGAAGTAGGCCGCCGGCCGCAGCGGGGCCGGCGGCCGCCCCGTGCGGTCAGCTGGTCAGCTCCGCTCCCCGTCCAGCCGCTCGATGGTGGCCGTGGACGGGGCCCGGCGGCCCTGTACCGAGCGTGCGACGGACTCCGCGGCGCGCAGCGCCCGGAGCGTATTGCCCCAGGTCAGACCGGCCAGATCGCGGAACGACCAGCCCCGGTCGATGAGTTCGGCGATCAGCAGCGGATAGCCCGCGACGTCCGGCACGGGGCTGCGGTGGGCGGTGGCCGGATGGGTGTCGAACCCGGCGCCGAGGCCGATGTGGTCCGGTCCGGCCACCGTGCGCACATGGTCGAGGTGGTCGGCGATGTCGCCCACCGAGGCGGGGTCGCTGCCGTCGGTGAGGTGTTCCGGGGTGAAGGTGACCATGCAGACGCCGCCGTTGCCGGGCAGCAGCGAGAGGACCTCGTCGGGGACGTTGCGGACGTGACCGGCGAGCGTACGGGCCGCGGTGCGGCACAGGAACACCGGGGACCTGGTGACGTCCAGGGTGTGCCGCATGGTGTCGACGGAGGTCCAGGACAGATCGATGAGCATGCCGAGGCGGTTCATCTCGCGGACCACCTCCTCGCCGAACGGCGTCAGCCCGCCGGCCTTCGGCTCGTCGGTCGCGGAGTCAGCCCAGGGGGTGTTGCGGTCGGCGGTGAGCGCCAGGGACCGCACGCCGAGCCGGTGGAAGGACCGCAGTACACCCAGCGAGCTGTCGATGGCGTGGCCGTCGGCGGATCCGAGCAGCGAGGCGATCCGGCCCTGGTTGCGGGCCTCGACCATGTCGTCCGCGCAGAGCGCCAGTTGCAGTGCCGCGGGGTGCGCGCGCACCAGCGCGTGGACGAGGTCGATCTGTTCGAGCGTCGCGCTCAGGGCGGCGTCGCCGCTCGGTTCGGACGGCACGTGGAGGGACCAGAACTGGCCGCCGACGCCGCCGGCCCGCAGCCGGGGGATGTCGGTGCGTACACCGGTCTCGCCGTGGTCGAGGTCGAAGCGTTGGCCGGGGGCCACGTCGTGGCCGGTGCGCTGGCGCAGCGCCCAGGGCAGGCCGTTGCAGCCGTCGACGACGGGGTGCGCGGCGAGCAGGGCGCGGGCCCGTGCGACCGGGCCGCGCAGACCGAGCGGCAACGGGCCGTCGGGCTCGGCTTCCGGGGCGGCGCCGGGCCGGGGGCCCGGGGGCAGCCGGTCGGGGTCCGCGGCGTCGGATATCTCGGGGGCGCCGGTCGGGTCGGTCAGCTCGGCAGGGGCGAGATCGGCCATGGCGTTCTTCCTGGTGGACGATGGTGACGCCACCGTCGCACGCGGACCCGTACGGTTCGCGGTGAGCGATGCGTACGGGTTAGCGCGCGGCGCCCGGCCGTCAGCCGTCCAGCTGCTCGATCGTCGCGTGGGAGGGGCCGCGCCGGCCCTGTTCCTCGCGCGCCACGTCCTCGGCGGCGCGCAGCGTGCGGACGGCGTTCTGCCAGGTGACCTTGGCGAGGTCGGCCTCGGACCACTTGCGGTCCAGGAGCTCGGCGATCAGGTTCGGGTAGCCCGCGACGTCGGCCAGATCTGCCGGGGTGAAGGCGGTGCCGTCGAAATCGCCGCCGATGCCGAGATGGTCGACGCCGGCGATCTCGCGCATGTGGTCGAGGTGGTCGGCGATGGTCGCGGCGGTGGCCATCGGGCGCGGGTGGGCGGCTTCGAAGGCCCGCTGGACCGTCATACCCGCCTCGGTGGTGTCGAGGTGGTGCAGACCGTGCGCGCGCATGTTCGCGTCGGCGCGCTGCGTCCACTCCACGGCCGCGGGCAGCACGAACTTCGGGACGAACGTGGCCATCGCGATGCCGCCGTTCGCGGGTAGCTGGGCCAGGACGTCGTCGGGGATGTTGCGCGGATGGTCGCAGACCGCGCGCGCGGAGGAGTGCGAGAAGATCACCGGCGCCCGGCCGACCCGGAGGGCGTCCCGCATCGTCTCGGCGGCGACGTGCGAGAGGTCCACGAGCATGCCGAGGCGGTTCATCTCGCGGACCACCTCCTCGCCGAAGGCGCTCAGGCCGCCGGCCCGCGGCGCGTCGGTCGCCGAGTCGGCCCACGCCAGCGAGTCGTTGTGGGTGAGCGTCAGGTAGCGCACCCCCAGCTGGTGCAGTGCGCGCAGCGTGGCCAGCGAGTTGTTGATGGAGTGGCCGCCCTCGGCACCCATCAGGGACGCGATCCGGCCCTGCGCGCGGGCCGCCTCCATGTCGTCGGCGGTGAGCGCCAGGCGCAGGTCACCGGGGTAGCGGTCGACCAGCTGCCGTACCGCGTCGACCTGTTCCAGGGTGGCGCTGACCGCCGTGTCGCCCACGTAGTCGGACCGTACGTAGACGGACCAGAACTGGGCGCCGACGCCGCCGGCGCGCAGTCGGGGGATGTCGGTGTGCAGGAACGCGGACTGGTCCTCGGCGATGTCGCGCCGGTCGAGGTCGTAGCGGACCTGCTCGCGCAGCGCCCAGGGCAGGTCGTTGTGGCCGTCGACGACCGGCCAGCGGGCGAGCAGGTCCCGTGCCGCCGAGGCGCTCACTTACCGCCGCCGAAGCCGAAACCGGCCGGGGCGGCGACCTTGTTGCGCAGCCGCTTGCCCTTCTCGGTGGCCTGGTCGTTCAGCTCCTGCTGGAACTCCCGCATCCGGTCCTGGAGTTCGGGGTCGGACACGGCGAGCATCCGGGCGGCGAGCAGTCCGGCGTTCCGGGCGCCGCCGACCGAGACCGTGGCGACCGGCACCCCGGCCGGCATCTGCACGATGGACAGCAGGGAGTCCATGCCGTCCAGGTACTTCAGCGGGACGGGTACGCCGATGACCGGAAGCGGGGTGACCGAGGCCAGCATCCCCGGCAGGTGGGCGGCTCCCCCGGCGCCCGCGATGACCGCCTTCAGGCCGCGCCCGGCGGCCTCCTCGCCGTACGCGATCATCTCGCGCGGCATCCGGTGCGCCGAGACCACGTCGACCTCGTAGGGGATCTCGAACTCCGTGAGGGCCTGGGCGGCGGCCTCCATGACGGGCCAGTCGGAGTCGGAGCCCATGACGATGCCGATCACGGGGTTCGCGGAAGAGGTCATTCGGTGATCGTTCCTCGCAGATAGCCGGCGGCGTGCGCGGCGCGCTCACGCACGTCGGCCAGGTCGTCGCCGTAGGTGTTGACGTGACCGACCTTGCGGCCGGGCTTCACGTCCTTTCCGTACATATGGATCTTCAACTGCGGATCCCGTGCCATGCAATGCAGGTACGCCGTATACATGTCGGGGTAGTCGCCGCCGAGGACGTTGGCCATCACCGTCCAGGTGGCGCGCGGGCGCGGGTCACCCAGCGGGAGGTCCAGTACGGCGCGGACGTGGTTGGCGAACTGCGAGGTGATCGCGCCGTCCTGGGTCCAGTGGCCGGAGTTGTGCGGGCGCATCGCGAGTTCGTTGACGAGGACCTCGGACCCGCCGTCGGCGCCCCGGACCTCGAACAGCTCGACGGCGAGATGGCCGGTGACGTCCAGCTCGTCGGCGATGCGCAGGGCGAGCTGCTGGGCCCGCGCCGCGAGATCGGCGGACAGGCCGGGCGCCGGGGCGATCACGGTGTCGCAGACGCCGTCGACCTGGACCGACTCCACGACCGGGTACGCGACGGCCTGGCCGTGCGGCGAGCGGACGACGTTGGCGGCCAGTTCCCGCACGAAGTCGACCTTCTCCTCGGCCAGCACGGGCACTCCGGCCCGGAACGGCTCGGCGGCCTCCTTGGAGGATCGCACGAACCAGACGCCCTTGCCGTCATACCCCCCTCGGACCGTCTTGAGGATCACCGGGAACCCCTGGCCCTCCTCGGCGAACCGCGCCACGTCCTCGGGACCGGAGACGATGCGGTGCCGCGGACAGGGCACGCCGATCGCGTCCAGCTTCGCGCGCATCACCCCCTTGTCCTGGGCGTGCACCAGAGCGTCCGGGCCGGGCCGTACGGGGATACCGTCGGCCTCCAGGGCCCGCAAGTGCTCGGTGGGGACGTGCTCGTGATCGAAAGTGATCACATCGCAGCCACGAGCGAAGGCGCGCAGCGTCTCCAGGTCGCGGTAGTCGCCGATGACGACATCGCTGACCACCTGGGCCGCCGAATCCTGCGGAGTGTCACTGAGGAGCTTGAACTTGATGCCGAGGGGGATACCCGCCTCGTGGGTCATACGGGCGAGCTGACCGCCGCCGACCATGCCGACTACCGGGAACGTCACGCTCCCCAGGGTATCCGCACCTCGGCTCCGCCCCGAACCCCCGCTTGGACGATCCTCTGAATACGGTCGTTCGACCATGACCGCCGAGGACCGGCCCGCGACGAGCGACGGGGCCGCGGACCGCACGACGAAGGAGAGACCGGATGGGGAGCGGTGGCATATCGAGGAACTCCCGGCTGCTGGTGATCGCCGTGGCGATCGCCGCGCTGCTGATCGCGGTGCATTCCGTGCTCAGCCAGCTGTCCGGGCCGAAGATCTACGACGCCGGCAGCACCGAGATATCCGTCGGGGCCGGCGAGCACTTCGCGGTCCGGGTGCCGGACGACCCGGCCGACGGCCGCCACTGGATCATCGCGGGCCCCCGTCCCGATCCGTCCGTGGTCGAGCCCGCGGGAAGCCACCTGGCGGCGGACGAGAAGCCGCCCTCGGGCGCGGGCGGCTCCCGCTACTTCGACTTCGGGGCGACCGGCACCGGCCGCACGGACCTGCGGCTGCTGCGCTGCCGGCGGTGCGCCCCCGGGGCGGCCGACGAGGAGGGCGCCCGGAGCCTCAATTTCCGCGTCACCGTCCACTGAGGGGCCGCCCGGGCCCGGAACCGTCCGCCCGAGGCCCCCGGCGGGCCGGGCCGTGACCGGAGTCGGCCGTCGGCGGACACCGCGTGATACCCGTGGTTAGCATGAGGGAGCGGGCCAGGGTTGACGGCCGCGGACTTCCGGCCACGACAGGAGCTGAACGATCACCATGAGTGAACGGAGCGCGCTGCGGTCGAGGCTGGAGGCGCTCACCCGGGAAGTGGTGAAGTTCGGCGCGGTCGGCGGTGCGGGTGTCGTCGTGAACTTCGTGGTGTTCAACCTCGTACGACACCTGACCGAGATCCCGGTCGTCCGGGCCAGCATCGTGGCGACGGTCGTGGCGACGGGCACCAACTACCTCGGTTACCGCTACTTCACCTACCGCGACCGCGACAAACAGGGCCGCACCAAGGAGCTCACGCTCTTCCTGCTGTTCAGCGTCGTCGGCCTGGTCATCGAGAACGGCGTGCTCTACGCCGCGACGTACGGTTGCGGCTGGGACACCCCGCTGCAGAGCAACGTCTTCAAGTTCGTCGGCATCGGCATCGCCACGCTCTTCCGCTTCTGGTCCTACCGCACCTGGGTGTTCCAGGCACTGCCCGCGCGGGCGGCCGTGGAGACCGCCGAGTCGTTCCTGGCCGAGGGCGCCGACCGCCCGGCCAGGGCCAGGAGCGCCTCCCGCAGGTGACGGAACGGCGCCGCACTCCTCGGCGCCCCGCTCCTCGCCGGATCGGCCCCCGACGGATCAGTCCTCGACGGACTCCGCCTCCCGCGCGAGGAACAGCGCGAAGACCGGCGGATACTGCTGGAGCAGCTCCAGGCGCCCGCCGTCCGCCTCCGCCAGATCGCGGGCGACAGCCAGGCCCAGCCCCGTGGAGTTACGGCCGGAGACGGTCCGTTCGAAGACCCGCGAGCCGAGGTCCGGCGGCACTCCCGGGCCTGCGTCGGTGACCTCGACGACCGCCTGGTTGCCGGTGACCCGGGTACGCAGCGCGACCGTTCCGGCGCCGTGCATCAGGGAGTTCTCGATCAGGGTGGCCAGCACCTGGGCGACCGCGCCCGGGGTGCCCACGGCGCGCAGCGCCTTCTTCCCGGAGCGGACGATGGCGCGCCCGGCGCTGCGGTAGGCCGGCCGCCACTCCTCGACCTGCTGCTTGACCACCTCGTCCAGGTCGAAGGCCACCGCCGAGCCGCTGCGCGGATCGCGCGAATTGGTCAGCAGCCGCTGGACGACGTCGGTCAGCCGCTCCACCTGGGTCAGCGCGATGGTGGCCTCCTCCTTCACGGTGTCCGGGTCGTCGGTGACCGTGATCTCCTCCAGCCGCATGGACAGCGCGGTCAGCGGCGTGCGCAGCTGGTGGGAGGCATCGGCGGCGAGGCGGCGTTCCGCGGTCAGCATCCGGGCGATCCGCTCGGCGCTGGCGTCCAGCACATCGGCGACGCGGTCGAGCTCCTGGACGCCGTAGCGGCGGTGGCGGGGGCGGGGGTCGCCGGAGCCCAGCCGTTCGGCGGTCTCGGCGAGGTCGGTGAGCGGAGCGGTCAGGCGGCGGGCCTGGCGTACCGCCAGGATGACGGCGGCGATGATCGCCAGCAGCGCGACGGCCAGGATGACCAGCAGCGTCCGGCCGATCTCCGCACTGACCGTGGAGCGGGACTCCTGGACCATGACGGCCTCGCCGCGGTCGCCCTTGACCTCCGACTCGATCACATCGCCCGACGGGCGGTGCCCGATCTCGATGGACGCCTTGCCCGGCACCCGGATCTCCGCGTACCGGTGGGCGGTGATCTGCTCGGAGAGGATCTCCGGGGTGATCTTCTCGCCGCTGCCCAGCCGGCTCTCGACTATCCCCACCAGCCGGACCGCTTCCGACGCCACGCTCTCCTGCGCGCCCGCCTGGATCGTGCGGGTCTCGACGATGACCAGCGAGATGCCGAAGACGGCGATGACGACGAGCACCACGGCGAGCGTGGAGTTGATCAGGCGGCGGCGCACGGGCCCCTAGCTCTTTTCGAAGCGGAAGCCGACACCGCGGACGGTGGCGATGTAGCGGGGGTTGGCGGCGTCGTCACCGAGCTTCTTGCGGAGCCAGGAGATGTGCATGTCGAGCGTCTTGGTGGACGACCACCAGGTGGTGTCCCAGACCTCGCGCATCAGCTGGTCGCGGGTGACGACCCGGCCGGCGTCCCGCACCAGGACCCGCAGCAGGTCGAACTCCTTTGCCGTCAGCTGGAGTTCGTCGTCGCCCATCCATGCCCGGTGGGACTCCACGTCGATCCGGACGCCGTGCGTGGCGGGGGGCTGTTGGGGCTCGGCGGTGGAACCGCGGCGCAGCAGGGCCCGCACGCGGGCCAGGAGTTCGGCGAGCCGGAAGGGCTTGGTGACGTAATCGTCGGCGCCGGCGTCCAGGCCGACGACGGTGTCCACCTCGTCGGCGCGTGCGGTCAGCACCAGGATCGGGAAGGAGTGGCCTTCGTTGCGCAGCCGGCGGGCGACCTCGAGGCCGTCCATGCCGGGCAGCCCCAGGTCGAGCACGAGCAGGTCGATGTTTCCCTGGAGACCGGCGTCGAGCGCCGTAGGGCCGTCCTCGCGCACCTCGACTTCGTAACCCTCGCGGCGCAGTGCGCGGGCGAGCGGCTCCGAGATGGACGCGTCATCCTCGGCGAGCAGTACACGGGTCATGCGCCGATGGTAGTCCGAGGTGGCCTGACCCAGGGGCGGACCAGCACGTACGGGCGACGACCGGCCGTTCCGCTGCGGGCCGCCCCCGCGAGCCGCACACCGGGGCGAAGGCCGGGGCATCCGACGGTTCCCGGCGACAGTGTGAGCGTTGTCTCATGACACCCAACGGCGGCGGTACGAGACGTATGGTGTCGGGACGTCCATCGCACAACCTACGGGCCGCTGACTCTCAACTGGCGTCAACGGTCCCTGTTGTGTGCGGGGCTGGAACCACCAGCCCCGGTACACAGTGACTGACCTGTCGACCGGGTCCACCGCGCGAGCAGCACGGGGGCGTGGATCCTGGTGTACGACCGTCCTGCCGGTGCCGTGCGGCACCGAACCCCCGGACGTGGGGGCGGGCATGTCGACGCCGGTGCCGGTCATCCCCCACCCGGGCGCGCAGCGGGTTTCCGAGCGCGTCCCGCGAGCAGACCAAGGAACCACCATGGCGTCCAGCCTGACGAAGGACGCGGCCCGGCAGGGGAACCCTGCAGACGGCGGCAAGACCTTCTTCGGCCACCCCCGCGGACTGGCCACACTCTTCATGACCGAGATGTGGGAGCGCTTCAGCTTCTACGGCATGCGTGCGCTGCTGGTGCTGTATCTGATCTCCGGCGGCCCCGACGCCAAGCCCGGAGCACAGGGCGGCGGCCTGGCCATGAACATGGCCACGGCATCGGCCATCTACGCCGTCTATCTCGCGATGGTCTACCTGCTGGCGATGCCCGGCGGCTGGTTCGGCGACCGGGTCTGGGGCCCGCGCAAGACGGTCGTCGTCGGTGCCGGCACCGTGATGGCGGGCCACCTGGCGCTGGCGATCCCCGGTCAGGCGATGTTCTTCGCCGGCCTGGGTCTGGTCGCCCTCGGCTCCGGTCTGCTGAAGGCCAACATCTCGACGATGGTCGGCCACCTCTACGACGGGCCGCAGGACCCGCGCCGTGACGGTGGCTTCACAATCTTCTACATCGGCATCAACGTCGGTGCCTTCGCCGCCCCGCTGGTCATCGGCACCATCGGACAGAGCGTCAACTGGCACCTCGGCTTCGCCGCCGCCGCGGTCGGCATGGGCCTGGGCCTGGTGCAGTTCCTCATCGGCACCCGCAACCTGAGCCCGCACAGCGCCGTCGTGCCGACCCCGCTGGCCGCCGAGGAGCGCACCGCCTGGCTGCGCAAGGGCCTGATCTGGCTGGCCGTCGCCGCGATCTTCTACGCCGTGGTCGTGGCCACCGGCACCTTCACCCTGAACTGGGCGCTCGTCCCGATCGCCCTGCTCGGCCTGATCATCCCGATCTCCGTGCTGATCCGCATCAAGCGCGACAAGGAGCTGACCGAGACCGAGCAGATCAAGGTCAGCGGCTACGTCTGGTTCTTCGTGGCCGCCGCCGTGTTCTGGATGATCTTCGACCAGGCCGGTTCGACGCTCAGCGGCTTCGCCGAGAAGAACACCGCGGACCACATCGCGGGCCTGGGCTTCCCGTCCACCTGGTTCCAGTCCGTCAACCCGCTGTGGGTCATGGCGCTGGCGCCGGTCTTCGCCTGGCTGTGGCTGGCCCTGGCCAAGCGCCTCAAGGAGCCGGGCACCCCGGTGAAGTTCGCCGCGGCGATGGTGCTCATCGGCGCCTCGTACTTCGTCTTCATCGCCCCGATGCAGATGTCGACGGACGGCACGAAGGTCAGCCCGATGTGGCTGGTCGTGGTCTACATGATCCAGACCATGGGCGAGCTGTGCCTGTCCCCGGTCGGCCTCTCGGTGACCACCAAGCTGGCCCCGGAGAAGTACGCCAGCCAGATGCTGGGCGTCTGGTTCCTCGCCGTCACCGCCGGTGACTGCTCGATCAGCCTGCTCTCCAGCGCGGGCGTGGACCTCAGCGGCACCGGTGTGCTCGCGGGCGAGGCGGCCCTGGCCGTCCTCGCGGGAGCCGCGGTGTGGCTGAACCGCAAGAAGATCGCCTCGCTGATGGGCGACGTCCACTGACGCCTCCCGCACGAAAGGGCCCGGTACGCACTGCGTGCCGGGCCCTTCCCGTGCCGGCCGCCCTCCGGCGCGGCCTACGAAGACGCGCCGGGCGGCTCGTGCGGGCGTGCTAGCGGCGCAACCGCCGCCACGGGGTGAAGGTGAAGACCGCACCGCCGAGCAGGATGACGGTGCCGGCGACGAGGCCGAGGGCGGTCAGCGCGCCGTGGTCGGCGGCGCCGGTCTCGGCGAGGCCGCCGCTCCCGCCGGACGCGGTGGGGGACCCCGCGGTGCCTCCCGTCGTGCCGCCCGACGAGCCACCCGTCGTGCCTCCGGACGCACCGCCCGGCTGCGCCGCGGTGTCCAGCGTGAGCGAGGCGCCCGGGTCCTTCTCGGGCGTGCAGGTCGTGGTCGTCCCCAGGGCGTTGACGGTCAGCACGCCCGGCGTCAGCGTGGCCCTGCCGGTGGCCCCCGGCTTGTAGGCGCCCTTCAGGTCGGGGATCTCTATCGGGTCACCGGACTTGATGGGCTTGTCGTTGGCCGGCCCCGTCACCTTGACGGCTCCCTTGTCCGCGCCGCCCACCGCGACGTCCATCGACGGCTTGACCGAGCCGGCCGGAATGTCCGCCGGGCTGTCCATGACGGACTTGCGGAACTGCACCGTCAGGTCGTAGCCGCCGCTCTTCTTCACGGCGTCGATCTGCACGGGCGAGGTGGCCTTCTTGTCCCCGATGGGCGTCTTGCAGGCGTACGGGACCTCGACCTCCTTGCCCTTGTACGCGGTGCCGTCGGGGTCGCCGCCCGAGCCGCCGGTGGAGCCGCCGGTGGAGCCGCCGGTGGATCCGGCGCTCGTGCCGCCGGTGGTGGCGCCGCCCGAGTCCGTGCCGGCGGACGTTCCCCCGTTGCTGGTGCCGCCGGCGGCGCCGCCGCTCGTCGTACCACCGCCGGTCGTGCCACCGGAGCCGCCCCCGCCGTCCGTCACCTTGATGGTGACCGCGGGCTGCACCGTCTCCTTCGGCGAGCACTTGGTGTCCGTGGAGATCGGCTTGTTGACGTTGATGTTGTAGAAGCCGGGCGACAGGGTCACCTCGCCCGGCTTCTCCAGCTTCAGCTTGCCCTTCATGTCCGACAGCTTCATCGGACTGCCCTTGGGGATCGGCGGATTCTGCCGCGGCCCGGACATCGGCAGCTCACCGGTCTGCGCCCCGGCCACCTTGATGGTGCCGGTCGGCTGGACGGTGTCCGCCGCCAGGTCGAGGATGTCCGGGTTCTTGGACGCCCCCTCGACGGTCTTCCAGACCACCTCGATCTCCTCGCCGACCTTGGCCGTCGCGGGCGCGCTGACCGCCACCTTCGTGGTCCCCTCGATCGGCGGCAGCCCCGATATCGGCGGCGGCAGACACTCCGTCTTGTACGACACCTCCGCCGCCTGGGCGGGTCCGGCCAGCGACAGCACACCCGCACCCGCGAGCGCCAGCGCGGCCGCCGAGGCCACACCCGCTCTCCTCCGGTGCCTCATCAGCCTCATCAGCGTCATTACGCAGAACCTTTCGAGGTCGGTCGTTCGGTTGATGTGGTGGTGGACGGTGCGGTGTCCGGGGTGAACCACGGCAGCGCGGCACGGTCGCCGGGCTGCCGGGTCACACTTCGTTTCCTGGTGGTGCGTCGGCGGCGGGCGGGGGCTGCCGGGCCGCGCGGGCGTACCCGGTCCACGATCGCCATCCCGACGCGGAAGACGGCCGTGGGGATCACCAGGCACAGCAGCACCCAGAAGAGCGTCACGCCCCACGGCCTGCCGACCCCCCACGGCTGCTCGACCAGGACCTTGCCGCCGTACCGGAGAGAGACCAGATAGTCACCGTGGGCCCCGGCGGCCAGCTCCACCGGCAGCTTGACCTCGGCCTTCTTCCCGGCGGGTACGGTGCCCCGCCACTGCTGGTCCTCCCACTTCGGCGCGTAGACGCCGTGCGAGGTCCCGACCTGGAAGACGGGATTCCTGGCGGGCGTCGACCCGAGATTGCCGACGGTGAACGTCAGCTCACGCTGCGGCGGTGCGCCGAACCACGTCAGCAGCCCGCTGCTGCCCGCCAGCCGGGGCGCCGCCAGCACGGTCAGCCGTCCGCCCGCGCTCTCCTTGGGCAGCGGTGCCACCGGATGCCCCGCCACCATGAACGCGGCATCCGCGGCGTCCGCCGCACCGGTCACCGTCGCCACATGCACCACACAGGGGCAGGGCTTGGGCGGTTCGGCGACCGGGAGGCGTTTGCGGAAGGCCCCGTGCGCGTCGGTGGTGACGGCCCGCCCGTCACCGTTGGCGCAGGAGTTGGTGCCGCCGATCATGTTCTGGCCGCAGATCAGCAGCGTGAGCAGCGCCTTGGCCCGCCAGCCGCGCCCGGTCACGGTGATGCTGCCGCCCTTGCCCGCCTCCTTCCCGGAGAGCTGGACGGAGGGCCGCCCGGCGGGCTCGGAGCCGACGGCATGCGCGGCGGCACCCGGGAACAGGGACAGGAACAGCACGGCGCAGAGGGCGAGCGCGGCGGCGGCCCGGCGTCCGGGGGCGGCCCGGCGCGCGGCGCGGGCGAGCGCGATCGGGCTCGTGGTGGTGGGGTCGGTGCTGGTCGGGCTCGTGGTGGTGGGGTCCGTGGTGGGGTCCGTCTCCGTCTGGCCGTTCACGCTCGCGCTCCTGATCCCGGTGCCGATTCCGATCCCGTGCCGGTTCCCGCTCCCGTACCCGCCAACTCCCGCTCCGGGGCGCCCGTCCGGGCGGCACCGGGCCGGTCCCCCGCGCCCCTCTCCGCTCCGCCCGCCCGACGCGCACGCCGCTTCCGCAGCAGGAACACCCGTCCGCCCACCGCCAGGGCGGCCGCGACCGCGGCCGCGGCGGCGGCGCCCCACGGGATCGCGGTGTAGCCGGCCGTCGCCGATCCGTACGCCCCGCCCTCCGCCGTCGCCGTCACCGCCACCTTCACGGCGTCCAGACCGGGCGCGTCCGGCCATTTCTCGGTGCGCTCGACCCGCCGTCCGGGGCGCAGTCCGCCCGGCAGCGAGCGGGCGGGCCGGCGCAGCACCTCACCGAGGACGCCGTCGGCGCGCACCGCGACCCGCGGCCGGAGCACGGTGTTTCCCCGATTGACCAGCGCGTACCGGATGACCGCCCCGTCACCGCTCGCCCGCACCGACACGCTCTCGACGGTCAGCGCCGAGAGCGTCGGCCCGGTCACCCGCAGATGCACCGGCACCCGATCCCGCGGGCCCGTCGTGCCGCCGCTGCTCGCCACGATCGCGCCGGAGCGGCTGCCGGGCGCCGCGCCCCGTGGCACGGTCACGGTGAACGGCACGGCCGCCCGGGTGCGCGCCGGCACCCTCACCTCCGGGGCCGCGAGCCTGAGCCACGATCCGGTGCCGGAGCCGCGCAGCCGCACGGTGACGGTCCGGCCGGAGGGGTTGGCCAGGGACAGCCGGTCGGACAGGACGGTGCCGGGTGCGCCCTCCAGGTAGAAGTACGGACGGTCCTGCGCGCCGGGCCGGGCGCCCCCGCCGGGCGCGGGTGCGGCGGACCACCCCGGTGCGGCCGGCCGGGCCACGGCCGGGGCGGGGCACAGCACTGCGGTGGCGGTCGCGAGAACGGCGGCACCGACCGCTGCACGGGTACGGAACGGCATCGGCGGCTCCTGGTGCTGGGGCTCGTACGGAGGGCGGGGCACGCCCCGTGTCACGCCCGCTGGTTGCGGCGGGTCAGCCAGAGCGCACCGGCCGCACCGGCCAGCAGCACGGTGCCGCCGAGGGTGCCCAGGGCGACGGCGGAGTCCGCGGGTCCGGTCTGCGGCAGCCGGCCACCGGAGGAACCGCCCGCGTCCGAACCGCCGGTGCCCGCCGAGGAGCCGCCCGAAGATCCGCCCGAGGCGCCGCCCGATCCCTTGACGTCCAGGGAGAGCGAGGGCTTGGGACTGTTGCTCGGAGTGCAGGTCGTGGTCGTGCCGAGGGCCTTGATGGTGAGGGTGGCGGCCGTGAAGGTCACCTTGCCGTCGGCCTTGGGGGTGTAGGTCCCGCTCAAGTCACTGATCTTGATGGGGGTGTTGGCCGGAATCGCCTTGTCGTTGGGCGGCCCGGCAACCGGCACCGTTCCGCTGTCCGCGCCGCCCAGCTTGATCAGGGCGCTCGGTTTCATGGCGCCTTTGCCCAGTTCGACGGGGCTGGAGGAGACGCCCTTCTGGAAGGACATGACGAGCTTGTACGCCCCGCCGCTCGGGGTGGACTTGATGTCGATCGGCGACACCGCGCCCTTGTTGCCGATCGGCGTCTTGCACTGGTAGTTGACGTCGACGACCTCGGCGTGTGCGGCCGGTGCGGCGAGCAGCACCGCGGACCCCGCCGTCATCGCCACGGCCACGGCCAGCCGGGCCGTGCGGCGCGGGCGCCTGCCGTGTGGTTCACAGAAGCGGGCCACCTCGAACTCCCCTTCTCCCGGGTAGCGCACCGCCGGATGTTACTGACGGCACATCAGATTGGCCGTCAAGGTACGCCCGGGGCCTTGCCGAGGGAAGGCACAGCACAGCCCCGATCGGAGCGGGTGGACGGGTATACGACAAAGCGCGGGTCCATGGACCCGCGCTCAACTCTTCGCTTGCCGCCCGAACTTCAGGACGGAGCGGCGAGCTCCGCCCAGACGGTCTTGCCCGCACCGTCGGCGTTACGGACCACGCCCCAGTCCAGACACAGGCGCTGCACGATGAACATGCCGTGCCCTCCCGGGCGGCCCGGGCGGTGCGGGCTGCGCGGCGCCGGCGAACCGGCACCGAGGTCGCTGACCTCCAGGCGCAACACCTTGGAGGCGCACCGCAGCCGCAGTTCCTCGGGACCCTCGGCGTGCAGACAGGCGTTGGTGACCAGCTCGGACACGACGAGCAGCACATCTTCGGCGGCGGCCCGCTGATCGGCGCCGGCGGCCGGCAGCCAGCCCCAGTCGTGCAGGGCCTCCCGGGCGAAGTCGCGACCACGTGCCACGGCGCCTCGGGCGCCCGCCAGACGGAGTCGTCGCACCTGGCCTGCCGGTACGGCGCCCTGGGCGGCGGAAGCACCCGGGCCACCCGACTCCGGGCCAAGATCGCCCGGCGGGTACGGCCGGGTGGTGCTCATCAGCGCTTCACCTCACCGATTCGCCTTTTCACGGAAAACAGATACCTGACTGATTCAACGGATTCAGATGTCTCCTGCCCGACCGGACCGTGAGAACACCCACTTCTTGGGTACGGAAGTTGTGACGCGCACTACGCGCCCGGAGCACCGTCGCCCGGGCGCCTCGTCACGTCAGTCGGCCAGGGCCGCGTCGAGCGTGTCGTGCACGGTGAATACCGCCTCGGCGCCGGTGATCTCGAAGACCCGGGCCACCACCGGCTGCATCCCGGCCAGGTGGACCCCGCCGCCCGCGGCCTCGGCCTTCAGGCGGGCACCGAGCAGCACATTGAGCCCGGTGGAGTCCATGAATTCGAGGGGTGAGCAGTCGACCACGAGGCGTGCGTATCCGTCGTCCACGCACCCCTCCAACGACTCACGCAACAGATCCGCGGTGTGGTGATCGAGCTCACCCGCGGCGGTCACCACCGCACTGGTGCCGTGATGCCGGATCGCGACGTGCAGCCGGCCTCGGCTCGCACTGCCGACCGTCCCGCGGTCCATGTGCTCGCTCCCCTCTTGCTGTCTCGGCGACTGAAAAGCTGATGACTGCGCAGGTCGAACACTACGCCCTCGGTCCGCGCAGGGGTAGCCGAACAATCCCCATATAGCACGAGATATGGACAACACGTACTTGCCATCTTCATGCAAAGCCAGGTAGGCGTAGACGGAGACACATTCGAAACGGCCGGCTTTGGAGGCGCCGCACACCGCAGCTTCACGTAGAGGCATCGGCAGCCATATGCCGAGAACGATGGAGGACACATGTCACCCCGGCTCGACGAACTGCGCACCGACGACATCCGGCAGCACACATCGTCGACACCCCCGTCCGACCCGACCGGGCTGCTTCCTTCCCAGTCGGCGCCTGCCCAGTCGGAGCCTGCCGAATCCGATGTGGCGGGACTCTTCGAGATCGACGGCCTGCCCGAGATCCCGCCCTTCGACGAGGTGGGCCCGGTGGACGCGCGGGCCCTGTCCAAGACCCTCTTCGAACGGCTGGAGAAGCTCGAGGAGGGCACGCACGAGCACGCGTACGTCCGCAACACCTTGGTCGAGCTCAATCTCGCCCTGGTGAAGTTCGCGGCCTCCCGGTTCCGCTCCCGCAGCGAGCCCATGGAGGACATCGTCCAGGTCGGCACCATCGGCCTGATCAAGGCGATAGACCGCTTCGAGCTGAGCCGTGGCGTCGAGTTCCCGACGTTCGCGATGCCGACCATCGTCGGCGAGATCAAGCGCTTCTTCCGCGACACCAGCTGGTCGGTGCGCGTACCGCGGCGTCTGCAGGAACTGCGGCTGGACCTCGCCAAGGCGGGCGACGAACTCGCCCAGAAGCTGGATCGCGCCCCCACGGTGAGCGAGCTCGCCGAACGCCTCGGCATCACCCGGGACGAGGTCGTGGAAGGGATGGCCGCGAGCAACGCCTACACCGCGAGCTCGCTGGACGCCCAGCCCGAGGAGGACGACAGCGAAGGCGCGCTGGCGGACCGCATCGGCTACGAGGACAACGGCCTCGAAGGCATCGAGTACGTGGAGTCGCTCAAGCCGCTGATCGCCGAACTCCCGTCGCGGGACCGCAAGATCCTGTCGCTGCGCTTCGTGGCCAACATGACGCAGTCCGAGATCGGCGAGGAGCTGAACATCTCTCAGATGCACGTCTCCCGGCTGCTCTCGCGCACGCTGGTAAAGCTCCGCAAGGGCCTGATGGTCGACGAGTGACCGTCCGCGGTCGCGCCGCCATGACCGGCAGCCGCCCGTGCAGAGGAGGGCCTGCCCCGAGGGTTTCGGGACGGGCCCTCCTTTGCTGTGCCCACGGCTGTCCGACGGGACCCTGGGCGCGGGACATTCCGGATGCTCAGACCGGAAGTCCCTTGTGCCACACGGCCGATACGAGCGGTACGCCCGGCCGGTAGGCGAGGTGGACGTGCGAGGGGGCGTCGAGCAGGGCGAGGTCGGCGCGGGCTCCGGGGGTGATCCGGCCGACGTCGGTGCGGCGCAGCGCGCGGGCGCCGCCCTCGGTGGCCGACCACAGCGCCTCGTCGGGTGTCATCCCCATGTCCCGGACGGCCAGGGCGATGCAGAACGGCATGGAACTGGTGAAGGAGGAGCCGGGGTTGCAGTCCGTGGACAGGGCGACGGTGGCGCCGGCGTCGAGCAGCGGGCGGGCGTCGGGCCACCGGGCGCGGGTGGAGAACTCGGCGCCCGGCAGGAGGGTGGCGACGGTGTCGGACTGGGCCAGGGCGTCGATGTCGGCGTAGCTGAGGTGGGTGCAGTGGTCCGCGGAGGCGGCGCCGACCTCGACGGCGAGCTGGACGCCGGGGCCGTGCCCGAGCTGGTTGGCGTGCACCCGGGGCACCAGGCCCCTGGCCTTGCCCGCGGTGAGGATGGCGCGGGCCTGGTCGCCGTCGAAGGCGCCCTTCTCGCAGAACACGTCGACCCAGCGGGCGTACGGGGCGCAGGCGTCCAGCATCGGGCCGGTGACGAGGTCGACGTAGCCGGCCGGGTCGTCGGCGTAGTCGGGCGAGACGATGTGCGCGCCGAGAAAGGTGACCTCGTCGGTGTGCTGCGCGGCGATGCGCAGCGCGCGGGCCTCGTCCTCGACGGTGAGGCCGTAGCCGGACTTGGTCTCCTGGGTGGTGGTGCCCTGGCGGAGCCCCTCGGCGAGGTAGCGGGCGACGTTGGCACCCAGCGCCTCGTCGGTGGCGGCGCGGGTGGCGGCGACGGTGGTGCGGATGCCGCCGGCGGAGTACGGGCGGCCGGACATCCGGGCGTTGAACTCCGCGGTGCGGTCGCCGGCGAAGACGAGGTGGGAGTGGGAGTCGACGAAGCCGGGGATGCCGGCCCGGCCGCCCGCGTCGACGGCGTTGTCGGTGGCGGGTGCTTTGCTCGAGGCACCGACCCAGGCGATGCGGTCGCCGTCGATGACGACCGCGGCGTCCTGGATCAGGCCGAGGGGGCCTTCACCGAGGGAGGGGTCGTTGGTGACGAGCTGGGAGATGTGGGTGATGGCGGTGGTGGTCGGCGTGGAAGTCGTCGTCATCGCGGGGGTGTTCTCCTTCAGCCGCGTACCGCGGCGATGGACTCTGCGAGGGCGGTGGGTACGTCGGGGACAAGGGTGTGCACACCGTCCCGGACGATCTGCCGGCCGCCGACGATGGTGTGCCGTACGTCCGCCGCGGAGGCGGCGAATACGGCCGTTTCGGCGGCCAGCCGGGGCAGTGGTCCGGCGGTGCGTACGGAGTCCAGTGCGATCGTGGTGAGGTCGGCGAGCGCGCCGGTCTCCAGGGTGCCGGCGTCGTCCCAGCCCAGGGCGGCATGACCGTCGGCGGTCGCGGCGCGCAGCAGGGCGGCGGCCGTCCAGTGCCCGCGGGTGCGGGTGCGCAGCCGTTCGTCGAGCTCCATGGCGCGGGCCTCTTCGAGCAGGTCGATGACGGCGTGGCTGTCGCTGCCGAGGGAGAGGGGGCTGCCGTGGCCCTGGAGGTCGGCGGCCGGACCGATGCCGTCGGCGAGGTCGCGCTCGGTGGTCGGGCACATGCACACACCGGTGCGGGTGCCGCCGAGCAGGCCGATGTCCTCGGGGGTGAGGTGAGTGGCGTGCACGGCGGTGGTGCGCGGGCCCAGCACCCCGTGGTCGGACAGCAGTCGAGTGGGAGTGCGTCCGTGGGCCTCGTGGCAGGCGTCGTTCTCGGCGGTCTGCTCGGAGAGGTGGACGTGCAGCGGGGCCTGCCGCTCGCGGGCCCAGTCGGCGACGGTGCCGAGCTGCCCGGCGGGGACGGCGCGCACGGAGTGGACGGCGGCGCCGATGCGGGCGTGTGCGCGCTCCTTGAGGGCGTCGGCGCGCTGGGCCCAGCGCTCGGCGGTGCCGTCGGAGAAGCGCAGCTGGTGGTGGTTGGGCGGGGCACCGAAACCGGCCGAGAGATAGGCGGTGTCGAGCAGGGTGATGCGGATACCGGCGTCCTCGGCGGCGGAGAGCAGCGCCTCGCCCATGGCGTTGGGGTCGTCGTAGCGGGTGCCGCCGGGCGCGTGGTGGAGGTAGTGGAATTCGCCGACGCAGGTGATGCCGGCCAGCGCCATCTCGGCGTACGTCGCGCGCGCGAGCGCGTAATAGCTGTCGGGAGTGAGCTTGTCGGCGACCTCGTACATCACCTCGCGCCAGGTCCAGAACGAATCCGGCGCCCGCTCCACGCCTTCCACCGTCGCAAGTCCCCGCCGCTGCGGGGGTGATCCGGTGCCGGAGCCGACCTGGACCGTGCCGCGCAAGGCGCGGTGGAAGGCATGCGAGTGGGCGTTGGCGAGACCGGGGAGGGTCAGGCCGCGCAGCGCGGTGGCGCCGGGCGGCGGGGTGTCCGCCCCGGTGCGGACGGCCGTGATCCGACCGTCCGCGATGTCCACGGCGACGCCCGACTCGACGTGGGTGCCGAGCCAGGCGAGTTCGAGCCAGTACGTCGTCGGTGTTGCCTGCGTGGTCAGTGGCACGCCAGCCCTTCCAGTACGTCGGCGAGTGCGGTGACCCCGGCGGCGCAGTCGTCCTCGCCCGCCGCTTCGGCGGGCGAGTGCGACACCCCGGTGGGGTTGCGGACGAACAGCATCGCGGTGGGGACGGTTCCGGACAAAATACCGGCGTCGTGCCCGGCGCCGGTGCCCAGGACGGGCACGGGCCGCTCCCCCGACTTGCCGAGGATCGCGCTCAGTTCGTCCCGCAGGGCGTGCTGGAACTCCACGACGGGGGTGAAGGATTCACGGACGACGGTCAGGTCCACGCCGTCGCGGGCGGCGCGTTCGGTGGCCGCCCGCTCGATCTCGGTGATCACCGTGTCCAGGGTGTCCTGGTCGGCGGCGCGGGCGTCCAGCCAGCCCTTGACCAGCGAGGGGATGGCGTTGACGCCGTTCGGCTGCACGCTGATCTTCCCGAACGTGGCCAGGGCGCCGGCCAGCCGGGCCCGCTCGCGCGCGGCGAGCACGGTCGCGGCGTAGCTGAGCATCGGGTCGCGGCGGTCCTCCAGGCGGGTCGTCCCGGCGTGGTTCGCCTCGCCGTGGAAGTCGAACCGCCAGCGGCCGTGCGGCCAGATGGCGGAGGCGATGCCCACCGGGTCGCCGGACAGGTCCAGGGCGCGCCCCTGCTCGACGTGGAGTTCGACGAACGCGCCGATCGCGGCGAGCCGCTCGGGGTCCGGACCGATGGCTTCCGGGTCGTGTCCGGCGCGCTCCATGGCCTGCGGCAGGGTGGTGCCGTCGCCGTCGCGCAGTCGGTGCGCGGCCTCGGTGGTCAGTGCCCCGGCGGCGAGCCGGGAGCCGACGCAGGCCAGGCCGAAGCGGGCGCCTTCCTCGTCGCCGAAGTTGACGATCGCCAGGGGCTTGGTGAAAGCCGCCCCTCTCCGGCGGAGTTCGTCCAGCGCGGCGAAGGAGGAGACGACACCCAGCGGCCCGTCGAAGGCGCCGCCGTCCGGTACGGAGTCCAGGTGGGAGCCGGTGACGACGGCGTCGCCGGGGGCCACGTCCCGATGGCCGGTGGCGCCGAGCCAGGCCCACTGGTTGCCGTTGCGGTCGAGCTCGTAGGCGAGCCCGCGGGCCTCGGCCTGGGCCCGGAACCACGCGCGGCATTCGGTGTCCGCGCCGGTCCAGGCGTAGCGGCGGTAGCCCCCGGTGGAGGAGTCGCGGCCGATGGGCCGCAGCTCCTGCCACATCTCGTGGAACGAGGCGGTCACGCGCCCTCGCCTTCGCCCTCGCGCATCGGGATGCGGACGCCGCGCTCGGCGGCCACCTCGTCGGCGCGCTCGTAGCCCGCGTCGACGTGCCGGATGACGCCCATCCCCGGGTCGTTGGTCAGTACCCGGCGGATCTTCTCGCCGGCCAGCGGCGTGCCGTCGGCGACGGTGACCTGGCCGGCGTGGATGGAGCGGCCCATGCCGACGCCGCCGCCGTGGTGCAGCGAGACCCAGGAGGCGCCGGAGGCGACGTTGACCATGGCGTTGAGCAGTGGCCAGTCGGCGATGGCGTCCGAGCCGTCCTTCATGGCCTCGGTCTCGCGGTACGGCGAGGCGACGGAGCCGCAGTCGAGGTGGTCGCGGCCGATGGCCAGCGGGGCGCGCAGGGTGCCGTCGGCGACCATCTCGTTGAAGCGCTCGCCGGCCTTGTCGCGCTCGCCGTAGCCGAGCCAGCAGATCCGGGCGGGCAGGCCCTGGAAGTGCACCCGCTCACCGGCCATCTTCATCCAGCGGGCCAGCGACTCGTTCTCCGGGAAGAGGTCGAGGATGGCCTTGTCGGTGGCCGCGATGTCCCGGGCGTCACCGGAGAGGGCGGCCCAGCGGAACGGCCCCTTGCCCTCGGCGAACAGTGGCCGGATGTAGGCGGGTACGAAGCCGGGGAAGGCGAAGGACCGCTGGTATCCGGCGAGTTGGGCCTCACCGCGGATGGAGTTGCCGTAGTCGAAGACCTCGGCGCCGGCGTCCATGAAGCCCACCATGGCTTCGACGTGCCGGGCCATCGATTCGCGGGCCCGCTGGGTGAAGTCGGCGGGCTTCTCCCTGGCGTAGGCGGCCATGTCGGCGAAGTCGATGCCGACGGGCAGGTAGGCCAGCGGGTCGTGGGCGCTGGTCTGGTCGGTGACGATGTCGATCGGCGCGCCCTCGGCCAGCATCTGCGGCAGCAGCTCGGCGGCGTTGCCGAGCAGGCCGATGGAGAGCGGCTTGCGCTGGTCCCGGGCCTCGACGGCGAGCTGGAGGGCGTGCTGGAGGCTGTCCGCCTTCACGTCCAGGTAGCGGTGCTCGATCCGGCGCTCGATGGCGCGCGGGTCGCAGTCGATGCAGAGGGCGACGCCGTCGTTCATGGTGACGGCGAGCGGCTGGGCGCCGCCCATGCCGCCGAGGCCGGCGGTGAGGGTGATCGTCCCGGCCAGTGTGCCGTTGAACTTCTTGGCGGCGACGGCGGCGAAGGTCTCGTAGGTGCCCTGGAGGATGCCCTGGGTGCCGATGTAGATCCACGAGCCGGCGGTCATCTGCCCGTACATGGTCAGGCCGAGGGCCTCCAGGCGGCGGAACTCCTCCCAGTTGGCCCAGTCGCCGACGAGGTTGGAGTTGGCGATGAGCACCCGGGGGGCCCATTCGTGCGTCTGCATCACGCCGACCGGCCGACCGGACTGGACGAGCATCGTCTCGTCCTGCTTGAGCGTGGTGAGTGTGCGCACCATCGCGTCGAAGGAGCGCCAGTCGCGCGCGGCCTTGCCCGTGCCGCCGTAGACGACGAGCTGGTCCGGGTGTTCGGCCACCTCCGGGTCGAGATTGTTCTGCAGCATGCGCAGCGCGGCTTCCTGCTGCCATCCCCGAGCATTCAGCTCCGTACCGCGCGGTGCCCGCACGGGTCGCGGTCCCGACATGGGCCGTGCCTCCCTGACGTCGAATGGATCGAGCTATTCACATCTTGGCGTCGCTGAATAGGACTAGTCAACAGGGCGCGGCAACCCAGTGCCGGGAACCGCACCAACCGGCCACGGCGCCCGCTTCGCGGCCACGCCCGAACGGAGTTGTCCACAGGCACGGGATCCGACTTGCCCATGGGGAAAGTCGGCGCTAGCTTTCCTGGTAGGCAAGTAGAACGGGCATGCGGCCGCACCGGCCGTCTGTCCGCAGAACCGTCACGGGGAGACGATGACCATGAGCACACCGGTGGACGCCGAGCGGGCATGGGCGGATCTGCAACGCATCCGGGTGCCGCAGGAGCGGGTGTACGACGAGATCGAGCGGTGCGCGTTCGGCGGCACCGGCGCGACGTACACCACGGCGGCGATCATGTGGATGTTCCTGGCCAGTCTCGGGTTCGACCCGCCCCTGTGGGGCTTCGTCCTGATCCTCACCGCGTATGTCGGTCTGCTGGTGGCGCTGGCCGTCGTCAGCAACCGCAAGACCCGGATGCGGGCGCACCGCACGGTCTACGACTGGCGGACGTTCGCGTCGTTCTTCGCGGGCGCGGCGGTGACCGGCGGGACGGTCCTGCTCTCCGGTTGGCTCGTCGACTGGCTCCGGCTGCCCCTGGGCAGCGTCGTCCAGGCCACCCTTTCGGCGGGCGCCTTCGTCCTGTTCGTCGGACCGGCCAACCGGTGGGCGGCCGGTTCGGTCCGCGGCCGGCTGGAGGCGCGCCGATGAGCACCCCCTCCGGCTTCGACGAACTGATCCACCCCTCCACCCGGCTGTCCGTGGTCGCGCTGCTCGCCGCCACGGAATGGGCGGACTTCGCCTTCATCCGCGAAAGCCTCTCGCTCAGCGACTCCGCGCTCTCCAAGCAGCTGCACACGCTGGAGGAGGCCGGGTATCTGGAGATCCACAAGGAGGGCGGCGGCCGCAAACGCCGTACCAAGGTGCGGCTGACGGAGCGCGGCCGGACCGCCTTCGAAGGGCATGTGGCCGCACTCCGGGCGATCGTCGAGGGCGCGGGGCCCGCCACGGTGGCACGCGAACGGCAGCAGGAGCACGCGGAGGCGGGCCGATGACCACGACCGGGCAACCGGCCGCACGCCCCACGGGCCCGGCCGCACCCCCTGCGCCCGTCCCGCCCGTCATCCGGGTGCGCGACCTGCGCATGGCCTACGGCAGCGCCGACGTGCTGCACGGCATCGACCTGGACATCCACCGCGGCGAGATCTTCGCCCTGCTGGGGCCCAACGGCGCCGGGAAGACCACCACGGTCGAGATCCTGGAGGGCTTCCGGCACCGCTCCGCGGGCGAGGTCCGCGTGCTGGACACGGACCCCGAGCGCGGCGGCGACGCCTGGCGCGGCCGGATCGGGCTCGTCCTGCAGTCGTGGCGCGACCACCGCCGCTGGCAGGTCGCCGAGCTGCTGGCGCACTTCGCCACCTACTACCCCGACCCGCGCGACACGGCCGGTCTGCTGGCCCTCGTCGGCCTCACCGGGCAGGCCGGGAAACGGGTGGACCAGCTCTCCGGCGGCCAGCGCCGGCGCCTGGACGTCGCGCTCGGCATCGTCGGCCGCCCCGAGCTCCTCTTCCTGGACGAGCCGACCACCGGCTTCGACCCCGAGGCCCGGCAGGACTTCCACCTGCTGGTCGAACGCCTGGCCCGCGAGGAGGGCGTCACGGTCCTGCTCACCACCCACGACATGGTGGAGGCCGAGCGGCTGGCCGACCGGATAGCCGTGCTGGTCGGCGGCCGGATCCGGGCCCACGGCACACCTGCGGAACTGGCCCGCCGGGCCGCCGCGCAGGCCGAGGTGCGCTGGACCGCCACCGACGGTACGGCCCACCGCGAGCGCACCGCGGACCCCTCCCGGCTGGTCTGGGACCTTCACCGGCACGCCCGGGCGCCCATCGCCGACCTGGAGGTCCGCCGCCCGACGCTGGAGGACACCTACCTGCACATGGTGCACAGCGGCGGCGAGCGCACCGGCACACGGAACGACAACGGGGAGAAGCACACCGCATGACCGAGACCCACCGTCGCCGCTACTGGCGCGCCGGCCTCCGGCGCGGCCGTATCGAGCTGCGCCACCTGATCGGCAACCGCAAGGAGATGGCCGGCCACCTGGCGAACGTCGTCGTCGCCCTGGCACTGGCGGCCAACCTCGACAAGCGGGTGCCCGGCACCCACATCCCGATGGCCCATCTGACGCTGGCGGGCTTCGCCGCGTATCTGCTCTTCCAGATCGGGCTGTTCAACCTCCCGCAGATCCTGGTCACCGAACGGGAGGAGGGCGCCCTGCTGCGCCTGCGCGCCACTCCCGGCGGCATACCGGCCTATCTCGTCGCCAAGTCGCTGCTCATCGTCGCGACCGCGCTCGCCACCCTCGTCGTCCTGCTGGGGGCCGGGGCGCTGCTGGTGGACGGGCCGCTGCCGCACGGTCCGGGTGGCTGGCTGACCCTGCTGTGGGTCACCGCGCTGGGCCTGCTGGCCGTGGTGCCGCTGGGTGCGGCCATCGGAGCCGTGCTGCCCAACCCCCGTGAGGCCCTGGCGCTGATCATGCTGCCCGTGATGGCCCTGCTGTTCACCTCGGGCGCGATGTTCCCGCTCGCCTCGCTGCCGGCGGCGGTGCAGCACATCGCCGCCGTCTTCCCGCTGAAGTGGATGGCGCAGGGGGTGCGCTCGGCGCTCTTGCCGGATGCCGCGCGGATCGCGGAACCGGCCGGCTCCTGGGAGCTGCCGACGGTCGCCCTGGTGCTGACCGCCTGGGCCGTCCTCGGCTTCCTGCTCGCCGTACCCCTGCTGCGCCGGGCCGCGCGCCGGGAGTCCGGTTCCCGGCTGAGCGAGCGGCACCGCAAGGCGGGGCTGAGCGGGGCGGCAGGGTAGCGGGGCAGCGGGACTGAGCGGGGCAGCGGGGCTGAGCGGGTAGCGGCGAGGGTGCCGGTGCCGGTATCCGATGGCGCGCGGCCCGGCCCAATGATGAAGTTGCCTCATGATTGGCCCCAAGGACGAGCCCACGACCAGCCCCCTCACCGGCCCCCTGCCCGACTCCCGGACCGGTGGCCCCGTTCCCGGACCGGCGCACGGCCCCACGGCCGTCGGCCGGGACGGCTCGGGCCACCCGGACGGCGCGCACGCCCCCGACCGGGACCGTGCCGTGCAGGCGGCCGTCGCGCAGGGGCTGGTGGGCCCCGGCGAGCCCGTCGCCGGGCTGCTCGACATCGCCGGGATCCGCCGGTCCGCCGCCGAACTCCGCGCCGCCTTCGAGGAGTTCACCGCGCCGGGCACCCCGGTCCTGCACGCCTTCGCCGTGAAGGCCGCCTCCCTCGTGCCCGTCCTGCGGCTGCTCGCCCAGGAGGGGCTCGGCTGCGAGGTGGCCAGCCCCGGGGAGCTGGCGCTGGCGCGCGCCGCTCAGGTACCGGCCGCGCATACCGTGCTGGACTCCCCGGCCAAGACCCTGGCCGAACTCCGCGAGGCCCTGGCCCTCGGCATCGCGGTCAACGCCGACAACCCCGAGGAACTCCTCCGCATCGACGGCCTGATGGCCTCCGCGCCGTCCTCCGCACCGGTCGGGCTGCGCGTCAATCCGCAGATCGGCGGCGGCAGCATCGGCGCCATGAGCACCGCCACCGACACCTCCAAGTTCGGCGTCGCCCTCCAGGACGAGGGCGCCCGCGACTGGGTCGTACGGGCCTACCTGGACCGGCCGTGGCTGACCCGGCTGCACGGCCACGTCGGGTCCCAGGGCATGCCGCTGGAGCTGATGGCCAAGGGGGTGTCGGCCCTCTTCCACCTCGCCGAGGAGATCAACGAACGGGCCGGCCGACGGCAGATCGACACCCTCGACATCGGCGGCGGCCTGCCGGTCAACTTCGGCTCGGACGCCACGACCCCGACCTTCCGCGCATACGTCGCGCTGCTGCGCTCGACCGTCCCCGGCCTGCTGTCCGGACGCTACGGCCTCGTCACCGAGTTCGGCCGCTCACTGCTGGCCAAACACGGCATGGTCGTCGCCCGCGTCGAGTACGCGAAGTCGGCGGGCGGCCGTCCCATCGCGGTCACCCATGCCGGCGCCCAGGTCGCCACCCGTACGGTCTTCGTGCCCGAGGCCTGGCCGATCCGGGTCGCCGCCTACGACGCGCGGGGCCTCCCCAGGACCGGCGAACCGGTCGCCCAGGATGTCGCCGGACCGTGCTGCTTCGCCGGCGACCTGGTCGCCGAGAACCGCCCGCTCCCCCTGCTCCGGTCGGACGACCACGTCGCCCTCCTGGACACCGGCGCGTACTACTTCTCCACCCACTTCGCCTACAACTCCCTGCCTCGGCCGGGGATCTACGGCTACGCGACCGCTCCTGACGGCACCGTGCGCTTCGCGACCGTCCGCACGCCGCAGACCCTGGCCGACCTCACCGCGGAGAGCGGCGGCGCCCACACGGACGCGCTCGGCGAGCTCGGCCGGGCGGCCGGATAGACGCTGCCGGCCGGCCGGGCGTTGCGGGGCGGTCGGACGTCGCGGGCCGGCCGGGCGTTGCGGGGCGGTCGGACGTCGCGGGCCGGTCGGGCGTTGCGGGGCGGGTGTTGCCGGCGGAGGCGTCGATGTTCGGGCCCGCGCCGCTACCGCCGCCCGGCACCCGCCCCGGCACCCGCCGGCCGGGCGGCGCTCCGCGCCCGCGCCCCGCCCGGCGCCGCGTCCCCCGCGGCCGAACCCGTCGTCACATGGCCCCGCACATCCTTGCCCGCGGCCCCGCCCCGGGCGGCCGCCTCGGCACGCACCCACAGCAGCGCGTCGTGCTCCCGCTCCCAGCGGCCCAGCCACAGCGCCCTGCCCCACAGGCCCAGGGCCGACCCGGCCATCAGCAGTCCGCCGGCCGCGGGCAGCGCGAACGACGACCCGACCGCCGCCAGGAAGGCGAGCAGCAGCCACCAGCGGTGCGCCCGGCGCCAGACCCGGAGGGTGACCGCCCGGTCCTGGAGGATGACGGCCTTCCCGGCCCGCGATGCGCCGCCGGCCAGCGCCGCGTACCGCCCGCGCCGCGCCCCGAACACCACGAACGCCGCGATGACGCCGAGCGCCACCCCCGCCGGTACCCCGATCGCCCGCCCGGCCGCCCCCGGTACCAGTACGCCGATCCCCGCTGCCAGCAGGCCGGACCACCACAACCATCCGGCCGGTGCCCGCACGATGACCGCCACCCGCCCCAGCGCATACGCCCCGCGCCCCACGACAGACCTCCTCCTCCGGACCGGCCGCACGACGCCGCCCCGGCCGTCTCGCACCCGTCCCGATGCGGGCACCGGCGGCGGATCGTAGCCGGCACGGATGAGGATTCCCTGAGACCGGTGCGGCGGAACGCGGCCGTCGGGGCAGGCGGGCGGGCGCGGTGGCGCACCCGGAACGAGGGCGCGCCGGGGCGGGGCGGGGCGGCGGCCCCGGCTCACTCCACGAACAGCCCCCGCGCCGCCGCCTTCGCGTCGAACTCCTCCAGCCGCGCCTGTGCGTCCGGCAGGGCGTCGCACATCGACTCCAGCAGGACGCGGCCCAGCAGCATGGGGGCGCAGGCCGTGTCGAAGGCCAGGCCGGTGCCGACCGGGGCGGGCAGGAGGAGGTCGGTGTGGTGGGCGACGGGGGCGAAGGCGCTGTCGGCGACGGTGACGACGCTCAGGCCGGCCTCGCGTGCGTAGGCGAGGGCGTCGACGACCTCGCGGGGGTGGCGGGGCAGGGCGAAGCAGAGCAGGGCGCCGGCGCCGGCGCGGACTGCGGCGTCGATGCGGTCGGTGAGCATGGTGCCGCCCTCGTCCAGGAGGCGGACGTCGGGGTGGACCTTGCGGGCGAAGTAGGTGAAGCCGGCGGCCTGGGCGGTGGCGGCGCGCAGGCCGAGGACGGGCAACGGCCGGGAGGCGGCGAAGAGGCGACCGGCCTCGATCACCGGGGAGGGGTCGGCGAGGGCGGCGGCGAGGTGGCGGAGGTTGTCGATCTCCGCCTGGACGGCCTGCTGGTACTCGTTGTACGAGCCGGTGTCGTCCGGCGCGGCGCCCGGGGCGACCTCGCGCAGATGGCGGCGGAGCGCGGGGTAGCCGTCGAAGCCGAGCGCGACCGCGAAGCGGGTGACGGACGGCTGGCTGACGCCGGCCAGTTCGGCCAGTTCGACGCTGGAGAGGAACGGCGCGTCGGCGGCCCGCCGCACCATGCAGTGGGCGATCCGGCGCTGGGTGGGCGTCAGCCGGTGTCCCTCGAAGAGCTTCTGCAGGCGGGCGGTGGTGCCCGTGTCGGCCGCCACCGTGCCGGTGGTGCCCGTGCCCGTCCGCGTACCCTCGTCCGCGCCGCCGATCGCCCCGTCCCCGCTCATCGCCTCTTCTTCCCGGCCCGGGAGGGGCCTTGTGACTGGTGTCCGTGATGTGTGGCCTGCGCTGTCGATGTCGGCATCAGTGTCACACCCCCGCCAGTGCGTCCAGCAGCCCCGCCGCCACGGCCACATCATCGGTCAGCGGCCGGTCCTCCATCCGCGGATCCAGCGCGTCGGCGGCCAGCGCGTAGGCGGCGGCCAGCGGGAGGCCGGGCTCCGGCTCCAGGGAGCGCATCCGCAAGGCCCTTACGGCGGCGACGAGTTCGCAGGCCAGGACCTGGCGGTAGTACGTGGCCGCGCGGAGGGTCTGACGGGCACCGAGGGAGGCGAAGCTGGCCTGTTCCTCCACCCCGCGGGAGAGGACGGCGTGGCCGAGGGAGGCCGGGTGGGAGACGGCGCGCATCTCGCCGAGCGCCGCGCCGGCCGCGTATTCGAGGATCATGACGCCGGAGCTGGCGGGTGCCGCGTCACCCAGGAAGGGCCGCAGCCGGGTGAAGTCCGGCTCGGAGAGGGCGGCGAGCCGGGCGGTGGAGAGCCGGGCGGTCTGCAGGACGGCGAGCCGGAAGGCGTCCAGGGCCAGCACGGCGTGCGCGGCGTAGAAGTTGCCGTGGTGGTAGGCGGCCTGGTCCTCGATGCTGATCAGGGGGTTCTCGGCGGCGGCGTTCACCTCGATGGTGAGCACCTCGTCCAGGGTGTCGGCGGCGTCGACTGCCGGGCCGTGGATCTGGGGGAGGCAGCGGAATCCGTAGGGGTCCTGGATGCGGCCGAGCGGCGGCGCGGGGCGGTCCGGGACGCCGGAGAGGGTGCGCAGGCGGGCCGCGGCGGCGGCCGAGCCGGCGTGCGGGCGGGCCCGCATGACGGGTTCGGCGAAGGGTTCGTAGGAGCCGCCGACCGCGAGGAGTGAGAGCGCGGCGACCGGGAGGGAGGCGGCGAGCAGCCGGCGCACGGTGTCGAGGGCGAGCGCGGACTGGCCGAGGGTGAGCGCGTTGGAGCTGATCAGGGCGAGGGCGTCGTTGTTGTCGAGGGCGATGGGGGCGGGGGCCCGGCCGCCGGGGGCGCAGTGCCAGGGGTGTTCGCCGGCCAGCGCGAGGCCGGTCTGGGCGAGGGCGGCGAGATCGCCGGTGCCGACGGCGCCGTGTTCGTTGACGACGGGGTGGGCGCCGGACTCCAGGGCGGTGATCAGGGACGTGATCACGGCGGGGTTCAGCCCGGCGCCGCCCGCCAGCAGCTGATTGGCGCGGACCGCGAGCATGGCGCGGACCTCGCGGGCGGGCAGCGGGTCGCCGATCGCGCCCGCGTGGCTGCGCAGCAGCCGCAGCCCGTGTTCGGCGTCGGCCCCGACCTCCTCCGTGCGGTTGGCGCCGACGCCGGTGCTGCGCCCGTAGACACGGCCGGTGGCGGCGAGGCGGCGGGCGGTGTCCCAGGACTCCTCGGCGAGTGCGAGGGCCTTGGGGTCGGGCCCCGCGGTGTGCGCGCTGCGCTCCGCGAGGGCGGCGATGCCGTCGGGGTGCAGTCCGGTGCCGTCGAGTGTGATGCGCCGGCCGGCCCGTCGGCCGCTGTCCAGCATGTGGGAAACCAAGGGGCTCAACTCCCTCTTATAACGCTTTTTGTGAACGTAAGTCCGACACCTCGTTCCGTACGGTGAATCGAAGCGGGCGGGCGGCACCCGGGACTGCGGCAGCGGCGAGGGCGCCGGCGACGCGACCGGAGGCGTAACAGGGGATTTACGCCCGCCTATTGACTTCTATTCACGTGCCTAAGACTCTGCATGACAATATGCAGGCCGGGCAAGGGGCAGCGGATGATCAGGTTCGACGCAGTCAGCAAGCGATACCCGAACGGCACGACAGCGGTGGACGACCTGTCGCTGGAACTCCCCGAGGGGGACGTCACCGTCCTCGTCGGATCGTCCGGATGCGGCAAGACCACCACACTGCGGATGATCAACCGGATGGTCGAGCCGACCTCCGGCACCATCAGCGTCGGCGGCCGCGACATCCTCGAGGCGGACGCCGCCGAGCTGCGCCGCGGCATCGGCTACGTCATCCAGCAGTCCGGCCTCTTCCCCCACCGTACGGTCCTGGACAACATCGCGACCGTGCCGCTGCTGCTCGGCTGGGGCCGGCGCAAGGCCCGCGCCCGCGCGGCCGAGCTGCTGGAGCTGGTCGGCCTGCCCGCCGAGGCGGGCCGACGCTATCCGCACCAGCTCTCCGGCGGCCAGCAGCAGCGCGTCGGGGTGGCCCGCGCGCTCGCCGCCGACCCACCGGTGCTGCTGATGGACGAGCCGTTCGGCGCGGTCGACCCGGTTGTGCGCACCCAGCTCCAGAACGAGCTGCTGCGCCTCCAGGAGGAACTGCGCAAGACCGTCGTCTTCGTCACCCACGACATCGACGAGGCGGTCCGCCTGGGCGACCGGATCGCGGTCTTCCGCACCGGCGGCCGGCTCGTGCAGTGCGCCGAGCCCGCCGAACTCCTGGCCCGGCCCGCCGACGACTTCGTCGCCGGCTTCCTGGGCGCCGAGCGCGGCCTGAAGCTGCTGTCCCTGACCACCCTGGCGGACGTGCCGTACGCGCCGGGCCGGGCGATACGCGCCGACGAGCCGGTCGGCAAGATAGCCCGCGACGGCGACCGCTGGCGCCTGGTGACCTCTCCACGCGGCGAGCCGCTGGGCTGGCTGGACACCGACGCCCTGCCCGCCGGCGGCAGCGCGGGCGAGGCCGCACTGGCGCCCGTCCGGCCGCTGCGCGACGACGACTCGTTGCTCTCCGCGCTCAACGAGGCGGTGTCCGCCCCGGCCGCCGCGGTCGCCCGGATCGACGCCGACGGCGTCCTCACCGGCATCACCACGCGCGACGCGATCCACGACCGGGCGGGCCGCAGCCACGCCGAGGCGGGACGGGCGGCGACCGCCGGCGGCACCGCCCCGGCAACGCCCGACTCCGAGGACGCCGCGCCCGTCGAGACCGCCGCCGCGGAGCGCCCCGCATGACCATCGAATGGGGCTGGTTCCCCGATCACGCCGACGAGATGGCCCGCCTGACCGCGGACCACCTCGCCACCGCCGTCCCCGCCGTCCTGCTCGGCCTGCTGATCGCGCTGCCACTGGCGGTCCTCGCCCACCGCGTACGCCCGCTGCGCGGTTTCGTCCTCGGCGCGTCCAACATCCTCTACACCATCCCCTCCCTCGCCTTCTTCGTCCTCCTCCTGCCGGTCACCGGCCTCACCCGCACCACGGCGATCGTCGGCCTGACGGCGTACACCCTGGTGGTGCTCGTACGGAACACGGTCGAGGGGCTGGACGCGGTGCCCGCCAAGGCACGCGAGGCGTCCACGGCGATGGGGACCAGGCCGCTGCGCACGCTGCTCACCGTCGAGCTGCCGCTCGCCCTCCCGGTGATCATGGCGGGTGTACGGGTCGCCACCGTGATGTCCATCTCCCTTGTCAGCGTGGCGAGTTACATCGGTTACGGCGGTCTCGGCCAGCTCTTCACCGACGGCTTCCAGCGCAACTACCCCACCCCGGTCATCGCCGGGGTGGCCCTGACCCTGCTGCTCGCCCTGGTTGCCGACGCGCTGCTGGTGACCCTCCAGTGGCTGTGCACCCCCTGGCGGCGGGGCGCTCCCCGGCAGCGCACCTTCAAGTGGCGGAAGGCGGCGTGACAGGCCGATGCTCGAACTTCTGAAGAACCTCGCGTCCTGGCTGACCGCTCCGGCCCAGTGGTCGGGCCCCGAGGGCATCGCGACCCGCATCCTGGAGCACCTGGAGTACTCGGTGCTCGCCACCCTGGCCGCGGCCCTGATCGCGCTGCCGATCGGCCTGCTCATCGGGCACACCGGGCGCGGCGCCTTCGTGGCCGTCAACCTCTCCTCGTTCGGCCGGGCGCTGCCCACCGTCGGCCTGGTCACCCTGGTCTTCCTCGCGGGCGGCCTGAGCGTCTGGCCGGTGTACGTGTCCCTGGTGGCGCTCGCCGTCCCGGTGATCATCACGAACACCTACGCGGGGATGGCGGCGGTCGACCCCGAGGTCAAGGACGCGGCCAAGGGCGTGGGCCTGCGCGGCCACCAGGTCCTGTGGCAGGTCGAACTCCCCCTCGCGCTCCCGCTGATCATGACCGGCATACGGCTGGCGACCGTGCAGGTCGTCGCCACCGCCACCATCGCCGCCTACGTCAGCTTCGGCGGTCTGGGCCGCTATGTCTTCGACGGGCTGGCGCAGCGCGATCTGGTGCAGGTACTGGGCGGCGCGGCGCTGGTCGCCGTGCTGGCCGTCGCCGCCGACCTGGCCCTGGGCGGGCTGCAGCGGCTGCTGTTCCGCGGCCGCCCGGCGGCGGCCCGCTGAGGCCCGTCCGCCGAGAGCCCGCCGCCGTCCCCGTCCGCACGTTCCGAGGAGCCCGACGCCATGAACCGTCCCACCCGCCGTACCGCCCTGACCGCACTCCTCGCCGGCGCCTCGGCCCCGCTGCTGGCCGCCTGTTCCTCCGGGATCACCTCGCTCAAGGGTGACGGTGCCGGTGGCGACAGCGGCAGCAGCAGCGGCGGTCTGGTCATCGGCACCGCCAACTTCACCGAGAACCAGATCCTCGGCTACCTCTACGCGGGCGTCCTGAACGCCGCCGGCGTCAAGGCCACCGTCAAGCCCAACCTCGGCTCCCGCGAGATCGTCGTGCCCGCACTGCGTTCCGGCGACATCGATCTGCTGCCCGAGTACCAGGGCAGCCTCCTGCTGTACCTCGACAAGAAGGCCACCGCGACCGAGGCCGGCGCCATGCAGAACGCCCTGGCCACGGTCCTGCCCGACGGCCTCGAAGTGCTTCCGTACGCGGCCGCCGAGGACCGCGACAGCTTCGCCGTCACCCGCGCGACCGCCGAGCGCTACGACCTGAAGTCGCTCGCCGACCTGCACAGGGTGAACGGCAAGCTGGTGTTCGGCGCGGCCGCGGAGATGAAGAAGCGGGTCGTCGGCGTCGTCGGCCTCAAGGAGCAGTACGGCGCCGAATTCAAGGAGTTCAAGGCGCTGGACTCCTCCGGCCCGCTCGTCAAGGGCGCCCTCAAGAAGGGCGACATCGACATCGCCAACATCTTCACCACCGATGTCGACACCGCGGCGAACGGCTGGATCCTCCTCGCGGACCCGAAGCACCTCATCCCCGCCCAGCACATCGTTCCGCTGATCGCCGCCCGCAAGGCCGACTCCAAGGTCCGCAAGGCCCTCGCCCGCCTCGGCAACGCCCTCACCACCGCCCACCTCACCGAGCTCAACCGCCTCGTCGACAAGGAGAAGCAGGACCCGGACCGGGTGGCCGACGCCTGGCTGGCCAAGCACAGGCTGGGTGGCTGACGCGGGGCGGGCGGGACGCCGGACGCCCGCGGACAGGCCCTAGGCCGGGCCCGCGAACCGCATCGGCAGCCCGAACAGCGGAAACAACCGCTCGGTGTCCAGGAACGAGTGCAGCCCGGTGATCCGCCCGTCCGCCGTCTCGATCACCTGGACCGCCCACGGCGTGCCGTCCGCCCGGTACTGCCCGAACGCCGGGCGCCCGTTGGCCGTCAGCGGCACCAGATGCGACCCCGCGCAGCCGCAGCCCGCCCCGCGCATCCAGCGCACGATCTCCTCGGGGCCGCGCAGCCACAGCTCGTAGGGCGGCATCGACAACGTCGAGTCCTCGTGCAGCAGGGCGGTGAGCGCCTCCATGTCGAAGCGTTCGAAGGCGTCGACGTACCGGGCCAGCAGCGCCCGCTGGTCGTCGTCGAGCGGGCGGGCCGGCGGCTCCTCGTCCGCGGCGAGCGTCGCCCGCGCCCGCTGCAGCGCGCTGTTGACCGCGGCGACCGAGCTGCCGAGCAGCTCCGCAACCTCTGCCGCCGACCAGGCGAGCACCTCCCGCAGGATGAGCACCGCCCGCTGCCGGGGTGCCAGCCGCTGCAGCGCGGCGATGAAGGCGAGCCGGACCGACTCGCGCGCGAGGGCCGCCTCCGCCGGATCCCCGGTCTGCGCCAGCACCCGGCCGTCCGGCACCGGGCCGATCCAGGTGGCCTCGGGCAGCCCGTCGCCCACCGGGGTGTCCGCACTCGACGGCGACCCGAGGTCCATCGGCCGGGCCCGCCGCCGGCTGCCCTTGAGCAGGTCCAGACACACATTCGTCGCGATCCGGTACAGCCAGGACCGCAGCGAGGACCGTCCCTCGAAGCGGTCGTGGTTCCGCCAGGCGCGCACCATGGTCTCCTGCACGGCGTCCTCGGCCTCGAACGCGGACCCCAGCATCCGGTAGCAGTACCCGGTCAGCTCGGTACGGTGCACCTCCAGCCGGTCCGCCAACTCCCCCTGGGAACCGCCCGGTCGGGACCCGCCCGCCACCGCGACGTCACTCATCGGGGCTCCACCGGTCGAGTGGCCGGGGAGAGGGTCGAGGACGTCGGTGGAGAGTGCGCCAAGGAGCTCGTCGAGGAGTTCACCAAGGAGCTCGTCGAGGGGTTCATCGAGGACCGCCCTTCACCCGTCGGCCGACCACCGGCACACGTGCGACGAAGGTACCGGAGCGCCGTGCACCAGTCTGCTCCTGCGGCGCCGGGACCGCAGCACGGGCTTCCCCGGCGCCGTTCCGGCACCCGTTCCGCAGCCCCATCGGCCCACGAGGGGCGTCGTCAGGGCCGGACCTCCGCCGCCGAGCGCCGTTCCGACAGACGGGGCGCGCACAGGATGCGCTTGCGGCGTACCCGCCGCCCCTCGATGGCGGCGACCGCGAGGCGGGCGGCCTCCTTGGCGATGTCGGTGAGGCCCCAGTCGACGGTGGTCAGCGGCGGGGTGAGGACGCGGGAGACGGGGTGGTCGTCGAAGCCGACGACGGAGAGGTCGCGGCCCACGGTGAGGGATGCCTCGGCGGCGGCCGCGTAGACGCCGTAGGCGATGGAGTCCGAGAAGCAGAAGACCGCGGTGGGCGGGGCGAGGCCGGTGGAGCCGGCACGCGGGCGACCGTCCGGGGTGTTGGTCAGCACCCGCCGGGCGACGGACGTGGCCTCGCCCAACTCCTGCGCGCAGGGCAGGACCTCGACCCCGATGCCGAGACGGTCGGCGGCCTCGCGGACATAGACGTCGGCGGGGCGGTCGGGGGTGGAGGGGCCGGTGGGGGTCAGGACCGTGACGCGGCGGTGCCCCAGGCCCCGGAGGTAGCCGAGGACGGCGTCGATGCCGGCGCGGTTGTCGAAGAGGACCTCGCCGGCCGTACGGGCCCGGCTCAGCGCGTCGCCGATGGACACGACGGGGACGGCGTCGGCGATCTTCGCCCAGCCCTCCGCCGAGGGGTCGACGGGCGAGACGAGAAGACCGTCGACGCGCTGGTCACGGAGTTGTTTGGCGAGGGCCAGCTCGCGCGCCGGGTCGCCGCCGGCGTCGAGGATGAGGGCGTAGCGGTCGCCGGCCAGGAGCTCGCGCCCTATGGCCGCCATCAGCTGCTGCTGCCAGAGGTCCTGGAGGTCGCCGGCCAGCACACCGACCGTGCTCGTACGGCCGCTGGCGAGGGCGCGGGCGATCGGGTCGGCCTCGTAGCCGAGTTCGGCAGCCGCCTTGCGCACCCGCTCCTCGGTCTCCTTGGAGACGTGCTTGCCACGCAGGGCGTACGAGACGGCTGCGGTGGAGAGGCCGGTGGCCTCGGCCACCTCGCGGAGGGTGGTGCGCTTATTGGGCCTGGCCATGCCGGGAAGCCTACCCAAGGAGGCCCCACTCCCCCGCCGCCGATCCGGTCGGCCCTTGACAGCACAGGAGGTTAACCGGTTCACTTAAGCGCATCAGTTAAGCGGTTAAGTCGCGTGACCGAAGACCTGAGGAGGCGCCGCCGTGCCCAGCGACCTGCACCAGCACCTCTGGCCGCGGGAGTTCATCGCGCACCTGCGCGCCCGTACGGCACCGCCGCGGCTGGACGGCTGGACGCTGCTGCTGCCCGGCGAGCCGCCGTACACGGTCGACCCCGCCGACCACGACATCGCAGCCCGCACCCGGCTCGCCCACGCGGACGGGGTGGATCTGGCGCTGGTCTCGCTCTCCAGCCCGCTCGGCATCGAGTACCTGCCGCCCGAGGAGGCGGCACCGCTGCTCGCCGCCTTCCACGACGGCGCACTGCGGCTGCCCGCTCCGTTCGGCGTCTGGGCCTCGGTGTGCCTGACCGCACCCGAGCCGGACACCGGGGCGCTGCGGCGGGAGCTGGCACGGGGCTGCGTGGGGCTGCAGCTCCCCGCCACCGCGCTGCTCGACGCCGCGGGCTGGTCCCACTGCGCACCCCTGCTGGACGTTGCCGCGGAGAGCGACAGGCCGGTGTTCATCCACCCCGGTGCCGCACCCCCCGCCCCCGACGGCGCGCCCGCCTGGTGGCCCGCCCTGGTGCCGTACGTCCATCAGCTGCACGCCGCGTGGTGCGCCTTCCGCGCCTTCGGCCGGGCCCGCCACCCGGACCTGCGGGTGTGTTTCGCGGCGCTCGCGGGCCTGGCGCCGCTGCACGGCGAGCGGCTGGTGGCGCGCGGTGGCGGGCAGGACCGCGGACGGGTCGACCGCGGGGTGTTCTACGAGACGTCCTCGTACGGGACGCGTGCGGTGGACGCGCTCGTACGGGCCGTCGGGATCGATGTCGTCGTCAGCGGCAGCGACCGTCCGTACGCGCGGCCGGTGATCCCCGATCTGGGCGCGGAGGCCGCCGTCCACGCCCTGCGTACCGCCAACCCGGCCCGCCTGCTGGGCCCGACGAAAGGAGCCCGTCCATGACCTCCCCCGCCTCCCAGGCCGACCGCGCCCGCGAGGTCCCCGAGGCCGAGCGGCCGTTCACCGCCCTGCCCGAGCGCAGTCTCGACAAGCGCGAGCTGCAGGCCCTCGTCGACGACCTCGCCGGCCGCCCGGAGCTGTGGCGCGGGCAGGTCGCGTTCTCCGACAGTGAGCGGCACTACGCGTCCTTGTACCGTGACGAGTTCGTCGACGTCTGGCTGCTGTGCTGGACCCGGCAGAACGACACCGGCTGGCACGACCACGACCTCTCGTCCGGAGCGGTCCGCGTCGTCCAGGGGGTGCTGACCGAGTCCAATCCGCGGATCGGCGGCGAGCATCCGGCGACGGCGGTCGGGGCGGGTGACTCGTTCTGCTTCGGGCCGGACCACATCCACCGGCTCACCGGAGCCACGGACGATGCGGTGTCGGTGCACGCGTACTCGCCGCCGCTGTGGCGGCTGGGGCAGTACGACATCACGGAGGACGGGCTGATGCGCCGGATGTCGGTCTCCTACGCCGATGAGCTGCGGCCCGTCGGCGAGGCGTCCGCCGCCTGAGCCCTCGCCGCCAGCGCGAATCACCCCCTGTTCCCGTCCTACCTATTGACCTTCCATTCATCGACATCGATGCTGCATGAATCCATACAGGCAACGATGCGAGGCGGATGCATGGCAGGCGTGGTGGAACAGCGCTCGATCGACGTCGTCCCCGACGACGAGCGGCACGGCAGCGCGGTCGGCCAGTTCACCCTCTGGCTGGGCGCCAACCTCCAGATCACCGCCGTCATCACCGGCGCGCTGGCCGTCGTCTTCGGGGCGAACGCCTTCTGGTCGCTGATCGGGCTGCTGCTCGGCAACCTCCTGGGCGGAGCGGTGATGGCGCTGCACTCGGCGCAGGGCCCACGGCTCGGACTGCCGCAGATGATCACGTCGCGGGCGCAGTTCGGCGTGCGCGGCGCGGTGGTGCCGCTCGCGCTGGTCATCGTGATGTACATCGGGTTCTTCGCGAGCGGCAGCGTGCTGGCGGGGCAGGCCGTCGGCGAGCTGACGCACCTCGGCGAGACGCCGGGCATCGTGCTGTTCGCGGGCATCACCGCCGTCGCCGCCGCGGTCGGCTACCGGCTGATCCACACCCTGGGCCGGATCGCCGGGCTGGTGTGCGCGCTGACCTTCGTCTATCTGGGCATCCGGCTGCTCCAGCGTGCCGACCTCGGCACGCTGCTGCACGACCACCGCTTCGGGCTGCCGGTCTTCCTCCTCGCGGTCTCGCTCTCCGCCTCCTGGCAGCTGGCGTTCGGCCCGTACGTCGCGGACTACTCGCGCTATCTGCCCCGCCACACCTCGGCCCGCGCCACGTTCTGGTGGACCCTGTCGGGCTCGGTGCTCGGGTCGCAGTGGTCGATGACGTTCGGCGCGCTGGCGGCGGCCGCGGCGCCCGCCGCCTTCGTGGGGCACGAGGTCACCTACATCGTCGGCCTGGGCGGGGCGGGGCTGATCGCCTCGTTCCTCTACTTCGTCATCGCCCTCGGCAAGCTCACCATCAACATCCTCAACACCTATGGCGGCTTCATGTCGCTGGTGACGAGCGTCAGCGGCTTCAGCGGCCGGCGGACCCTCTCGCCGCGCGGACGCGTGGCCTATATCGCCGGAATCATGGTGGCCGGCACCGCCGTGGCCCTCCTGGGCAAGGACTCCTTCCTCACCTCCTTCAAGGACTTCCTGCTCTTCCTGCTGACCTTCTTCACCCCGTGGTCGGCGATCAACCTGGTCGACTACTACCTGGTCTCCAAGGAGCGCTACGACATTCCGGCGCTCAGCGACCCCGGCGGCCGCTACGGCTCCTGGAACGTAGGGGCACTGACCGTCTACGGCCTCGGCGTACTCGCCCAACTGCCGTTTCTCGCCACGCACTTCTACACCGGCCCGCTGGTCGCACCCCTCGGCGGCGCGGACATCTCCTGGCTCGTCGGCCTCGCCGTACCCGCCGTCGCCTACCGGGTCGTCGGCCGCCGCATCTCCGCCGCCCCGCACCCGCAGACACTCCCCGAGGAGCACATCCCCGCCGGGTCCTAGAGGGCGTGCCCGACGGGGCGGTTGCCTGCCGCCGGGGGTCTGCAGCCCCCCGGCAGTGTGTGCCGTCGGTCAGCTCAGCCGGGCCTCGGCGTAGACGGCCATCGCATCACGCAGGTAGCCGGCCAGCCCGTCGGCGATCTTGTCGTAGTTCGCGCGGAACTGCGGGTCGTCGACGTAGGTCTGTGCCAGCCCCTGGTACCCGACCGCGTTCGGCGTCCAGAACCGGCAGACGCCCTGGTAGTGGACATCCACCTCGGCCTGCACCGCGGGATCGGCGACCGGCGTGCCGGCCACCATGAACTCCGCGAAGCGGATCATCTGCGCCGTCACCTCACGCTGCCACCGCTCCTGGTCCTCGGCGGTCATCGCCTCGCGGGCCCGCCGGGACTGCTCCCACTCCTGCGGCCACCGCTCGCGCACCTCGGCCTCGGCGGGCTCGAACCCCTCGAACAGGTTCTCCGGCCTGTTGATCTTCGTCATGTCGTTGCCGTCCTTGCCTTCCTCCAGTTCGGCGATGGTTCGCCCGACCGTGCGGGCCAGTGTCTCCAGCCGGTTCCGCTCCCTGAGCAGCCGCCGGTGGTGCTCGCGCAGCACCGCCACCTGATCGACCTGGCTGTCCAGCACCGCCCGGATCTCGCGCAGCCCCAGGTCCAACTCCCGCATCAGCAGGATCTGCTGCAGCCGCAGCAGACCGGCCTCCTCGTAGTAGCGGTGCCCGTTGCTGCCGATCCACGCAGGCGCCAGCAGACCGACCTCGTCGTAGTGCCGCAGCGTCCGGGACGTCACCCCGGACATCCGGGCCACCTCCGCGATCGACCAGGCCATTGCCGTGCCCCCCATCGCCGGGCCGGTCTCTCCGGCCACACGCATGACCGTAGGAGTTGACGCAGCGGCAAGCGCAAGCCGCAACCGGGGGGCCGGGCGAAGGGGAAGAGGGAGAGGGAGGGGGAGGGAGAGAGATGTTGCGGGGACCGCCGCACCCCGGCCGAGCCGGGGGCGGGACGACGGCGGTCCCCGCAAGGGACGCGCCCCGGGTCAGAACCGGGTGCCGCGTCCTGGCGATCATGGATGTCCGGGAGCCGCTCCGGAGGTCCGTATCGCCTCAGTCATCAATGTGCCGGACTCGTGTTAAGTCCGTGCTGCGAGCACGTGACGCATACGTACACCTTGCGCCTACGGCCCGTTCCCTGACGGTTGCTTGACGCCCCTTCGGCAACAGGGCGCGTCGGCCGCTCGGTATCAGGGCGCGTCCGCGCCTACTTCGCCACCCCGCGCGCCAGATAGGCCAACAGGTCCTGGCGGCTGACCACGCCCTTCGGCTTGCCCTCGACGAGAACGATCGCGGCGTCCGCGTTCTCCAGGACCGCCATCAGGTCGGCGACCGCCTCGCCCGAGCCGACCTGCGGCAGCGGCCGGCACATGTGCTTCTCCAGCGGGTCCGAGAGCGACGCCCGCTGCGTGAACAGGGCGTCCAGCAGCTCACGCTCCACGACCGAGCCGATCACCTCGGCGGCCATCACGTCCGGGTGCCCGGCGCCCGGCTTGACGATCGGCATCTGGGAGACGCCGTACTCGCGCAGCACCTCGATGGCCTCGCCGACGGTCTCCTCCGGGTGCATGTGGACGAGCGAGGGCAGCGCGCCCTCCTTGTGCGCCAGCACCTCGCCGACCCGCGCCGCGGTGCCGCTCTCCTCCAGGAAGCCGTAGTCGGCCATCCACTCGTCGTTGAAGATCTTGGAGAGATAGCCGCGGCCGCTGTCCGGCAGCAGCACGACGACGACGTCGTCCGGGCCGAGCCGCGAGGCGACCTCGAGTCCGGCCACCACGGCCATGCCGCAGGAGCCGCCGACCAGCAGGCCCTCCTCCTTGGCGAGCCGACGGGTCATCTGGAAGGCGTCCTTGTCGGAGACCGCGACGATCTCGTCCGCGACGGTGCGGTCGTAGGCGCTCGGCCAGAAGTCCTCACCGACGCCCTCGATCAGGTACGGGCGACCCGAGCCGCCGCTGTAGACCGAGCCCTCGGGGTCCGCACCGATGACCTCGACCCGGCCCTCGCTGGCGTCCTTCAGATAACGGCCGGTACCGCTGATCGTGCCGCCGGTGCCGACACCCGCCACGAAGTGGGTGATCCGCCCGTCGGTCTGCGCCCACAGCTCCGGGCCGGTGCTCTCGTAGTGCGAGCGCGGGTTGTTGGGGTTGCTGTACTGGTCGGGCTTCCAGGCCCCCGGCGTCTCCCGCACCAGCCGGTCGGAGACGTTGTAGTAGGAATCCGGGTGGTCGGGGTCCACCGCGGTGGGGCACACCACCACCTCGGCGCCGTACGCCCGCAGCACATTGATCTTGTCCGTCGACACCTTGTCCGGGCAGACGAAGATGCACTTGTAGCCCTTCTGCTGGGCCACGATCGCCAGGCCGACGCCGGTGTTCCCGGAGGTCGGCTCGACGATGGTGCCGCCGGGCTGCAACTCCCCGGACTCCTCTGCGGCCTCGATCATCCGCACCGCGATCCGGTCCTTGACCGAGCCGCCGGGGTTGAAGTACTCGACCTTCACCAGGACGGTGGCCTGGATTCCCTTGGTCACGTTGTTGAGCCGCACGAGCGGGGTGTTGCCGACGAGCTCAATCATCGAATCGTAAAACTGCACGGTGGTCTCCGCGGTCGGGGGCACGCTCTCCTGCGCCCGTGCCGCCAGCCTATTCGCCACGGCCGGCCGGTGGACCTCCGCGCTGCGTTCCGTTGGCGGGCGGATGCGTTGCGTTGCGGGCAGGAACGGGCAACAACCTGGTGTACGAGTTCGCTGTCGGCCAAGAAGCGCGTCCGGCCCCCGGGGCCGCGGCGCGCCCCGCACTACTTGCACGGGGAGGTGCCCGGCCTATGCCGGTGACGATGTCCAGGGCGCGGGTGGCGCGCCGGATCGCGACCGCCGCGGCGGTCGGCGGCGGCGGAATCGGCCTGCTCGGGGTCGCCACCGTCGGGGTGCTGCTGACCGAGGTCCGGCTGGCCCGCCGTACGGTCGGCGGCTCCAGCGACACCCCGCCCTGCGCCGACGGCCGCTACGGCGCCCCCTTTCACCACCGCGACGACGGCCGGCCGCCGCTGCGACTCGGCTTCCTGGGCGACTCCACCGCGGCCGGACAGGGCGTGCACCGCGCCCGCCAGACCCCCGGCGCGCTGCTGGCCTCGGGACTTGCCGCACTCTCGGAGCTGCCGGTCGAGTTCCACAATGTGGCGCTGCCCGGCGCCCAGTCCGACGACCTGGAGCGCCAGGTGGAGCTGATCCTGGCGGACCGCGACCGGACCCCGGACGTCTGCGTCATCATGATCGGTGCCAACGATGTCACCCACCGGATGCCGCCCGCGGAGTCCGTCCGGCACCTGTCCGAGGCGGTCCGGCGGCTGCGCGCCGCGGGCTGCGAGGTGGTCGTCGGCACCTGCCCCGACCTGGGCACCATCGAGCCGGTCTACCAGCCGCTGCGCTGGGTGGCCCGGCGGCTCTCCCGTCAGCTCGCCGCGGCCCAGACCATCGGGGTGGTCGAGAACGGCGGGCGGACGGTCTCGCTCGGCGATCTCCTGGGCCCGGAGTTCGAGGCGCATCCGCGGGAGCTGTTCGGGCCGGACAACTACCACCCGTCGGCAGAGGGGTACGCCACCGCCGCCATGGCCGTGCTGCCGACGCTGTGCGCCTCGCTGGGCCTGTGGCCGGAGGAGGAGCAGCCGGAGGCGGCCCGCGGCGAGGGGATCCTGCCGGTCGCGCAGGCGGCCGCCGAGGCGGCGTCCGAGGGCGGTACGGAGGTCAGCGGCCGACGCGCCCCCTGGGCCCTGCTCAAACACCGCAGGCGGCGGCAGCTGCCCGACCCGGAGTCGTCGGGCGCCCCGCACAAGGGCCGGTGACGGCGGGGCGCGCACCGGGGCCGTACGGGAATACCGCACGGCCCCATCCCGTTCCCATAAGCGCCCGCTTAGAAAAGAGTTCCGCATCACAGCACGCACCCCGTGACCTCGGCACTACGTGCAGGTAACTTCCCTGAGAGTCCTGCCGCATTGCCCGCCCGGCGCCCGACACCACCCTCACCGACGCGCTGAGCGGAGCCCCTAGATTCCCTGGAGCCGTGATGCCCGAAGCCGTGATCGTCTCAGCCGCCCGCTCCCCGATCGGCCGCGCCTTCAAGGGCTCGCTCAAGGACCTGCGCCCCGACGACCTGACCGCGAAGATCATCGAGGCCGCCCTCGCCAAGGTTCCCGAGCTGGACCCCACCGACATCGACGACCTGATGCTCGGCTGCGGCCTGCCCGGCGGCGAGCAGGGTCACAACCTCGGCCGCATCGTGGCCGTCCAGATGGGGATGGACCACCTCCCCGGCTGCACCGTCACCCGTTACTGTTCCTCCTCGCTCCAGACCTCCCGGATGGCGCTGCACGCGATCAAGGCCGGCGAGGGCGACGTCTTCATCTCGGCGGGCGTCGAGATGGTGTCCCGGTTCGCCAAGGGCAACTCCGACTCGCTGCCGGACACGCACAACCCGCTCTTCGCCGAGGCCGAGGCCCGCACCGAGGCCGTTGCCGCGCAGGAGGGCACCAGCTGGCACGACCCGCGCGAGGACGGCCTGGTCCCGGACGCCTACATCGCGATGGGCCAGACCGCGGAGAACCTGGCCCGCCTGAAGGGCATCACGCGTCAGGAGATGGACGAGTTCGGCGTCCGGTCGCAGAACCTCGCCGAGCGGGCCATCAAGAACGGCTTCTGGGAGCGGGAGATCACCCCCGTCACCACCCCCGACGGCACGGTCGTCGCCGGCGACGACGGCCCGCGTGCCGGCGTCACCCTGGAGGGCGTCCAGGGCCTCAAGCCCGTCTTCCGCCCCGACGGCCTGGTCACCGCCGGCAACTGCTGCCCGCTCAACGACGGTGCCGCCGCCCTCGTGATCATGTCGGACACCAAGGCGCGGGAGCTGGGCCTGACCCCGCTCGCCCGGATCGTCTCCACCGGCGTTTCGGGCCTGTCCCCCGAGATCATGGGCCTCGGCCCGGTCGAGGCATCGAAGCAGGCGCTCCGGCGCGCGGGCCTCACGATCGGCGACATCGACCTCGCCGAGATCAACGAGGCCTTCGCCGCCCAGGTCATCCCCTCCTACCAGGAGCTCGGCCTGGACCTGGACAAGGTCAACGTCAACGGCGGCGCCATCGCGGTCGGCCACCCCTTCGGCATGACCGGCGCCCGCATCACCGGCACGCTGATCAACAGCCTGCAGTTCCACGACAAGCAGTTCGGCCTGGAGACGATGTGCGTGGGCGGCGGCCAGGGCATGGCGATGGTCATCGAGCGGCTGAGCTGAGCTGCAGCGGAGGGTAGGGGTCGGGTGCGAGGAACGAGTGCCCGGCACCTGCCCGCAGCGCAAGCGAAGCACAGCGCGACCGAGAGCACGAGCGGCTGAGCTGAGCTGCAGCGGAGGGTAGGGGTCGGGTGCGAGGAACGAGTGCCCGGCACCTGCCCGCAGCGCAAGCGAAGCACAGCGCGACC
>NZ_JBICVM010000017.1:0-43816 GCF_043199095.1 Streptomyces sp. NPDC048650 | reverse complement strand
ACCGAGAGCACGTCCGTCGTGGCGGCAGCCGGCCCGCACGGCTGAGCCGGATCGGGCGGCTGAGAGTACGGGCTGTGGTGGCCCCGCTCGACCGGGGCGCGCGGAGGGTGCGCACGGAGTACGGGTCAACTCCCGCTCCGCGCGCACCCTTCGCGCTCGTCCAGGCACCTACGGCGACGTCACGTGGCCTGCGTCACCCGTTAACAAGATCGCGACCCAATAGCCGCCAGGATTGTGACCAACGCCCCCTCGCGCCAGCGTTCTCGCAGGTCACCCCGGGGGCACCCGCATGCACGAAGCCCCAAGGCACCCGCATTCCGGGACATAGTGCACTGCGAACGGTCGCCGACTGCCTGCACCCTGATGTAGGAAGTCGGGGGGCATTCTGCTATCGGGAGTACGTCGGCATGCGCGGGCGCTGCGAGCGAATGATGCAGAGGCGCCCGCCTCGCGAACGCGGGGCCGAGCGAAGGGAGGTTTCGGCATGAACGTCATGACCCTCATCCTGCTGCTGGCCGCGGCCGGGGCTGTGGTGCTGGGCGCTGCCGCCCTGCACACCACCCGCGCACTGCGCCGCCAGGTCACCGCGCTGCACGCCGAGCTCGTGGCCGCGCGCACGGACAGCGCCGCGGCCGCCGCGGTGGACCTGACGAAGGCCATTCCGGCCGCCCGCAGCACACCGGCCGTCGAGACGCCGCTCGCGGACATACGCGCCGCGGTCGCCGACGCGCTGGCCGAGGAGCGGGAGCGCGAGCTGGCCGAGGCCCGCGCGTTCTGGGCCGCTCAGGAGGCCCGGGACGCCGCCGACGCCCCGTCGCTGCTGGGCGGGCTGGCCGGCCTCGGCGAGGAGGGTCCGACCGACACCCGCGCCGAGCAGCGCGAGTCCGCCGAGCGGAGAGAGCTGGACCGGCTCGACGTCCAGCCGTTCCTGCCGCGCCAGGCCGACCTGGCCGGGCTGGAGCCGCTGCTCGGCCCGGACGCCCTGGAGCCGTTCGACGCGCTGGAGTCCGTGGAGGCGCTGGACGCGCCCGAGCTGGAACACGTCGAGGAGGCCGAGTCGGCCGAGCTGGCCGCCGCCCGCCGCCGGCACCCCTCGCACCCGGACTTCACGCCCTCCCCGGTGGTCGGCGATCACCAGCGCACCGTCGCACGCCTGGAGGAGCTGGCGCAGCAGGCCGTGCCGCTCACGGACGTACGCCCGGGCCCGCTGGGCACCCTGGACGTGTACGTCTTCTCCGACGGCACCACGCTCTGTCTGACCCCCGGCGACCGCGAGACCGCCGAGCGCATCGCCGGCGCGCTGCGCTCGGGGCACACCCCGGTACTGCTGGGCGGCTCCGGCATCTCCGGCGCGTACGCCCTGACCTTCTCCTGGGGCGAGCAGCAGCAGGAGAGCGTCTACATCCTGGCCGACCGGGTCATCGCCTCACTCTGACCGGCGCCCTCAGCAGCGCCCGGCCACGTCCTCGACCAGCCGCACGGCCTCCGCCAGTTCCTCGGCGGGGGCCGCTTCCGCGTCCCGGTCCGGGGCCGCCGCGGCCTGGAGCAGCGCCTCGACGAGATCGTGGCCGGCCACCGCCAGTTGGTCACCGGCCGCGAACATCCCGGCGTCCGGCAGCGTCAGCGGCGCCCGCCCGAGGCGCTCGATCCGCTGCGCACGCCGCGCCAACTCCTCTGCCAGTGCGAGCCCTTCGGCCGCGCTGCCGCGCGCGAGGGCGCTCTGCGGCAGCGACCGGAGGCGGTCGGCGAGGGCGTCCACGGCGGTCTGCAAAGGCATCACGTCAAGCACGTGGTGAGCTTATGCGCCACTCCCGGGTGGTTGCCAACGCCCGAACGCTCAGGCACGGTGTGCTGAAGAACCAGCATCGACCGCGTCCGGAGGCGCCGATGTCTCAGCTCTTCTCCGAAGAGACCCACCGGAATCTGCTCTCCCGCATCCCGCACTGCACCGGCCGGGATATCTCCGACTGGCTCCGTACCGTTGACGAAGGCCCGTCTCTCTTCCGCTTCGACGAAAAAGTCAGCTGGCTCCGTGGTGAGCACAATCTCGCCTACGGGCATGCCAAAGCGATCGTCCACGAACACGACCTCAGGCGCGCCGCCCGCAAGCTGTGACGCCCGTCCGCGATGACGGGCTCCGCACGCCTCCCCGTGGGAGCGGCAGCGCGGAAGGGCCGTGAGACCGACAACGCCGAAGGGCCCGCAGGCACATGCCTGCGGGCCCTTTGCGGCGCGCCGGGAGGGCGCGTGCGGCGTCAGTCGCCCCGGAGGATCGAGATCAGCCGCAGCAGCTCCATGTAGATCCACACCAGGGTCAGCGTCAGACCGAACGCGGCCAGCCACGACTCCTCGCGCGGAGCGCCGTAGGCGATGCCGTCCTCGACCTGCTTGAAGTCCAGGGCGAGGAACAGCGCGCCGAGGACCACGCCCACGACGCCGAAGAGGATGCCCAGGCCGCCGCTGCGGAAGCCGAGGCCGTCATCCCCGCTGAACACCATGAACAGGGTGTTGACCAGCGACAGCAGGACGAAGCCGATGGCCGCGATGATCACGAAGCGCGTGAAGCGGGCGGTGACCCGGATGATCCGGGTCTTGTAGGCGACCAGCATGGCGACGAACACCGCCATGGTGCCCAGCACCGCCTGCATGGGCGCGCCGTGCAACTGCGGCAGCTTGTTGATGTAGCCGCTGAGCGCACCGAGGAAGACGCCCTCGAGCGCCGCGTACGCCAGGATCAGCGCGGGGACCGGCTTGCGCATGAACGACTGGGCGAACGCCAGCACCATCGCGACCAGGCCGGCGGCGACGGCGAAGCCGAGCTGCTCGGTCAGGAAGAGCCAGCCGACGGTGGCGCCGGCGACGACCGTGCCGAGCGTCATGCCGGTGCGCATGACGACGTCGTCCATCGTCATCGGGCGGCTCTGCGGTACGTACTGCGGGGGTGCCTGGGTGGCGCTCTGCTGGCCCTCGGCGAAGGGGTTGCCGCCCTGTGCGTACGGGTTGGTTCCGGCGTACGGGGTTGCCGCGCCCCCGGCCTGCGGCGGCGCGTTGAAGCCCGCGTAGCCGTTGTCGCGGCTGAACCCCCGTCGCGAGAAGACCGGGTTGCTGCTCCTCATCTCACTCCTTCATGGCCGCCCAGCGCGGCCTTGACGGCAAGCGTAATGGTCTGGCAAAGGCGCGTCGCTAGTTCTCGAGCAGGATCTTTCCCCGAACCCGGGCCGACACATCCTCTCCAGGGAGGACGTACGGGAGGGCCCGTTGGTGCCCGGGCCGGGGAGCGGCTGCCGTACGCCCCCGTGATGCCGCTGTTCAGGTATCGGTCGGGCGGCCCGTGCAACTGTGCCGTGCAGATAGACCGAACGGGCCACATATGCCAGGGATAACTTCGGCCCGGCCTTTCCGTGGAATCCGATAAATGTCTGATCGGCGCGGCCCGGGGTGACGGCTCGGTGAGACGAGCGTTACGCCTGGGGAGGCAACCGATCTGCGGACGCGACCGTCTTCCCGGGCAGCCGGATCCTGCCCTGGCGGATGGGCGCGCCGCGCACCTTGTCGATCACCGTCCGTACCGGAACGGGTGCGGACGGTCTTCGGACCAAAGGTGCAGACAGGTCTATTCTGGCGAGAAACAGTAACGAAAGAGGGTTGAGGTGCCTGTGCCTGACGTCTCAGTAGTCGTCATTGTCTACAACGACGCCGACCGGCTGCCGACCGCCGTCCAGTCCGTACTGGATCAAACGCTCCGGGACGTCGAGGTGGTGATCGTCGACGATTGCAGCACGGACCGCTCTTTCGATGTGGCCCAGCGCCTGGCCGCCACGCACCCCGAGCGGGTAAGAGCCTTTCAACTGCCCGAGAACAGCGGCGCGGGCGGCGAACCGCGAAACGCCGGAATCCAGCACACCACCGGTAAGTACGTCATGTTCCTGGACAGTGACGACGTACTGGAGCTCAACGCCTGCCGGAACATGCTGGAGGCCGCCGAGGAAACCGGATCGGACATCGTTTCCGGACTGTGCGTGCGCCTGCACAAGGACACCCGCAATCAGAAGCGCGACGAGTGGTACGCCTGGATGTATTCCACGACGCGTACGTTGGAATCCGTCACGGAGCTGCCCGACCTTTTCGTGTGGGACACGCTGTCCACCAACAAATGCTATCGCCGTGATTTCCTCGTCGAGAACGACCTCCGATTCCCCAAGGGTATGTTCTACGAGGACCTGATGTTCATCGCGGACGCCTACCTGGCGGCGAAGCGCATCACGCTGATCCCCAATCAGGTCTACTTCTGGCACGTCTATGAGCGGGCCGCCGTGAAGTCCGTGACGAACCGCCGGCACGAAATGACCAACTACGCGCACCGGCTGGAGATTCACCGCCGCATCGACGCGCTGCTGGCCGCTCGCGGGCTGAGCGAGATGAAGCTCGCCAAGGACGTGAAGTTCCTGAAGCACGACCTCGTCCTGCATCTGCGGGATCTGCCGTTCCGGGACGAGTCGTACCGCAGGGAATTCGCCGAACTCTCCCGGGATTATCTCGCCGGGATCGCCCCCGAGGCGTATGAGCGGGTGCAGCCGATACAGGCCATCTGCGCCTACCTCCTTCAGCAGGGCGACTGGCGCCACCTCATTCCGGCGGTCGATACGCTCATCAACCGCGACAAGCTCTCCTCGCCGCTCGCCGAGCACGACGGCCGCATCTATTGGTGCGACGGTCATTTCGACGACGAGTTCGGCCGCGATGTGCTGGACGTGACCGAAGCCGGATATCACGAGAAGCCGGTGAACAAGCTTTTTCTGCGCAATCAGCTGACCCGGTTCCACGAGTCCGGCCGAACGGTGACACTGGCCGGGCGGATCACCAACCCGCTCGGGGTGATCCCCCCGCAGGCACGGCTGACGGGTGAGTTGGAGTTCAGCGCCCGCCGGCGCAGCCTGCAGTCGTTCCGCTTCCCGGTGCGGGTGCTGCGCCACGAGGGCGACGCCGTCCACTGGGAGGCCACCGTCGACCTCTCCGCGAAGCTGCGCCCGCTGGGCATCGTCGACACCATCTGGGACGTACGGCTGGGCCTGGACGTCGACGGGGTGCGCACCACGACCCGGCTCACGGTGGCCGACACCGAGCTCTCCGGGCCGCCGCTGCCGGTCCGCCCGCGCCTGACGCGGATGGTCGCCGATCACATCGAGCCGCATGTCTCGGCCCGGGGGCATCTGGCCTTCCGGCTGGTCAGCGCGAACCGCAACGCCGAGCGGGTGCAGGAACTGATCGCGCGCGGGGTGCGCGGCAAGCCGGGGACGCTCGCCAAGAGCGGCTATCGCAAGGCGAAGGCGCTGCGCAAGAAGGTCACCTCCGGCGACAACAAACTCCGGGCGTACCACGAGGTGTTCAGCCGGCTGCCGGTCAAGAAGCGCACCGTCGTCTTCGAGAGCCATCTCGGCAAGCAGTACAGCGACAGCCCGCGGGCGATCTACGAGGAAATGCGCCGGCAGGGCCTGGACTTCGAGGCGATCTGGTCCTATGCCGGGTCCCCGAAGGAGTTCCCGCGGGACGCCACGCTCGTCCGACGGTGGTCGCTGCCGTACCTCAAGGCGCTGGCACAGGCGGAGTTCTGGGTGGACAACCAGAGTTATCCACTCAAGCTGACCAAGCGTCCGGAGACGACCTATCTCCAGACCTGGCACGGTTCGGCGCTCAAGAACATGGGATTCGACCAGCCGGCGCTGAAGGCGACGACGCGGCGGCAGCAGGCCGCGCAACAGCGCTCGCTGGACCGCTTCGACCGCTTCCTGTGCCGGTCCGAGCACGATGTGCGCACACTCGCCAGGGCTTTCCGGCTCAAGGAGAAGACCCTGCTGCGGGTCGGCTACCCCCGCAATGACTCCCTCGTTCGGGCCCGGCAGCGGGAGGCGGAACTGGGTCGCCGTGAACGTGGGGAACTCGCCGCGGAGTTGGGGATCCCCGACGACCGGACCGTGCTGCTGTACGCCCCGACATTCCGCAAGGCGGGCGGGCGCCACGGCCGTTTCACCCTGCCCTTCGACGTGGAGCGTTTCGCGGAGCAGTTCGGCGACCGCTACGTCCTGCTCGTCCGCTCGCACTACCTCAATCACGTGGTGCTGCCGCCGACGGTGGAGGGCAAGGTCATCGACGTCTCGGCACGCCATGACGTGACACCGATCCTGGAGCTGGCCGACGGGCTGATCACCGACTATTCCTCGGTGATGTTCGACTATGCGCTGCTCGACCGGCCGTTGGTGTTCTTCACCTACGACTACGACGAGTATGTGCACGAGGGCCGCGGCACCTACTTCGATCTGCTGGAGCATGCGCCGGGTCCGGTGGTCCGTACCGAGGACGACTTCTACGACACCTTGAAGTCGTTCGACACCCAGGCCCTGGAATACGCGAACGCCCGTAAGGAATTCGTCGCCGAGTTCGGCGAATACGACCGGGGCGACGCCGCACAGAGCATCGTCGATCAGTTCTTCGCGCAGTGGAGCCGGTGATGGAGAGGTCGATGAACAAGCCGGACGCAGTCGGACCGCGGGACATCTTCTTCGTCTCCAACAGCGTCAACGAGATGGGCGGCATCACGAGTTGGTCGCACCAGATGGCCGGCCTCTTCAGTGAGCGGGGCCACCGGGTGCACATCGTCGGGGTGGTGCCGCCGCCCGAGGGCCGAGTGCACGAGCTCGCCGGCGACCTGCCGTTCGAGACCACCACGCTCTACGACGAACACCCGCCGAGCGTGCGCCCGGCGCGGGGCCTCAAGGGCAAGCTCAACCTCGCCGAACAGCGCCGCCGGTCCGCCCGGGAGGCCGGTATGCACGAGCAGGCGGCCAAGATGAGTGCGCTGTTCCGGGCGGCCCGGCCGGGCGGGGTGGTGATCGTCACCCAAGTGTGGGCGATGGAGTGGGTGGCCCTGGCCGACACCGCGGGGCTGACGGTGATCGGAATGAGCCATGAGTCGTTCGCGACCTGCCGCAGGTCGTCCCGATTCGGCCGGGTGAAGCGGTTCTACAAGGGCGTCGACCGGATGCTGACCCTGACCCGCGAGGACGCCGACCGTTGGATCCGCCAGCGGATGGACAACGTCGGCTTCATGCCGAACCCACTGCCGTTCTTCCCCGACGTCCCCTCCGACAGGTCGGCCAAGTGCGTGGCCAGCATCGGCCGGCTGCACGAGGAGAAGGGCGTCGACCTGCTCCTGGAGTCCTGGGCACGGATCGCGCCGCGGCACCCGGACTGGACGCTGCGGATCTACGGCTCGGGCGAGGAGGAGGACGAGCTGCGCAAGCTGGCCGCCGAGCTGGGGGTGGCCGCATCCGTCGCGTGGATGGGCCGGACCGGCGATGTGCCCGGGGCGCTGCGGGAGAGCTCGGTGTTCGCACTGAGTTCGCGCGGCGAGGGGTTCCCGCTGGCCCCCATGGAGGCGATGGCCACCGCCGTGCCGTGTGTGGCCTTCGACGTGGCACCGGGCGTGCACGAAATCATCACGGACGGGGAGGACGGTTTCCTCGCGCCCCCGGGCAACATCACCGAATTCGCCCGCCATCTCGACACCCTCATCTCCGACCAGGAGCTTCGGGACGCGATGGGCGAAGCCGCCCGGGAGAACATCCAGCGGTTCTCGGCCGAGGAGATCGTCGGCCGCTGGGAGAGTCTGTTCGCGCTCGTGGAGCGGTGAGCGGACGACGCGGAAGGTGAGGTGGGCCGCCGGCTTTTCGCCGGCGGCCCACGCCGTTCCCGTTCCCCGGGCCCGGACACGACGAGCGCGTACCGCTGACGGCCCACTGCAGCCGTCACAGCCGGCTCCTGCTCCAGCAGCCCCGAGCCCACAGCGGACTCCTCCTCGCCGACGACCTCATGACGGGCCATCACGTACGCGCGCTCCGGCCCACGATCCACCACCTGGTCGCATGTCCGGCACCGCGCGCGATGACGCTGGTGGACGCGTTCGACCCGCCGGAGGACTCCGTCGCCACTGTTCCGATCGCCGGCGGGGGGGGGAGATGGGCCACGAGTACTCCCAGGTGCTTGCGCCGGTGGGACAGGGCCCTCTCCGGGCGCGGCCGGCCCGACCGGTTCGCGCGTGCGGGCGGCGAAAGCGCGGGAGGAAACCGCGGGCGTTCCCTCATTCCGGCACCATGCCGATGGACGCCACAGAGGGCCGTCTGTCGGCGCACAAGTCGGGGCCGCGGGCAGTGCTTGTCGCAGAAACGGACGACGTCGTTCTGATTTAATGGTCTTCGCAGGTCAGATGCCATTTGGCGCGACTGTGCCCGGAGCCGGACTTGAACCGGCACGGCCCGTAGGCCAGCGAGGTTTAAGCTCGCCGTGTCTGCATTCCACCATCCGGGCCTGGGGTCCCCCATGCCGCCTCAAAGAGGGCAGCACGAGCGTAGCCCGCAGCGCACCACACAGTTCGGCCACTCACCCCGAGGTTGTCTTATTTTATTGGCAACTGAGGGAGCATCAGCACCAGGTGCAAGCCTTCGGCACATGCCTGAAGCCCAGCTTTTGCCGACGCAACGGCGCAACGGAATTCGTGCCCGAATTGACGGAAACTCGATGCCTGCCCACGAAGCGCCGTCCCCGTGCCCCACCGGCGGCCGGAGCACGGCGTCGCGACGGCAGCCTCAGGGTCCGTCTCCTCCCCAGGGATGACCGCAGGGGTGCACGGCTACGCCCCAGGACTCCCCCAGGACGGTCACAGGGTCTGACGTCCGACCCCTTTTCCCTGTCCCACGATGGAAGGGTCCGCCCCCCACGTGGCCCCGGCCGCCGCGGACCGGCCAGTTTCCTCGTCCCGACAGGAGTCCCACCCCGTGACCACCACCCGCTCCGGCGTCACCACCGCCACCCGCGCCACCGCGGTTGCCGCCCGCGCCACGGATCTCACCAAGGTCTATGGACAGGGCGAAACGCAGGTGGTCGCCCTGGACGCCGTCTCCGTCGACTTCCGACAGGCCCAGTTCACCGCGATCATGGGCCCCTCCGGGTCCGGCAAGTCGACCCTGATGCACTGCATGGCCGGCCTGGACGCGATCTCCGGCGGCTCCGCCCGGATCGGCGACGTCGAGCTGACCGGTCTCAAGGACAAGAAGCTCACCCAACTGCGCCGGGACAAGATCGGCTTCATCTTCCAGGCGTTCAATCTGCTGCCCACGCTGACCGCTCTGGAGAACATCACCCTGCCGATGGACATTGCGGGCCGTAAGCCCGACCGCGCCTGGGTGGACCGTGTGGTGGAGACCGTCGGCCTGGCCGGCCGCCTCAAGCACCGTCCCAGCCAACTCTCCGGCGGCCAGCAGCAGCGCGTCGCGGTGGCCCGGGCGCTCGCCTCCCGACCCGAGATCATCTTCGCCGACGAGCCCACCGGCAACCTCGACTCCCGCTCCGGCGCCGAGGTCCTGGGCTTTCTGCGCAACTCCGTACGCGAGCTGGGTCAGACCGTGGTGATGGTGACCCACGACCCGGTCGCCGCCGCCTACGCGGACCGCGTGGTCTTCCTCGCGGACGGCCGGATCGTCGACGACATGCCCGACCCGACCGCCGACATGGTGCTGGAACGGATGAAGGGCTTCGACGCCAAGGGCCGTACGAGCTGATGCCCGGCAGCCGCCGCCCGCCCTCCGGACCCCCCGGACCTCTCCTCCAGGACTGACCCACACATGTTCCGTACCGCCTTGCGCAATGTGCTCGCGCACAAGGCCCGGCTGCTGATGACCGTCCTCGCCGTGATGCTCGGCGTGGCCTTCGTCTCCGGCACCCTGGTCTTCACCTCGACCATCTCCGACGCCTTCCAGAAGAGCTCCGAAAAGGGCTACGACAACGTCGACGTCGCCATCCGGCCGCACGCCTCGGGCCACGCCGCCGGCAGGCCCGGCGCCGCCCCCCGGCTCGACCAGAAGCTGCTGGACGCCGCCTCCCGCGCTCCCGGCGCCGCCTCCGCCACCGGCACCGTCTCCGGTTTCACCGCCATCGCCGACAAGAAGGGCGAGCTGATCGGCAACGGGTTCTCCACCCGCGGCGGCAACTACTTCCCCGGCCAGGACGGCAAGGACGGCCGCTACCCGCTGCGGGACGGCGCCGCCCCCAAGGGCCCGCACGAGTTCGCGCTGGACGCGCACACCGCCGACAAGGCCGGCTACGAGGTCGGCGACACCGTCCGGATGTCCGTCGACGGACCGGTCCGCGAGCAGCGGTTGACCGGCATCTACACCACCGACGACGGCACCGTCGCAGCCGGCGGCAGCCTCGCGCTGTTCGACAACGCGACCGCGCAGAAGCTGTTCGCGACGCCCGGCGAGTACAGCGAGATCGACGTCAAGGCCGCCAACGGCACGTCGCAGACGGCTCTGAAGGCCGCCGTCGACAAGGTGCTGCCCAAGGACGCCGAGGCCACCACCGGCAAGAAGTTGGCCGGCGACCAGGCCGAGCAGATCGCCCAGGGCATGGACGGCATGAAGACCGCCCTGCTCGCCTTCGCCGGTATCGCGCTCTTCGTCGGCATCTTCATCATCGCCAACACCTTCACCATGCTCGTCGCCCAGCGCACCAGGGAGCTGGCGCTGATGCGCGCGGTCGGCGCCAGCCGCCGCCAGGTGACCCGCTCGGTGCTGATCGAGGCGTTCCTGGTCGGTGCCGTCGCCGCCGTGGCGGGCCTGGCGGCCGGGGTGGGCATCGGCGCCGGGCTGCGCGCGCTGATGGGCAATACGGGCGCCTCGGTCCCCGACGGCCCCCTGGTGGTCTCCCCCTCCACCGTCCTGGCCTCCCTCGTCGTCGGCATCGTCATCACCGTGCTGGCCGCCTGGCTGCCGGGCCGCCGGGCGGCGAAGATCCCGCCGGTCGCCGCGATGAACAGCGTGCACGCCGCCGCCACCACCAAATCGCTGGTGGTCCGCAACACCCTCGGTGCGCTCTTCGCGGGCGCCGGCGCGGCCGCCGTCCTGGTGGCCACCGGCATGGACGACGGCAAGGCCCTGATGGGCGGCGGCGCGGCCCTGCTGCTGATCGGCGTGTTCATCCTGACGCCGCTGCTCTCCCGCCCGCTGATCGCGCTGACCTCGCCGGTGCTCCGGATGTTCGGCATCTCCGGCAAGCTCGCCCGGCAGAACGCCGTCCGCAATCCGCGCCGGACGGCCGCCACGGCCTCCGCCCTGATGGTCGGGCTCACCCTCATCACCGGCCTGACGGTGATCGCGGGAAGCGTGCAGCAGGGCATCGACAAGATGGCCACCGCCTCGCTGAAGGCCGACTACGTCGTCTCCATGGCGAGCCAGAGCCCGCTCTCCCCGGAGGTGGCCGAGAAGCTCGGCGACCTGGACGAGGTGACCGCGTCCAGCCCGCTGCGCAACTCCCCCGCCCGGATCGGCACCGGCACCGGCACCGGCACCGAGTATCTGACCGGCGTCAACGGCAAGGACTTCGACAAGGTCACCCGGCTCGACTTCACCGAGGGCTCGCTGGGCGCACTGCGCGGCGACCGGACCGTGGTGGACGACGCCACCGCCAAGGAGAAGGGCTGGCACCCCGGCTCCCGCTTCCCGGTGACGTTCGAGGACGGCAAGAAGGGCACGTTGACCGTCTCGGGTGTCTACCAGGGCAACCAGATGATCAAGGGCATCATCCTGGACAACGCCACCCTGGCCCCGCACCAGAAGCAGATCACCGACATGCAGGTGATGGTCAAGACGGCGGACGGCGCCACCGCCGCGTCCAAGGAGTCGCTGGTCAAGGCCCTCGGCAAGAATCCGGCGATCACGGTCGCCGACAAGAAGGACGTCTCCGACGGCATCGCCCAGGTGTTCACGCTGATGCTGAACATGCTCTACGGGCTGCTGGCCATGGCCGTGATCGTCGCGGTGCTCGGCGTGATCAACACCCTGGCAATGTCGGTCTTCGAACGTTCCCAGGAGATCGGCATGCTGCGCGCCATCGGACTGGACCGGCGCGGCATCAAGCGCATGGTGCGTCTGGAATCGCTGGTGATCTCGCTGTTCGGCGGAGTGCTCGGCATCGGCCTGGGCGTGTTCTTCGGCTGGGCGGCCGGGGAGCTGATCGCCGGCTCGCTGGACACGTACGAGCTGGTGCTGCCCTGGGGCCGGATGGGGCTCTTCCTCGCCCTGGCCGCGGTCGTCGGCGTACTGGCCGCGCTGTGGCCGGCGCGGCGGGCGGCGAAGCTGAACATGCTGGACGCGATCAAGGCGGAGTAGCCGCCCCGACGGCCGAGGGCCCCGGGACCGTGCGCGGTCCCGGAGCCCTTGTCGTGCCGCTCCCGCTCAGCCGCGCCAGGCCCGCGCCCGCAGCGGCATCCCGGACTCCCCGGACTCCGGCGTCCGCACGGCCAGCACCTGGTTGACCCCTATGCGGTTGCCCTCGAACGCCAGGGCCGACGCGGCCATGTAGAGCCGCCACACCCGGGCCCGCCCCGGCGAGGTGGCCCGCGCCGCCCGGGCCCAGTGCTTCTCCAGATTGGCGACCCACGCCCGCAGCGTCAGCGCGTAGTGCTCCCGGATCGCCTCCACGTCCCGCACCTCGAAGCCCGCGTCCTCCAACGCGCCGGTGGTCCGGCCCAGGGGCGCCAGTTCGCCGTCCGGGAAGACGTACCGGTCGATGAACTCGTCGACCTCGTAGGCCGCCTCGTCGGCCAGCGGGCGCCGGGCGATCTGATGGTTGAGCAGCCGCCCGCCGGGCCGCAGCAGGCCGTGCAGGGCGCTCGCGTACTGGGCGTACCGGTCACGGCCGACGTGCTCGGCCATCCCGATCGAGGAGATCGCGTCGAAGGGCTCGTCGCGGACCTCGCGGTAGTCCTGCACCCGGATCTCGATGCGGTCGGCGAGCCCGGCGTCGGCGATCCGCTTGCGGGCGTAGGCCGCCTGCTCCTCGGAGAGGGTGATGCCGACCGCCCGTACGCCGTACTCGCGGGCGGCGTGCAGCACCATCGAGCCCCAGCCGCAGCCCACGTCCAGCAGCCGCTCGCCCTCCTGGAGGCCGAGCTTGCGGCAGATCAGGTCCAGCTTGTCGCGCTGGGCGTCCTCCAGGGTGGCGCCGGCACCCTCGTCGGTCCCCCAGTAGGCGCAGGAGTAGACCATCGAGGGGCCCAGGACCAGCTCGTAGAAGTCGTTGCCGACGTCGTAGTGGTGGCTGATCGCCGCCCGGTCGCGGAGCAGCGTGTGCAGCGGACCGCGGCGGCGTCTGGCTTCTTCGGCGGGCGGCGCGGGCGGCAGGGGGACGCCGGCCAGCGACAGCAGCTCCTTGGCGGCGGCGCGGATCTCCGGGCGGGCCAGGGCGCGCAGGACGGGCGCGCGCCGCGGTGGGGCCGCGGGCTCGGGCCGCTCCCAGATCATTCCGGCGAGCAGATCCAGCGCTTGGTAGAGGTCGCCCTCGATGTCGAGGTCGCCCGCCACCCAGGCGCGGGCCAGGCCCAGCTCGCCGGGCTTGAACATCAGGCGGCGCAGTGCCCGGCGGTTGCGGATGACGAGCGTGGGCACCCCCGGGGGGCCGGACTCGCTGCGGTCCCAGGCGCGGATACGAACCGGGAGCGGGGCTCCCAGCATCTGCTCGGCGAGCTTGGTGAGCCGTCCCGCGGCGTCGGCCATGTCGCACCTCCGTGTCGACGAGTCGGGCAAAGAAGTTTCACCCACCACGTAAACGCCAAGTGGGCGCCCAGTTAGTCCCGTTCGCAGGTAAGGGAACCGCAAACCGCCCGCTTTCCGCCAGCGTGGACACGCCTGCGGACACGCCAAAGGGCGCCCGCCCCACGGATGGCGGACGCCCTTCGGGCTGGTCGGAGTACCCGACCGGAATTCAGGAAGCCTTGGCCTTCGGCTTGTCGCCGGAGTCGGCCGCCGCCGGAGCGGGGGCCGGCTTGGCCGCCTCGTAGAACTCCTCGCGGGGGTTCTCCATGGCGCCGAGGGAGACCACCTCGCGCTTGAGGAACATGGCGAGCGTCCAGTCGGCGAAGACCCGGATCTTGCGGTTGTACGTCGGCATCGCCATGCCGTGGTACGCGCGGTGCATGTACCAGGCGAGACGGCCCTTGAGCTTGATCTTCATCTTGCCCATGACGATCATCGCGACGCCCTTGTGCAGGCCCAGACCGGCCACCGCACCCTTGTTGGCGTGGCTGTAGTCCTTCTGCGGGAAGCCGCGCATCCCGGACACGACGTTGTCGCCGAGGACCCTGGCCTGCCGCAGCGCGTGCTGCGCGTTCGGCGGGCACCAGGCGTTCTCGTTGCCGGCCTTGCGGCCGACCATGTCCGGAACCTGGGCGTTGTCGCCCGCGGCCCAGATGTAGTCGGTGCCCTGCACCTGCAGCGTCGTCTGGGTGTCCACGTGGCCGCGCGGGCCGAGCGGGAGGCCGAAGCGGGCCAGTGCCGGGTTCGGCTTGACGCCGGCGGTCCACACGATGGTGTTGGAGTCGACCTCGAGGCCGTTGTTCAGCACCACGTGGCCGTCGACGCAGGAGTCCATGCCGGTCTTGAGGTAGACCTCGACGCCGCGGCCCTCGAGGTGCTCCTTGCCGTAGGAGCCGAGCTTCGGGCCCACCTCGGGGAGGATCTTGTCGGCGACGTCGACCAACAGGAAGCGCATGTCCTCGCGCTTCACGTTGTTGTAGTACTTGGCGGCGTCGCGGGCCATGTCCTCGACCTCACCGATGGTCTCCGCACCCGCGAAGCCACCGCCCACGAAGACGAAGGTCAACGCCTTGCGGCGGACGTCCTCGTCGGTCGTGGAGTCGGCCTTGTCCAGCTGCTCCAGGACGTGGTTGCGGAGGCCGATGGCCTCTTCCACACCCTTCATGCCGATGCCGTTCTCGGCCAGACCGGGAATCGGGAAGGTACGGGAGACCGCACCCATCGCGATGACCAGGTAATCGAAGGGCAGCTCGTACGCCTCGCCGACCAGCGGGGCGATCGTGGCGACCTTGCGGTCCTGATCGATGGTGGTGACCCGGCCGGTGAGGACCTCCGCCTTGGGAAGCACGCGTCGCAGCGGTACGACGACATGCCGGGGGGAGATGCTGCCGGCGGCGGCTTCGGGGAGGAAGGGCTGATAGGTCATGTACGACCGCGGGTCGACGACCGTGACGGTCGCCTCGCCGTAGCGCATCTTCTTGAGAATGCGCCGAGCTGCGTACAGGCCTACGTACCCACCGCCTACTACGAGGATCCTGGGACGCTCCGTGGTGCTCATGCAATCGAGTATCCACCCCCACATGGGGGGTCGCTCGTGAGCCCCTTCACAAGCATCCTTGAGGTATCTGCTACACTCCGCCGGCTTCGTGACCGACGCCATAGCGCGATCGGGGAACCGCGAGGTAGGGCGAGGCGTTGAGACCCCTGCTGATCAGGGATTGCGGGCTCTGCACCGACCGGATCGCACCCCGACGAAGCACGCCCGCAACACACCGGAAACCGCGCATCACTCGGGTCGAAGGGACCTAGGGCCTTCGAATGAGGGCCCCGAGACGAGAATCTTCAGCCAACGGGCGGTTTTTTCATGTGAAGGATTTCACGAACCTTTTTTGCGGACCCTCGCGACACCCCCTCCCGAGCCCCCTGAAAGCCGCTCAGACGGCATCCGCCCCGCTCAAAAGCCGCGGTGGCAGAGTCGGTTGCCGGCGCTTTCGATGCGGCGTACCCGACGGAGGCGTACCGCGGTTCACCGAGGTCGGCCCGACGGCAGCAGCCGTCTCACGGATCCTCCGGAGCCCGGCTCCCGCAGACCTGCGAGGGCGAGGCACCCACGCTGTTTCGGCGACGACCGGAACATCTGGAGAGCCGCCACCCACCGGCGACAGACTCGCTGCACCGGGGAACGAAGGGTGCGGCGCTCGGCGAACGAGGAGCGACCGGGCCGTACGCGGCCGCCAGCGCTGACCCCGCCCGGCACAGGATCCGTACCGAACAACGGGAGAATCAGCCATGCGCAGGATCTACCTCAAGATGGCCACCGCGGCCTCCGCCGTCATCGTCGCCGGCCTGATCCCGGCCGCCGCGACGGCCGCCACCCCGACGCCCGCCGCCGGCACCGCGACGGACCTGGGCTGCCGAGCGGAGTCCATGCTGAAGCGGGACGGCAAGGTGTACGTGTACGCGACGTACAACTGCCAGGGCCGGCCCATCTGCGTGGACGCCGACAACGACCAGGACCACGGCAAGGGCGGCGACTGCAAAGGGGCCAACAACCGCGCGAGTTCCGTCGTGAACAGGGGGTATGCCGGCAGCTACTCCGACGTGCGGTTCTACCTGAGCCCGGGCTACCACGGCCGATCGTTCTGCGTCCGCGACGGGAGGTTCCTCGAGCACCTGTCCGGGCCGGTCAACAACCAGGTCTCCTCCCACAAGTGGACCAACTGCTGACCAGCGGGGTGTTCACCCCGGGCGGTGTTCGATCAGCACTGGTTCCTCACCGAAGCTGATCCGGTCACCGGCCCGGACGCGTACCGTCCTGCCGTCCATGTGACGCAGGCGGTACGCACCCTCGCTCACGGACATCTCCGCGCGCCCCCGGCTCGTCCAGGCCACCACGAGCCGCGCGCCGCCCCGTTCAAAACGGCAGGTGTAGGCCGCTTCCGCCAACCCCATCTGGGCACCTCGTCCGCAGGCCGCGATCCTGGCCCGGTCCAGCCACTGCTGGAGCCGGCCGATGCGCAGCCCGGCCTCCGTCGGGGGCCCGCCGACGGGCTGCACCACGAGCGGCACGCCGGTGCTCCCCCAGCTGTAGAAGTACATCCGCCGCACTGTGTAGTGCCTGCTGTAGAGCCCCGCGAGGTAGAAGCGCACCGCGTAGTCGCGCGCGCGGCGGTCGTCCAGCGGCGGAGTCACGGCGATGTCCCGGTCCGGGCCGGTGTTCCACAGCACCATGCGGCTCTGGCCCTCTTCGTACAGAAGGTTCTGCACCTTCCGCGCGAGTTCGATGATCTCCTCCGGCGGGCCGCCGGCGCTGCGCGGCGGCAGCTTCAGCGCCGCCGCATCACAGCTCTCGTACGCCCCCGTCCTCGCGAACCTGCGCAGCAGTTCCTGGCCGTGGGCGCCCCACAGTCCACCGAAGGACGGGCAGACGACCAGCGCCCCGGGATCCTCGCGGCGGATGATGCGGGCGGCCCGTTGGACCATCTCCGCGAGGGTGGCGATGCTCCCGGCGTAGTGCAGCGGGTGGCTGGGGTAGTCCCACAGCTCGTACGACTCGATGCGGTCGCGGTAGCGGGAGACGACCTCCGCCACGAATCGGTCCCAGTCGGCCAGATCGTCCGGAGGCGAGGCGAGGGAGTCGCTGTAACCGGACCTGCGGCCGCCGGGGGCCGCCCACAGCGGTGTGCCACTGGCGGTGAACAGGACCGGTAATCGCTTCTGTTCGGCGGCCTTGACCATCCGGTCCAGCACCGACCAGTGGTAGTCGCGGCGCCGGGGCTCGATGGATCCCCATCGGGTCCCGCTCTCCCACAGCCGGACGGCACCGGTGCGGAAGCCGGGCATGGCTCCGGTATCGGTGTTCAGGGTCACGCCGAAGAACTCCGGGGGCACCGGCCGTGCCGAGATGGACCACAGCGGTCCCTTGGGGCGTGGCCCGGCGGTGGCGCCGCTTGCGCTCCCGCTGCCCGTGCCGGAATTGCCGCTGACGCCGCCGCTGTCCCCACGGCCCCAGTACAGGACCGCGCCCGCGACCACGGTGACGACAAGCGCGAGCAGCAGCGCCCCCGCGCGCAGCCGGGAGCGCGCGGGGCGCGGCCGCGACGGGGCGATGGGTACGTCCTCCGTCCCGGGCTCCTGTGTCGCTTCGCCGGGCGGGTCCTCCTCGACGGCGTCGGCGGAGGCCCGCGACCAGAGCCGGTACAGCCGGTCGAGCTCCGTCGGATTCGCCCCGCAGACCCGCGCCACCCGTTCCACCGCGCTGAAACTGCCCGGAACGGTGGTGCCCTGGCAGTAGCGGTGGAGCGTGGACCGGCTGAGGCCGGTGCGATGGGCCAGCGCGGTGTAGGTGCGCCCGCTGCGCGCCTTCAGCTCCTCCAGTAATTCGGCCAGTTCCGAACGAGCGGTCGCGCCCTCTCCGGATGCCATCGCTTCCCCGTCCCCCGGTGCAGGCGGAACGGCGCCCCTGCGCCGTCCCACTGAGCCGGAACGCCGCAGGTGAGACCCCTTGGTACGTCCCGTTGTCCCCTCTTCCCGATTCTTGTTGCCTTGGAACCCGACACCGCCGCAAGGTCACAGCACCACTCGCTCGGGAGGAGCGGTGGACGCCTTGTGCTTCGGGGGACACATGCTGCGCATCCACTTCACGGCCGGAGATCTGGCCCGCACGCGGATCGACGACGGGCCGGACCCACTGTGGGAGTCCGTACTGAGCCTGCATCAGCTACAGGAAAGGCGGCAGGATCCCACCCTGGGCGCCTGGCGCAGACATGTCATGCACCACGGCCGGACCGCACTGCGCCTGCTGTTGCCACTGGTCCCGGCCCGCGGCTACTTCCCGGACTTCCTGACCCCCGCCGAGAGTGCGGACGGCTTCGAGGCGGGACTGGACGCGCTGTTGTCGACGCCGCGGTCCCAGCTGCGCCACCAGATCGGCCGGCTGACGGTGGACCGGCCCGTCGGGCCCTGGCTCCGCTCGGTCGCGGAGGGCACCGCACCCGCGCTCCAGCGGCTCGGGGAGGCCCTGTGCGAGTACCGGCACCACGCCTTCGGCACGTCCTGGCTCCGCATCCGAGCGAGGGTCGATGCGGACCGCGCCCGTCGGACCCGGGCCCAGTGGTGCGACGGCACCGACGCAATGCTCCGCACCTTCGAGCCGAGCATGTGCTGGCGCCCGCCCGTCCTGGAAGCCGACTATCCGGTCGATCACGACATCCACCTGGAGGGCAGGGGGCTGCTGCTGATTCCGTCGTACTTCTGCCGCCACCGGCCCGTCGCGCTGGCCGATCCGTCCCTGCCGCCCACCCTCGTCTATCCGGCTTCCCCTGTGGGGCCCGGCCGGACATCGCCCACCGCCATGCCGGGCTCGCAGCTCGCCCGACTCCTGGGGCACACCAGGGCCGCCGTTTTGGAGTCGCTCGACGCCGACCGCACCACGAGTGAACTGGCCCGGCTCACCGGGGTCTCCCTCTCCTCCGCCAGCGAGCATGCGGCCGTCCTGCGAGGTGCCGGCCTGATCTCCAGCAGCCGCCGGCGCAACTGCGTGTATCACCGGCTGACCCCGATGGGCCTGGCGCTGCTCGACGGCCGCCGCTGAGCCGGCGGGCCGGCGTCCTCGACCGGCCGGCGTCCTCGGCAGGGACGGCTCCCCCGCCGAGGACGGTCGGCGGCGCGTTCCTGCGGTTCAGGCGCTGTGCTTGCGCTCCGTCGCGTCTTCCGCCACTTTCCAGGCGATGCCGTCCAGGATGTCGTGCTCGCTCACCACGACCTCGGCAGCGCCCGTTCGCTCCATGATCGACAGCAGGACGAGCGCGCCCGCCGCGATCACATCGACCCGGCCCGGGTGCATGACGGGGATCGCCATACGCTCGGCGTGGGTGGAGGTCAGCAGCCGGTCGGTGATCTCGCGCACCGTGGCGAGGGGGATCCGGGAGTGGTGGATGGCCTGGGAGTCGTAGTGGTCGAGGCCCAGGGAGATGGCGGCGACGGTGGTGACGGAGCCGGCCAGGCCGACGAGGGTGGTGGCCCGGGTGAGGGGGACCGCCTCCTCGGCGTGGTCCAGCGCCGCGGCGATATCGGTCTTCATCGCGGCGATCCGGTCGGGCGCCGGCGGGTCGCTGACCTCGCCCTCGTGGACGAGGTGGCGCTCGGTCATCCGCACACAGCCGACGTCGACGGAGCGGGCGGCCTCCACGGAGCCGTCGCCCAGGACGAATTCGGTGGAGCCGCCGCCGATGTCCACGACCAGGTAGGGCGGCGGTACGTCGGCGCGGCCGGCCAGTTCCCTCGTCGCGCCGTGGTAGGAGAACTCGGCCTCCTGGTCACCGGTGATCACCTCGGGCTCGACGCCCAGGATGTCGACCACACCGCGGACGAATGCATCGCGGTTCTCGGCGTCGCGGGAGGCCGAGGTCGCCACGAAGCGGAGGCGCTCGGCGCCCAGACTCTTGATCACCGCGGCGTACTCGCGGCAGGCGGCGAAGGTCCGCTCCAGCGCCTCCGGGGCCAGCCGACCGGTCCGGTCGACGCCCTGGCCCAGCCGGACGATCTGCATCCGGCGGTCCAGGTCCTTGAGCTCGCCGGTCGCCGGGTCCAGGTCCGCGACCAGCAGGCGGATGGAGTTCGTACCGCAGTCGATGGCGGCGACCCGCTTCACTTGGCGTCTCCTTCGGGGGCTTCGGGAGAGTCCTGGCACGGGCTCACGCACGGGCCCTTGCGCCACCATTCCGGAAGCATGGCGATCGCCTCGTCCCCCAGCGGATTGACGCCGGGGCCGGCCGCGAGCGAGTGGCCGACGAGCACGTGCAGGCACTTGACCCGGTCGGGCATACCGCCCGCGCTCGGGAAGCCCTGGAGCACGTCGATGGCGTCCCGGCGCCGGATGTAGTCCTCGTGGGCGGCGCGGTAGGCCGCGGCCAGCTCCGGGTCGGTCTTCAGCCGCTCGCTCATCTCCTTCATCACGCCGTTGGCCTCCAGCGTGCCGATCGCGGAGGCCGCGCGCGGGCAGGTGAGGTAGTAGAGCGTGGGGAAGGGCGTGCCGTCCTCCAACCGGGGTGCCGTCTCGACGACATCCGGCTGGCCGCAGGGGCAACGGTGCGCGATGGTGCGCAGGCCGCGCGGCGGGCGGCCCAGCTGCTCCTTGAAGGCGGCGATGTCCGCGGCGGTGGGCTCGGTGGGCTCGGTCTGGGGCGGGGCGGTGTCCATGTGCGCTTTCGGTGAGGTGGGTGGGGCGAGGAGGGCGGCGGGGCGCGGGCTCCCCCTGATCACGGTACGGGCTGCCGCCTCCCGGCCCTGCGGCTGCGGGGGCGCCCGCTAGTGCCGGTCCGCCGAGTCGACGTCGGCCCACAGCTTCTCGTACCAGGGGCGCTGGGCCGCCTGGGGCGCCCGGCGGGCGGTGCCGGTGCCGGTGCCGTCCTGGACGATGTAGCCGGTCTCGCCCGGCCGGACGAAGTGCAGATGGCGGCGGGCCTGCTGCTCGACGTAGGCCGGGTCCTGCCAGCGGGCCTTCTGGTCGCGCAGGCCGTCCAGCGTCCTGGCGGCGTTGTCGGCCTTGCGGCGCTGGTCGGCGATGTCCGAGCGCTGGGAGACGTACTGCCTTATGGGGTAGGCGAGCGCGACGACCAGCGAGCACATCACCAGCGCCAGCAGCGCGGCGCGGCCGGTGAGGCGGTTGCGGCGGGGCGGGCGGGCGCGGTAGACCCGGGCGGCCGCCTGCTCGCCGAGCGCCTTGAGTCGGGTCGCGGTCGAGAACCGGTCCGCGGGCACGTCGCCTCCCCTTCGCCATGTTCGTCCTGACGTCTTCACGACGTACGTCCCCGGCAACGGTACGGGACCGTCGCCGGGGACGCAGGAAGGACGGAGTTCCGGCCGGGGGCCGGGTGTTCTCAGCCCTTGAACCGCGGGAAGGCCGAGCGGCCCGCGTACACCGCGGCGTCGTCGAGGATCTCCTCGATGCGCAGCAGCTGGTTGTACTTGGCGACGCGCTCGGAGCGGGCCGGGGCGCCGGTCTTGATCTGGCCGCAGTTGGTGGCGACGGCGAGGTCGGCGATGGTGACGTCCTCGGTCTCACCGGAGCGGTGCGACATCATGCACTTGAAGCCGTTGCGCTGGGCCAGCTCGACGGCGTCCAGGGTCTCGGTCAGCGAGCCGATCTGGTTGACCTTCACCAGCAGCGCGTTGGCGGAGCCCTCCTCGATGCCGCGGGCGAGGCGCTCGGGGTTGGTGACGAACAGGTCGTCGCCGACGAGCTGGACCTTGGCGCCGAGCTTGTCGGTGATGACCTTCCAGCCGGCCCAGTCGTCCTCGAACAGCGGGTCCTCGATGGAGACCAGCGGGTAGGCCGCCACCAGCTCCTCGTAGTACTCGGTCATCTCGGCGGCCGAGCGGTTCTTGCCCTCGAACTGGTAGACGCCGTCCTTGTAGAACTCGGAGGCGGCGACGTCCAGGGCCAGCGCGATGTCCTGGCCGGGGGCGTAACCGGCCTCCTTGATGGCCTCGAGGATGAGGTCGAGGGCCTCGCGGTTGGAACCCAGGTTCGGGGCGAAGCCGCCCTCGTCGCCGAGGCCGGTGGCCAGGCCCTTGGTCTTCAGGACCTTCTTGAGGGTGTGGTAGACCTCGGCGCCCCAGCGCAGCGCCTCGGAGAAGGACTCCGCGCCGATCGGGGCGATCATGAACTCCTGGATGTCCACGTTGGAGTCGGCGTGCGAGCCGCCGTTCAGGATGTTCATCATCGGGACGGGCAGGACGTGCGCGTTCGGGCCACCGAGGTAGCGGAACAGCGGGAGGTCACTGGCCTCGGACGCGGCGTGCGCGACGGCGAGGGAGACGCCGAGGATGGCGTTGGCGCCGAGCGAGCCCTTGTTGTCGGTGGCGTCCAGGTCGAACATGGCCTGGTCGATCAGCCGCTGCTCGGTCGCGTCGTAGCCGACGAGCTCCGGGCCGATCTGCTCGATGACGGCCAGGACGGCCTTCTCCACGCCCTTGCCCAGGTAGCGGTTCGGGTCACCGTCACGGAGCTCGATGGCCTCGAAGGCGCCGGTCGAGGCACCGGACGGCACGGCGGCACGGCCGGTGCTGCCGTCGTCGAGGCCGACCTCGACCTCGACCGTGGGATTACCTCGCGAGTCGAGAATTTCGCGGGCTACGACGACGTCGATGGACGGCACGTTGTCTCCTTCGTGGGTGTCTGGAGTTCTGCAGCACGAGCCTAACGGCCCCGGGCAGGTCCGCTTGCCGTTGGCCCGCCTCGTGGGACGAAAAGAGGCCCAGATGCCCAGCTCTTGGGGCGTTTACGCACATTGTTCGCGGAACGGAGGAAACTGTCGGACTGTGCTGGTGGGTGGGGTTTCGGTGGCCCGGAACACCGAGAAGCCCCGCCGCGACGCGCTGGGGGGAGTGGCGCGCCGGGCGGGGCTGTCTCAGGAGGTACGGGTCCCGTCGCACGGGCCCGTGGGAGTCCCGGTGAGGGGGACGACTCAGACGCTGAGCTGCTGACCGGGGAGGATCAGGTTCGGGTTGCCGCCGATGGCGGTCTTGTTGTTCGCGTAGACCGTCTTCCAGGTGGTGCCGTGCGCCTTGGCGATCTTGGCGAGGGTGTCACCGGACTTGACGGTGTAGTTGCCGTGGCCCTGCGGCTTCTGCGGGGCCGGCTGGGCCTTCTCGTGCTTCGGCGCCTGCGGGGCCGGCTTCGGCGCGGGGGCCTTCTTGACCTCGGCCTTGGAGGAGGTGTCGAGGTCGGGGGACGGGCCACCGGAGCTCAGGTTGCCGGCACCGGCACAGGACCAGGCACCCGGGCCCTGGATGGCGAGGAGCTTCTCGGCGGCGGATATCTGCTGGGCCTTGGTGGCCAGGTCGGCGCGCGAGGCGTACTGGGTGCCACCGGCGGCGGCCCAGCTGGAGTTCGAGAACTGCAGGCCGCCGTAGTAGCCGTTACCGGTGTTGATCGACCAGTTGCCGCCGGACTCGCACTGGGCGACCTTGTCCCAGGTGGCGACGGACGCGGCGGAAGCGGAGGTGGCACCCATCATCGGGACGGCGACGGCGGCACCGGCCACACCGGCGAGGGTGGCGATGCGGACGGCCTTGGACGGACGACGGTGCTTGCCCTTGTTCAGCATGTTCGTTCGTTTCCTCACCGACGCCTGCGAGGTGAGCTGTCGGGTTCGGGCTGTGAGTGGCCCGGCCGGGTGCGCTGCGCACACCCGGCTTCACCCCAAGCCGGTCGACCCGCTTCCGCGGGCGGGGCCGGCACTTACCTTGGGTCCCCCGCTCCTGCCTTCGGCGCTTGCGCGTCATGTGCCTCCGGACCACCGGCAGGATTCGGCGTGTGATCGGAGGGCCCGCTTTGGCGAGCGGTCCCGACCGTAATCAGTAATCCCCTTGGTGTTCAAACCCCACCATGTGAACCAAGTTGACCGTTTTTGATCACGGCCGGTTCGTGTTTCCGCAGGTGGATCAGGGTGCGGATCCGGGGGGCGGACCGGGACACCACACCCCGGAACGAGACGCTTGTCTCACTTTCGCCAAAAGGGGCAAACCGGCAGTAACTACCCTGCGGAGTGCCCGAGATCGAGCAGCTGACCTGGGTGGATCAGGTCGGCGTCGGCGCCGACCTCCTTCTCGTTGCGGTCGTAGAGCGCGGGCCAGCCGCCGGGCAGGTCGTGGGCCTCGGCGATGCCTGACAGCGTGTCACCGGGGCGGACGGTGTAGTCGCCGGCAGCGTCGGACGGGTCCGTGCGGGGCGCGTCGCCGCCGCGGGAGGCGTGCCGCCCCGAGGGGCGCCCCTCGCCGGCCGCGTCACCCGCGCCCTCGTCGCCCTTGCTTCCCTTGCCGTCCTCGGCGTCCTTGCCGCCCCCGTCCCCCTTGTCCGCCTCGGCGTCACCGCGGTGCTTGCCCTTGGCGTGGTCCTGGGTGGGGGCGCGGTCGGGCGCCGGGTCGGTGGAGTCGTCGGCGGAGCCGCCGTCGCCGTCCGGGCCGGCGGAGTCGGACGGGTCGGCGGAGTCGGACGGGTCGGCGGAGTCCGGTGCGTCGGGGGACGGGGTCGCGTCGCCGGACGGGGAGGGCGTCGCGTCGCCGGACGGGCCGGTGCCGGAGGGGCCGGACGGGCCTCCGGAGTCCGACGGGTCGGGCCGCGGCGTACTCGTGCTGCCCGGGTCGACCTCCGGCGCCCGGCCGTCCTCGGTCAGCCCGGCGTTCACCGCGCAGCTCGGCCAGGCGTCCGGGCCGCGGTCGGCGAGGATCGACTCGGCGACGGCTATCTGCTGGGAACGGCTGGCGAGGTCGGGACGCGAGGCGTAGGAGGAGCCGCCGTACTGGTCCCACATCTCCTGGGTCAGCTGAAGGCCGCCGTAGAAGCCGTTGCCGGAGGCCGAGCTCCACATTCCGCCGCTCTCGCACTGGGCGACCCGGTCCCAGGTCGCGGTGTCGGCGGCGTGTGCGCCGCTCGCGGCGAACAGCGGCAGCGCGAGGCCGGCGCCGGTCACTCCCGCCGTGACGAAGATGGCCGGTGCCTGTCGGGGTCGACGGTGCCGTCCGTTCCCGGAGCGCATGCGGTTGCCTTTCGAGCGGCGGTTGACGTGCTGGAGTTGTCTGCCGGACCGGTGCGGGGAATCGCATCCGTGATCGAACCGGTGTCGGTGCGTCGAAAGGTAGCCGGGGTCACGGGTAGTCACAAGTCGGTGTAGCGGAGATCACGCGTAGGTCACGCAGCTGACATTCCGTCACCATGCGGATCGCCGCTGGTCAGCCTCGCTCCGGCGTGAACTCCACGGGCAGGGACCGCAGTCCGCGCATGATGAGTCCGCCGCGCCAGCGCAAATCGTCAGGTTCCACGGCAAGCCGGATGTCCGGGAGGCGGGTCAGCAGCGTCGCGAGGGCGGTCTGACCCTCCAGCCGGGCGAGCGGTGCGCCCAGGCAGTAGTGGATGCCGTGCCCGTAGCCGAGATGCTGGTTGTCACGCCGGGTGAGGTCGAGGGTGTCCGGCTCGGCGAAGCGTCCGGGGTCGCGGTCCGCGGCGGCGAGCACCACCAGCACCGGGTCCCCCGCAGCGATCCGTCGGCCGCCCAGCGTCAGCTCCTCGGTCGCGAACCGCCAGGTGGCCAGCTCCACCGGGCCGTCGTACCGCAGCAGTTCCTCGACGCCGGTGGCGAGCAGATCGCTGTCGCCCGCCGTCACCGACTTCTGGAACATCTCGCGCTGGGCGGGGTGGCGCAGCAGCTGGTAGGTGCCGTTGCCGATGAGGTTGACGGTGGTCTCGAAGCCGGCGAAGAGCAGGATGAACGCCATCGCGGCGACCTCGTTCTCGGTGAGGTGCTCGCCGTGGTCGGAGGCCCGGATCAGGCCGGAGATCAGGTCCTCGTCCTCCTCCGCGGTGTCCCCGAGGCCCTCGCGCTTGCGGTGGATGAGCTCGGCGAGGTAGCCGCGCATCTTCTTCACGGAACGGGCGACTCCGCCGCGCGGTCCGCCGCCGTGCCGGATCATCATGCCCGCCCAGTCGCGGAAGTCGTCCTGGTCCTCGCGCGGTACGCCCAGCAGGTCGCAGATCGCGTAAATGGGCAGCGGGAAGGCGAATTCGTGGATCAGGTCCGCCTCCCCGCGCTGCGCGAACCCCTCGATCAGGCGGTCGGTCAACTCCTGTACGCGCGGGGCGAAGGCGGCGACCCGGCGCGGCGTGAACGCCTTGGAGACCAGGCGGCGCAGGCGGGTGTGATCGGGCGGGTCGATGTTGAGCAGATGCGTCATGAGATTGGCGCTGCGCTCACCGGGGATGCCGACCTTGCCCCGGCCGTGTGCCGCCTCGCTGTGATGCGCCGGGTTCTTCGAGAGCCGGGCGTCGGCGAGTGCCTGCCGCGCGTCCCCGTAGCGGGTCACCAACCACGCCTCGACGCCGCTGGGGAGCTCGGTCCGGTGCACCGGCGCGTGCTCGCGCAGCCACGCGTACGCCGGGTAGGGGTCCGCGGCGAACTCCCAGGTGAACAGGTCGGGCCGGCCGGCGGGGGCGACCGGGCAGCCCGCGGGGGCGGCGTCGGCGGGGGCGGCAGCGGGGTCGGGTGTGGCGTCTGGCATGTCGGGCACCTCCCGACCGTAACGCCTGCATCGTGCGGCATCCGCCGCCCCACGGTCACCCGCTCACACCATGGCCACGCCCAGCCCCTCCAGAAAGGCGGCGGCCGCCGGCGAGGGCCCCAGCGCACTCCAGACCACTCGCTCGGTCCGCTCCGGCGCCGGCCGGACGCGGACGACGGCCAGCCCCTTCAGCTCGGAGGCGATCGCCTCGGGGACCATGCCGACCCCCAGCCCGGCCCGCACCAGCTTCGCCAGGAACTCGACGGTGGTGACCTCGAACGCCACCTCGGAGGTCAACCCGGCCGCCCGGAACGCGTCGTCGCGCTGACGGCGGGCCGCCGAACCCGCCGTGAAGTCGACGAAGGACTCCCGCGCCAGCCGGGACAGCGTGGTCCACTCCCGCCCGGCCAGCGGATGCCCCGGCGCCACCACCGCGACCAGCTCACCGCGGGCCAGCTCCTTCCCCCGCACCCCGGTGGTGCGGGCGGTGGGCGCCAGTCCGACGAAGGCGACGTCCAGCGTTCCCTGCCGCACCTTCTCGATGAGCAGATCGCTCATCTCCATCTGGAGGCCGATCCGCACCCGGGGATACCGGGCACGGAAGGCGCCCAGCTCATGGGCGAGATCGACGGCCGCCACCGTCGAGATCGCCCCCACCGCGAGCCGCCCGCGCACTTCGCCGGCCGCCGCCTCGACCTCCGCACGGGCCCGCTCGGCCGCCTCCAGGGTCTGCCGGGCGACGGGTACGAACGCCTCGCCCGCGGCGGTCAGCCGGACACTGCGGCTGGTCCGGTCGAAGAGCCGCGCGCCGAGCTCCTTCTCCAGCCGGGCGACCTGGTGGCTGAGCGCGGACTGCACGACGTGGCAGCGTTCGGCGGCCCGGGTGAAGCCGCCCGTCTCGGCGACGGCGACCACATAGCGCATCTGCTGGAGTTCCATGCCGGCCGATGGTAGGGCGCCGACCGATCGCGTTTCACGATGGATGCGATGAAAACTATGTATTGGACTCATTGACGGGTGGGGCCGGAGGGTGGGTCGTGCCCGACGCTTCCGTGGCGGCGGGCGGTTTCCGGTACGTCAGGGGGAAGACCCGTAATGAAGCCAGGACCCGCAAGAAAGCCGGCACCCGAACCCCGAGCTGGACTGGGGCGCGGCACGCTACTGCTGATGTCCACCGTCGCCGGCCTGTCCGTCGCCGGTAACTACTTCGCCCAGCCGCTGCTGGACCTCATCGGCCGCAATCTCCACCTGTCCTCGTCCACCGCCGCCTTGGTGGTGACCGTCGCCCAGGTCGGCTACGGCCTGGGCCTGCTGCTCCTCGTCCCCCTGGGCGACCTGCTGGAACGGCGCCGGCTCGCAGTCACCCTGTGCGCGCTCACCGCCGTCTTCCTCACCGTGACGGCGAGCGCCCCCAACGCCGCCGTCCTGCTGACGGGCACCGCGCTGACCGGCCTGACCTCCGCTGCCGCGCAGGTCATCACCCCGTTCGCCGCAACCCTGGCCGCCCCCGCCGAACGCGGCCGCACCGTCGGCACCGTGATGACCGGAATCCTTCTGGGCATCCTCCTCGCCCGTACTGCCGCCGGGCTGCTGGCCGAACTCGGCGGCTGGCGCACCGTCTACTGGGTCAACGCCGCACTGATGCTCCTGATGGCCGTACTGCTGCGGCTCCGGCTGCCCAGCCTGCGCACGCCGTCCGGACTCCGCTATCCCGCCCTGCTCGGCTCGACGCTGGGGCTCTTCGCCCGCGAGCCGGTCCTGCGGTGGCGGGCCGCGCTGGGGGCGCTGGCCTTCGCGGGCTTCTCCGTCCTGTGGACCGCCATGGCCTTCCTGATGTCCGGCCCGGCCTACGGCTGGCAGGAGTCGGCCATCGGACTGCTGGGACTGGTCGGGGCGGCCGGTTCGCTGTCGGCGTCGATAGCGGGACGGCTGGCGGACCGCGGGCTGGTGCACCGGGTGACGGGCGCGACGGCCGTTCTGCTCCTGGGATCGTGGGGGCTGTTGTCGGCCGGCGGCGCGGGCGGAGCGTGGTCGCTGGCGGCGCTGCTGGCCGGGGTCGTCGTCCTGGACCTGGCCGCGCAGGGGCTCCACGTCAGCAACCAGAACGTGGTGTACGGGGTGCGGCCCGAGGCCCGTAACCGCCTCAACTCGGCCTATATGACCAGCTACTTCGCAGGCGGCGCGGCGGGGTCGGCGCTGACGTCGGTGGTGTGGGGGGCCGGAGGCTGGGACGCGGTGTGCGTCCTGGGCGCCGGGCTGGCGGGGGCCGTTGTGGTGGTGTGGGTCGGCGAGCGGGTGTGGAGGCGCGCCGGGCGCCCGTTGACCGACGGAGGCGCGGAGGGGCCACCTGCGGCGGCCCCGGTGGCCGCCGGTAACCCGATCACCAGGCATTGACCTCGCCCCAGACGGTGTACCCCTTGCCCGTCCGCAGCCACCCCCACCGCTTCGTCAGTGCCTCAACGATCAACAGCCCGCGCCCGCACTCCTCGTCCGGCTCTGCCTGAACGGCCGCCTCACCCCGACCCTCATCCGTCACCCTGACCCCGGCCGTCCGGCCGTCGTCGGATCGCGTCAACTCCACGACGATGAACCGGCTCACGGTGTGCTCCAGCGCATTGGCCACCAGCTCTCCCGCGACCGCCTCCAGCACCTCCGCCGCCTCCGCGGGCAACCCCCACGCCCGTGCCATCTCCCGCACGAACCGCCGCGCGACGCCCCCGGAGGCGAGGTCGTCCCCGGGAACGGACAGCACGCTCCCCCTTCCTGTATCGCCCTCGCCCTCGCGCTCATCGTCGCCGTCCACCGGGGCGAGCCGAACCCCCCGGCTCTCGGCAATGAGCAACGCGTCATCCAACGCATCCGCCAACTGCGCGGCCAGCAGCCCGAACCCCGACCGCGTCCCCGGGCCTCCCTCCGCCAACACCCCTCGCGCTTGGCCCAACAGGCGCCCGGCGAGCCCAAGTTGCGTGGCCTCGATCCGATCGGCAATGCGGGACACCGGACCGCTCCCGTCCGTCGAGACGTACGCGGGCCGACCGCCCGCACACGTCCGCGGCAGCAAACGCATCCCCGGGTCGTCGCTGTTCACCGCGCCACCTCCAGTCCCCGCAGGCGCCGCGCCCGCCACTCGTCGCGGGTGAGGAGGTAGAGCCGCACCAACGGCGTCGCCCACCCATCGAGGGGCACGTCACTGGCGTACGGACCCGGGCGCCGACCGGGCGGCTCGCCTACGGCGCGGGGCGAGAGGCCCCCGTGGACTGCGCGGACCGAACGGGTCGGATAGGCCGACGGTTTGGGCGCGGCGCGGTGCCGACCGCATGGCGCGAAGAGCGCGCGGAGACGGGCGCGGGTGCGGCGAATGACATGGATCATGCCCTCAACTCCCTTACTGGCGTTGGGCATTCGAGTGCGTACATGTGCGCCAAGCGGTACGTACGCGCCGGTGGCCTACCTCCCTGGGCGCGGGCACACCCGCCCCAGGGCAGGCGGGCATGCTCGCGCGGTGCGCTTCCGGCAGTTGCGGTGTGTGGCTTGCGCGTTACTTGAAGCTAACGACCCGACGGACAAAGCGCCACCTAGTCAGTGACAATTGCCACCATCGAGTTGGACTGGTGACGAGCCGTCACGGCACACTGACCCCGTCCCGATCCAGAGAGGACGGCATGGCGACGCGACGCACCCCCACCGAGCGGCAGAAACGCCTGGGAGCCGAACTGCGCAAGCTCAGGGTGGCCGCAGAGGTCAGCACTGACTACGCGGCCGGACTGCTGGGCTTGGACCGGACGAAGATCTCGAACATGGAGTCCGGGATCCGTGTCATCTCCCCTGAACGGCTGCGCACCCTGGCCTGCAACTACGCGTGCGCAGACAGCACTTACATCGATGCCTTGGCGGCAATGGCGGCGAACCAGGAACGCGGCTGGTGGGAGGAGTACCGGGGCACACTCCCGCTCGGACTTCTCGACATCGCCGAGCTCGAATGGCACGCGAAGCGACTGCTCACAGCCCAGACGGTGCACGTACCCGGCCTGTTGCACACCGAAGATTACGCGCGGGCGGTGTTCGGCGCGGTGCTCCCGCCGCTGTCGCGCCTGGAGATCGAGCTTCGCGTGAACCACAGAATGGAGCGGCAACGCATCCTCGACGAGCAGATCGCTCGGCCCTACGTGGGGTACGTCCATGAAGCTGCCCTGCGCATGCACTTCGGCGGTCGGCAGGTCGCCCGAGCACAGCTCGACCATCTCTGCGCCGTGTCGGAACGTGAGCACATCTCGTTGCGGGTGATCCCTGTCGAATGCGGCGTGTTTCCAGGTGCAGGTCACGCGCTGCTCTATGCCGAAGGCCCCGTCCCCAGACTGGACACGGTCCAATTGGACTCAGCGCACGGGCCGGAGTTCACCCACGCCGAGGCCCAGCTCGCCAAGTACCGAGACCACCTCGCTTGGATGGCGGAGAACGCCCTTACTCCCGAGAAGTCACGGGACTTCATTCACGCCATCGCGCGCCAACTCTAGGAGACCGGATGCCCGACATCACCTGGGAAGACCCGTACTGCGGCGAAGGCAACAACTGCTTCCGCCTCGGAACCGACGCCGCAGGCAACGCCTACATCGCCGTCGACGGCAACGAAGACCGCTACCTCACCGACTCCATAGAAGCCCTCCGCACCCTGATCCGCGACGTAAAGGCGGGCAAGGCGGACCACCTGCTGTAAGCCCGTGAGAAGGGGCCGGGGTGGACAATGACCGCCCCGGCCCGTCAGCCGGTCTGCGTCTTCTCCGCCGCCACCACCGCATCGCGATACGCCCGAGCCGCTGCCCGCAGCGCCGCCTCCGGGTCAATGCCGTCCCGCTCGCCCGTACCGCCAGGGCCAGGAGTTCGTAGCCGACCGTCGGCAGGGGGACGTCCACGTGCGGACCCTCGAGCCGAGCTCGGCCGCCAGGGCCAGGCCCGGCTGGCTCAGGGGGACGCCCTCCGTCACGGACTCCCGCTGCTTCTCCTCCGCCTTCGTGCGCATCCAGGCGCCTTGACGTCTTGGCCAGCGCTTGCGCGATCTGCTGCTGCCCCTGCGGCCGGCCGCGGCCAGCGCCCAGGTGCTTTGCGAGCCCGTCCAGCAGCAGCTGATTACGCACCATGGAATCGATCTCGTCGGACGCAATGCCCTGCTGGAGCCACATCGCCGCCAGCCGCTCCGCGCCGCCGGCCGGTGTTCATGATCAGCTGCGCGCCCTGCAGGGACCTGCCCTGCGCCGCGCGCACATCCTTCACCTTCGCCTGCAGCTGCGCGACGGTGATCCGCTTCCCATTCACAACGGCGGCGGCACCAGAGTGGGTACCGCTGCCGCAGGCGGCCAGCAGCGGGCTCGCGGCCAGCAGGGCGGCGGTGACGGAGACGGAGAGGGCTGCCCGACAACGGAACGCTTGGCCTCCCGGCAGATCGTGCGACGGAGTCTCGACCTTGCGTGATCGAGACCGATGCCAAGGAGTCGGTGTGGCCTGGGCCGCACCTTCGGCAAACGATCTGGTGGTGGCGATTCCGTTGCGTTGGTGGGTAACGGCGCCCAGGGTGCCTTGGCCATTCCGGCTACCCGCGCTGGGCGGTGCGGGACCTCACACCGCCCAGGTCGCTCGGGGGTCAGAAGGGCGGCCACCACGAGCGAAGAGCCAGATAGACCGTCGGTATGACAAAAAGAATCGCCAGCGCCAGGATGGCCAGCCGCATGCGCCCCTTGCGCAACGCCAAGATCGACAAGCCCGCAGAAAGAACGAAGGTGAGGGAGAGCACGAAGACTCTCGGATTCCGCCAGCCTTCACTCCGCACGAACTCAATCATACCGAACACTGCCAACCCGCAGGAGCCGACAGCTATGCGACGGAGCTTCGACAGCTTGCCCGCGTCTGATCGCTCAACGCTCACCGACATGCATCCTTTTCGCGTCACGCCACGGCATTGTCATAGCTCCTCCCCGGCACGGGGAATTTCTTGACCTTTGATTCCATGGAGGCAGATTCTCGACCACACTCCGCGGTGCCCAACTTGGCAAGCACAAGGCCGTGATCAATTGCGTCAATGATGTGCTTGTACTTCTCGATCGCCTTAAGAGCTCGGTTCGCCACCACGGCGGCTGCCACGATGGGACCTATTATCGTCGATGACGTTTCCACTCCGGCGAGAGCTGCAATGCCCGCTTCAAGCGCCCAATCGAGAACCATACTCAAAGCGGTCTTCGCGAAGTCAGAAATCCCGAAGACGATGTACGCAATCATCTCATAGTTCTCCTTCAAGGAATCGAACGACTCCGCGGCGGAATTCAAGAGATCGGCAATCTCTTCAAAGTAAACGAAGGCCGCGTCTGCCGCATTACCCGTCCAGGTCACCGCTATCTGAGAAGTTCCATGGTAGATGTTAGCGGCCACCGAACGACAAAAACTCGCAAGGTTGCCCCAAAGTTCCCCACATTTCAGATAACCCTCCCAATCCCCACCAATCTGTGTAGCGACCCAACCAATAGGGTCGAAATTGAAGAACAACTTCAAACCCTCCGTGGCGATTGCCGACGGACTGAGCAAGTCGAGAGGCACCCCGAGAGACTTGAAACCCCCGTTGAACTGCCATTCCTCTACATGCCCCTCTGCCCAGTTTTGCGCTTTTGCGATGAGATCAGGGGAAAGAAAGCTAGGATCCGCCTCCAGGAGCTTCAACTTGCCCCGTGCATCATTCGCATCCCGGAAGTCTCCGGAGCCCCCGGAAGCGAGGTCAGCGTCCGGCGTCCGGCGCTTCGATTGGGGGTACGTGGAATCGATCTTGCTTGCTTGTTCCCGGTCCGTGTCCCGGTAGTACTTGGCCGATCTTTTGAGTTCCGCGCCAGAGGCGTCCAGGATCTCCGAAACCTTGCGCAGAAACCTTTTGACATCCTGAACGTTCTGCGTGTGATTTCCATACAGCTCCTCCCAGATTGCACCGACCGCCCCTTGGGTGACCTGGAAGCCATCCTCGTTCGCCTGGTTGCCAATGTAGGAAATTCCTGCGTGCATGTCTTCTGCAGCCCGGTCAATCAGCTTGGCAAAGCCTGCGATGTCCGCAGGATCCACTGTGAAGCTCATGGCTATGCCTTCCCCCGTTTTCCCTCGCTTTGCCACCGATTAAAATCTCCTCGGTGGCCCTACCTCGGCAGCGCAACCCGCCGCAGCGCCATGATCTATTCTCCGTGCGAATAAATCCACCAGCGCACTGTCTGCCATTTCTAATACATCGACCAAGAGCCACCATCGTGACGCGCCTTGGTGCTGCGCGTGGGGGTTTCCCGCGATCCCCGTTCAGCCTCGTCGATCTCTTTACGCTGCTCCTCGATGAACTTTTCGCCAGCATCCACCAGCCGATCTCTATCCTTTTCGGATATCGAGTCCCAGTCCTTTTTGAAATCCTGGAACCTCTCGACCATCTGATCCGAGTACGCGGGAATATTTACCGCTTCACGCAGGCCGACGCGCCCAGAGAGAACCTCGTGCGCCATCTCTTTCAAGACGCCTCCGGCACACCCTTGGGCGATCTGCTCCAGGCTCTTGCGCATGACCCGGGCCGCGGCCGGATCTTTGGTTATTTCCAAGAATTCCGACTCGTCTACCTGCTTCGATTGATCGTCCGCCATGAGCCCTCCCGTAATGGCCTTGAAAGTCCGAGCCGCCCTGCGGCCGACGGGAAATCGTTATCCTGCATCCCAGGCAAGTTGATCTTACAGGAACCTCGTCGTCGCTCGTTCAGCCGGGGATTCAATCACGCCAATTTTCCCGGAGATATCGATGACTCCGACCACTTCGCCGAGGCCAATAATGGCAGCAAATTCCGACATCGTGACCATATCCCGTGACTGCGCCTTCAGTGCGGCCTTTGTAAGGCCGATGGCCCGATTTCCGGGCACGGTCCGGCGGGTGATGAGGTTCCTCACCCCTATACCTTCCCCAGCCGATGCAGCATCCGCCGGACCTCCCCTGGGAAGGCATGGTGCAGTCCGTACCGCCGCTCCGCCGCCCACGCACGGGCGGCCTTGACCAACTCCCGGTCCATGCCGCGCACATCCGTGTCCCTCACATGCACCCTCAGTAGCAGCTCCATGGGCAGCGGCCCGTCGAGCCCGCAGCGGGCGAGGTCAAGGGCGGCCCGTACCAGGGCGTGACCGCTGAGGTGCCGGTCGCGTCGGCGAGGAGCCCGCTGGACGACGGTGCCCTGGGTGTTGCCGGAGAGGGTGTTGGCCACGTCGATGCGCGGCGGCCGCCGTGGACCGACAGCAGGTCCGTCGCCGACGGTAACTCGGCCAGTACGGAAAGGAGTGCAACGTCAGCCTGGAGATGGTGCATGAGCAGGTCACGCACCAGGCTCTCCACCGATTCAGGCGTGACAGCTCGGTACCGGAGGGCAACTCGGCCTCCAGCCGCCCCATTGCTGCTTCCGGGCCGTGGGTCGCCCCGGCTGCTGGCTTCACTAGGCGCAGCCGCACCTCGGCCCAAGCCTCCGTGCCCACGACCTCGACCAGAGCCCTCGCCGCCAGTCGAGCTTCCGTGACTCCCGTTCCACCCGCGCCCCCTTCGCGCCAGCTCACCCCACGGTGCTAACCGGCTGCGCCCTCCGCCGCTATCACCGCATCGCGATACGCCCGAGCCGCCGCCCGCAGTGCCGCCTCCGGGTCGACGCCTTCCGCCTCGGCCCGTACGGCCATCGCCAGCAGCTCGTAGCCGATGCCCTCGCCCGCCGGCAGCGCCACCTCGAGCCCCGCCGTCCGCACCCGCGACGCCAGCTTGGCGGCCAGGGCCAGCCCGGGCTGGCCCAGCGGGACACCCTCGGTCACCGACTCCCGCTGCTTCTCCTCGGCCTTCGTGCGCAGCCAGTGCGCCTTGACATCCTCGGGGGTCTCGGCGGATTCGTCCCCGAAGACGTGCGGGTGGCGATGGAGGAGCTTTTCGACGATCGTGCCCGCGACGTCGTCGATGGCGAACGGCTCGTCCGGGTCGTCCTGGGCGATCCGGGCGTGGAAGACGACCTGGAGGAGCACGTCCCCCAGCTCCTCGCGCAGCTCCTCCCGGTCGCCCGCCTCGATGGCCTCGACCATTTCGTACGCCTCCTCCAGGCCGTACTTGGCGAGGTCCTGGTGCGTACGGATGCTGCTCCACGGGCATTCGGCGCGGATCCGGTCCATCACCTGGACGAGGTCGAGCAGCCGGGCACCGGGCAGGTCGTACGAACCGGGCAGCAGCTCCAGATCCGGCATGGTCTCGCGGCCGGAACCGGCCAGCCGGGCCAGGCCGTCGGTCAGCGCGCTCTCGCCGTCCGCGGAGGTGATGACGACGGCCGTCCGGGACGCGGCGACGCAGTAGTCGACGAGCTCCCGCGCCGAGAGGGACTCCTGGGCCACCTCGATGCCGGCCTCCCGCAGATACGGCAGCTGCGGATGGTGCGGGTCCGCGCACAGCACGCGGTCCGCCGTGCGCAGGAGCTGCCACGCGGGCCAGGACAGCAGTCCGGGGGCGACGCGGTGGCTGGTGGTGAGCAGGACCAGGCGGCCGGTGCCGGTGCCCTCGGGGCGGGCATCGGCGCCGGTGTCGGCGGCAGAGGCGTCAGCGTTCACGTATCGAACGTAACCCACCGCACCGACAACGCCCGGCGCCGGTAAGGGGCCGGCCGCTCAGATCTGCTGCCGCCCCGGCCGGGCGGTGATCCACGGCTCCTTGGTCTCGCCCAGGATGACCTGCTTGTCGTCCCACTTACCGAACCGCGGATTGACGTCGATCCCCATGGACCGGGAGGTCCTGGACAGCTCCCGGGCGAGCTGCTGCTGGCCCTGCGGCCGGCCGCGATCCGCGCCGAGGTGCTTGGCCACCCCGTCCAACAGCAGCTGATTGCGCACCATCGCGTCGATCTCGTCGGGCGCGATGCCCTGCTGGAGCCACATCGTCTTCAGCCGCTCGGCGCCGCCCGCCCGGCGCTCGGCCGCGGTCCGCCACTTCTGGATGGCGCCGCGGGTGACCGTGACCCCCGCCTCCTTGCCGCTGCGCGCCAGCACCTCGTCGAAGACCATGCCGTTGAGGGTGGCCAGGCTCAACCGACCGGTGTTCATGATCATCTGGGCGCCCTGCGGAGATTTGCCCTGCGCCTGGCGCACATCCTTCACCTTCGCCTGCAGCTGCGCGACGGTGATCCGCTTCCCTCCCACGACGGCCGCGGCACCGGGGTGCGCGCCGCTGCCGCAGGCGGCCAGCAGTGGGGTCGCGGCCAGCAGGGCGGCGGTGGCGGATACGGAGAGCGCTGTCCTACGGCGGAACACTTGGCCTCCCGGCAGATCGTGCGACGGAGTCTCGACCTTGCGTGATCGAGACCGATGCTAAGGAGTCGGCGTGGCCTGGGCCACTGCTTCGGCCAACGATCTGGTGTGGTGGCGGTTCCGCCCCTCTGGTGGCGGGCGCCGAACGACCCCGGCCGGCCTGTCCGCCCGGCATGGGCGGAGCGGCACGTCGGGGCCTGACCTACCGGCCTGTCACAGCCATTTGGTGACTGCGAGGACGATGACCGCCACGAGACCACCGACCCCGCCGAGAGCCGCGAAACCCAGAGCGATCTTCACGCTGGCGGGCTGGGCTTCCCGCCAGCCCAGCTCCTCTGTCACGCCCCGGATCAGGCGGTGGCCCTCGGCGGACGAGAAGGTGTACTGCTCCGAGCCGTCCACGGTGCGGTGCGAAGACACGGACACGGTCCGGCCCACGAACGCCGTCGCCCCCAGTCGCACTTCGCCCGGGCCCGCCCCGTACTCGACGGTGCGGACGACGTCCGTCAGCGTGTAGACCTTCTTCTGTGGACGCAGCGCGACGCGGTACGTGTGCACCTGGCCGACCCGATGACGGGTCAACAGCTCCTGCCACTGCGGGACGTCGACATCCACGGTCAGGTCGAATCCCCGCTCCGTCCGGCACATCCGATACGGCGTGCCCGCGGCGACGGCCTGGATGCCGGCGTACAACTCGTCGGCAGAACGTGCGCTGCTGATCTCTGTCATGGGCATGCACAGTAACAGTGCGACACGGGTCTCCTCAGGGTGCGTCTCCGGTGAAACGGCTGGTCAACCGTGGCGGGGTGAGTTTTTTTGGGCTTTGTCCGGAGGGGTGGGGTGTGCCTCTCACCCCTGCATCTGCCCCAGCCACTGCAGCATCCGCCGAACCTCTCCGGGAAACGCATGGTGCGGGCCGTGCAGTCGTTCCGCGTCGTAGAGGAGTCTGGCGAGGCATTCCTGGGCGGCGCCGTGTTCGCCCTGGGCCAGGAGCAGCTGGCCTATGGAGCGGCGGATCTCCAGGGGGCGGGCGGGGTCGTCGGGGTAGCGCTCGAAGTACGGGAGGAGGGCGCGGTATTCCTCCAGGGCCTGGGCCACCTCGCCGAGTTGTTCCAGGCACTGGGCGGCCTCGTAGTGGAACTGGAGGGACTGGCGGGCGGCGGCCGGGCCGGCCTCCTTGCCGAACTCCTCGGCCAGTCGGCGGATTTCGGGCAGGGCGCGGCGGTACTGGCCGTCGTCCATGAGGGTGGCGGCGTACTGCTTGCGCAGGGTGCGGACCACCGGGGAGTGGTGGCCGTGCCGGGCGGCGGCGGCCGGCAGGAGGCTGCCGAGGATGTCCACGGCGCGGGTGATCCGGCCCTGGTCGAGGAGGCCTTTGACCTCGTCGACGGCGGCGGCGACGTCCGGTCCGGAGGATGCAGAGGAGTCGGCGGAGGCCGATGCGGGCGCCGAGGACGCGGAGGGCGAGGGGAGCGCGGAGGACGAGGGGAGCGCGGACGCCCCGGACGGCGGGCCCGTGCGGTGGGCCGCGGCGAGGGAGGTGCGGGGGTCGGCGACCGCGGGTTCCGGCGGGGTGGGCGCGGCGGCCGGGGATGCGGTGCGCACCGGCCAGGGGGCGTGCGGACGGCGGAAGGGGCGGGTGGGGTCCATCGGGGCGAGCGGGACGGGCGGGTGCTGGGCGGCGTGCGGTCCGGACTCGGAGGTGGGGAGGAGGGGGACCAGCGCCCCGTAGACCTCCTGGGCGTCGGCGGGGCGGTCCGCCGGGTCCTTGCGCAGCAGCCGGAGCACCAGCGCTTCGAGGGGTTCGGGGACGTCGGGGCGCAGCCGACGCACCGGGACCGGCTCCTCGTACAGGTGGCGGTGGAGTACGCCGAGGGCCGTGGATCCGGCGAACGGGACCTGGCCGCTGAGGAGTTCGTGCAGCAGCACGCCGAGGGCGTAGAGGTCGGTGTGCGGGCCGACGGCGCCGCCCATGGCCTGTTCGGGGGCCATGTAGGCGGGGCTGCCGATGGGCGAGCCGGTGTGGGTGAGGCGGGTGGTGTCGGTGTCCAGGGCGGAGGCGATGCCCAGGTCGAGCACGACCAGGGTGCCGTCCGGCCGGACCATGACGTTGCGGGGCTTGAGGTCGCGGTGGACGATCGGCACCGCGTGGACGGACGCGAGGACGGCGCAGATCTGGGCGGCGGCGCTGACCGCCCAGGGCCAGGGGTACGGGTCGTGCTCGGCGAGGTGGTCGGAGAGGTCGGCGCCCTCGACGTACTGCATCACCAGGAAGAGGTCCTCGCCGTCGCTCCCGGCGTCGTGGACGGTGACCAGTCCGGGGTGGTCGACCTGCGCGGTGACCCGGCACTCGCGGACGAAACGGCGGCGCATCTCCTCACCGTCGGGGGTGCCCGCCACCCGGTCCGGGCGCAGCAGTTTGACGCCGACCCGGCGGTCGAGGCGGCGGTCGTAGCCGATCCAGACCTGACCCATGCCGCCCTGGCCGAGCAGGACCGAGAGTTCGTAGCGTCCGGCGATGACCCGGCCGTTCACTGCCGGCCCTCCTGGCGGAGATAGTCGCTGAGCTCGTCGAGTTCGGCCCGCACCTGGTGGATGCGCTGCGGTCGCGGGCGGTCCTGGGGTGGTGGGGCGGGTGGGGTGTGCGAGACGGGCGGGGTGTGCGGGGCGGGTGCGCCGTAGGGGTTCCGGGCATACGGGTGCGCCTCGTTGGCGTACGGGCGGGTCTCCTGGGCGTGCAGCGGGGCCGGGGCGGGCGGCTGCGGCGGACCGTACGGATGCGGGGCGGGCCCGACGGGCGGCCCGGCCGGGGGGTGGGCGGGGCCGTAACCCTGCGCGTACCCGGGCTCCTGTCCCTGCGCGTACCCGGACCGGCCGGCCGCGCGGATGTCGACGACGAGGTAGTAGGCGACGGCGCCGGCTATCTGGAGCAGCAGCAGCCCCACGCCGGCATTGGTGCGCCAGTCCGTCTCGGGAAAGGAGACGATCAGCACACAGGAGCCGATCATCGCGATCAGGTCGGCGCCGAACAGCCACCAGCCCAGCGGCCGCCGTTGCACGATCGCGGCCCGCAGCATCGCCACCCAGGCCAGCAGGCCCAGACTGCACACCGCGGTGGCCACGAAGATCACACGCAGCAGGACCACCACCCCCGTCGCCGGTGGACGGTGCGGCGGGGAAGCCGGGGCGGGGCCGTGCATTGCTGCTCCTGGTGGATCATCGGTCGCCATCACGAGGGCGGTCGCGGTTTCCGAATACGCGTAGGGACCTGCGAGCGTATAGACGACAGCGCCGCCGCGTGAGGGGTTGCACGGAATGGGCCGGACGATCCGCAGCCCCGTTCCCACCCCGGACGCCGCGGCACCGACGCGACGCCCCGCCGAGAGTGGTGGCGCGACGCCGCCGAGGTGGCGTCACCCCGGTGCGGCATCGCCTCTCTTCACCCCAACTCCCCGCATCCACCGTACAGTTCGGCCGGCGATCAGTCCGGCGCCACCGATCCGTCCGTGAAGCCGTCGTACATCCCCTGGACCAGCTGTTCGCCGAGCCGGGTGGCGAGCCGCAGGGCCTCCTCGAAGGCGGCCAGGTCGCGGAACCGCCCGCCGTAGCGCCGCTGTTCGGTGAGGGGGAGGCGGGGCAGCTGGAGGCGGCGGACGTCGAGCCGGGTGGCGGTGGAGGCGTAGCTGCTGGCCTGGCGGTTGTTGGCCGTGCCGCGCAGGAAGCCGGCGAGGAACCAGGGGTCGAGGGCGGCCGGGTCGGGCCGGAGCAGGGTGAGGTTGCGACCGAGGGCGGCACCGGCGGTGGTGTCGTCGACGACCCGGGCGATCGCGCCGCCGCCGAGGACCGGGACGACCACATCGCCCTCCCGCACCAGGACCGGTTCCTCGACGGGGCCGGTGGGGGTGGCTTCGGGGAGCGTGCCGGAGGGGGCGGTGGCGCCGATGACGTCGTGATCGGTGAGGACCGCCGGGGGCGCTCCCGGGGGTGCAGTGCCCGGGCCGCCGGCGCGCAGCACCAGGGCGCCGGAGCGGGCGAGTTCGCCGACCGTGGTCAGCGGCCAGCGGGCCTGGGGCGGGGCGCCTGCGTCCTGGGGCGAGGGCCGGGGGGTGAGGCGGCTGGTCCGGGCGAGGGTGTCGGTCAACCGGTCGCGGACCTGGGCCAGTTCGGCGGGGCCGCCGGCGGCCGCGGGCGGCGGGAGGTGGCGGGCCGGGGCGAGGTCGACGTCGTCGCCCAGGAGGTCGATGGCGGCCAGCGACCGCCGTACGCCGGGCACTTCCTCGACCCCGCCGTCCCGGTCGAAGGCCCGCCAGGCGTCCACGGCGGTGGCGCGGACGGCGCCCCAGTCGAGCTTGTCGCGGCCGCCGGTGGGAGCCAGGCCCGCGGTGTCGACGACGAGCAGGTGCGGGGCGGGCTGGGTGCTGCCGTCGGGCTTGCGCAGTACCCACAGGTGCAGGGGGACGCCGTTGGGCGGGGCGGCGCCGGCCGGCAGGGCGATGACGGCGCGCAGCGCGCCGCGGCGCAGCAGATCGGCGCGGATGCGGCGGCCGGAGCGGCGGGAGGCGGCGGCGGGCGGCATCAGCAGGACGGCGGTGCCGCCCGCGCGCAACCGGGCCAGCGCGTGCTGCACCCAGGCCAGTTCGGATTCGGTGCGGGCCGGGAAGCCGTACTCCCAGCGGGGGTCGTAGGCCAGCTCGTCATGGCCCCAGTTGCGCTCGTTGAACGGCGGGTGGACCAGGACGGCGTCGGCGGCCAGCTCCGGGAGGGCATCGCTGCGCAGGGTGTCCCCGGCCCGTACCCGGATGGGGGCGCCGGGATGGCCCAGGGCGAGGCGGAGCGCGGTGAGCGCGGCGAGGTCCGGGTCGGCCTCCTGTGCGTACAGGGCGAGGGGGGCCGCGTCCGGCTGCCCGGCGGCGTGCTCGCAGGCGGCGGTCAGCAGCGCGCCGGTACCGCAGGCCGGATCGAGTACGGATCCCAACGAGCCGTCCGCGGCGGCGAGTTCGGCCATCAGGGCGGCCGGCCCCGGCGGGGTGAGGGTGTACTGGCGGGGGTTGGCGTCCAGATGGCGGCCGAGCAGGAAGGCGTACGCCTCGGGGGCGCCGTCCAGGGCCGCGAGGTCGGCGGTGGCGCGCACCAGGGCGGCGGAGGGGGCGAGCGCCTCGCGGGTCAGGCCGTGTACGGGGTGGCCGTCGCCGAGCCGGGCGGCGAGGACGGAGTCGAGCATCGCGGGCAGCACGCCGGTCAGCTCGACGTCGTCGGAGGCGCCGCGCAGCTGCTGCCAGGCGGCGGGCCGGGCGTGGATCAGTAGCAGGACGGCGCCGGCCTGGCGGAGCGCGGCGGCGGCGCCGGCGGGATGCCCGACGAGCTGCTGCCAGACCCGTTCCCGCGGTGGGACCTCGGCGAGCTTGCCCTGCTCGCGAAGCCACCGCTCGATCTCGCGGAGGGCGAAGGCGGGGCTGGACTCCGTGCCGCCGACCGGCTTGGGGAAGTCGGCATGACGGCGGCGCCAGTTGCTGACGGCGGCCCGGCCGACCCCGGCCAGCCGGGCGATGCCGGCGGCGGTCACCTCGGTGGGACGGTCCGCGGGATGGCCGGCGGTGTGAACGCCGACTGCCGGGTCGCCGCTCGACCCTCCGCGACCTGCGGCGTCATCGTCCGTCGCGTTCTCCGTTGGTGCGATGTCCGGCACCTGACTGGCTCCCGTCCCGATGCGTGACCACTGTGTTTGCAGCATACCCACCCCTACCCACCCCACCTCTTCACAGCGTGAATTCTTGTTAATCGTGTACCCGTGTTGACTCGATTCACAGCCTCTGTTGTTATTGACCCATCACTTCAGCGGTCTCGATTCAGCGCCCGGAAGGGGCCACTCCCGCATGTCTCAGCAGATGCACTACCAGCCCGGCCCGCAGGCCCCGGCCCCTCAGGCGGCCCGCAACGGCCTCGGCGTCACCGCCCTGGTCCTCGGCATCATCGGCACACTCAGCGGCATCCCGATGTTCCTGTTCTGGCTCGCCGGGCCGCTCGGCGTCCTGTCCCTGATCTTCGGCCTGGTGGGCATGAGCCGTGCCAAGAAGGGTCAGGCCACCAACAAGGGTGTGGCGGTGACCGGCACGATCCTGGGAGCCCTCGCGATCATCCTGGCGATCGTCGGCGTCATCGTCTCCGTGCTGGTGGTCAAGGGCGCGGTCGACGACGTCAACAAGCAGTACAAGGAGGAGACGGGCAGCAGCGACGTCATCAAGGACCTCGGGGCGGGAGCCGCTGCGAAGTACAACAACGGCCTCCAGGTGACCGTCTCGAAGCCGAGCCCGTACACCGTCGACCCGAACACCCTCGTCGCCGGCCACACCGACGGCAACAAGGCGTACAAGCTCACCGTCACGCTCAAGAACACCGGTGACAAGGACTTCGAGAACCCCCTCATGACGACGAAGGCGGAGGCCGACGGCAAGAACGCCGAGGAGGTCGACGACGACAAGCACGGCGCGCTCCACCACGACTTCGAGAAGGTGCTCAGCCCCGGTGAGTCCTCCCACGTGGAGATGGTCTTCGACGCGCCGCCGTCCACCAAGGAACTCAACATCAAGATCACGCCGGATCTGCTGCTCGACCCCGCGAACTGGAAGCTGGCCCTCTGACCTTCCAGCCCTCCGCCCGTAAGCGCCGTCGGGCCCGCACCCCCCCCCCCCCCCCGGGGGCCCCCCCCCCGGGGGGGGGGGGGCGCCCCAAGGCACCACAAAAAACCCGCGAACACCCCCAGAAACCGGCGGCGGCCCGTGTGGGGGGGCCCCCCCCCGGCCC